>JBOFMA010000197.1:0-8479 GCA_051658125.1 Aeromonas sp.
AAAACACGATCAATGA
This sequence comes from Aeromonas sp., assembly GCA_051658125.1. GTDB lineage: Bacteria > Pseudomonadota > Gammaproteobacteria > Enterobacterales > Aeromonadaceae > Aeromonas. The sequence goes on from JBOFMA010000197.1 coordinate 17, forward strand.
GGGCAGCATCACCTTTACTTGTTCGCAGGCATACAGCACATGCCACACCATCTCTTCTGGCGCGACACCCTGCCAGCCGTCCTTGTAACAGTCCAAGTCCAAAAACAGCATTTTCAGCTGGTCGAGATTGGCTAGGGCACGGCTTTTGCTGCGAAATGAGGCTTGGCTGATGTAGCAGTCGCTTTGCCCCGCCAAGGCGGCAAGGGTCGCGTTCAGCTCGCCCATGCGATAGCTGATGTGCTTATAGCTACCATCGGCAAACAGTACGAGGGTGGCAAAATGCCCTCGGCTGTCTTGATGATAGTAATGCGGCTCTTGGTCGAGCCACGTAACCGGTTTTTTAACTGCGCTCATACGTTCTATTTGCTGACTTAATCGATAATGTGCACCGGTGAATGCCATGACACATTTTTCAAAACTCCACCTCAGTTCATCGCATAGCGTTGGCTTAGAAAAGCACTCAGCGAAACTGCTGCTGGTTACTCGCGATAAATAACGTTGCGATGACCAATCTCTAGCGCCAAGATAACCATCTCACCATCTGAGATATCACAGATAATCCGATAGTCACCCACGCGGTAACGCCAATAAGTGCGCAAATTTCCCGCCAAGGCTTTGCCCACGTCTCTTGGATTTTCCAGCATCACAATGCGTCGCAAATGCTTAATGATCCGCTGAGCTTGAGCCTTGTCGATTTTCGACAATTGTTTTTTAGCTGAAGTCGATAACTCAATCTGCCAAGCCAAGCTCACGCTCCACTTCATCTAAACTGAATGTCTGCTCTTCACCGCGGCGTACTCGCTCAGCCGTACTTTCGGCTAAGTAGAAGTCTTCCATATCCTCAAGATGCTTTAAAATGGCTTCACGCGCATAAAAAGACTTGGTGCGGTTCGTGACTTGCGCTAAATGCGCCAAACGAGACTCAATCTCTGCTGGTAAACGAAGTGCTAACATATCAACCTCCAAAACATGCACGGGTGTAATGCGTGTATAGCACGCAGGACAAAAAAAATAAATCAAAGCTGTAATTACTGGCGTGGCCTTTTTCGGCGGTAGCCGCTGTCTCGCCGCTGAGCTGCCTAGGCAGCGCCTTGCCCTGAATTTTAGTACGTTTACGGTGGTAATCTGCTGACCGGCAGAACGCAATAAAGGTCACTCACGATCACGTTGACGTACTCAGCGAGTTCGCGCCCAAAGGGGGCGATGCTCGCTTGTGTGACAGGCGTGGTGTTGGCTTGCCAACACGGCGCCGACATTCACAGTACTGCTCACCAACGATTACACCGATGCACGAAGATATTGATACAGCGTCTCCCTGCTGATGCCAAATTCACGGGCCAGTGTCGCCTTCTTTTCACCAGCCATCACTCGCTGCTGCACTTCCGCGATAGCTTGGTCAGATAGCGCCTTTTTACGCCCCCGATAAGCGCCACGCTGTTTTGCCAAAGCAATACCCTCGCGTTGACGCTCGCGGATTAACGACCGCTCGAACTCAGCGAATGCCCCCATAACAGACAGCATGAGGTTTGCCATTGGCGAATCTTCACCGGTAAAAACCAGATGTTCTTTAACGAACTCAATGCAAACACCGCGCTGGGTAAGCCCCTGCACCAGGCGACGCAAATCATCCAAGTTGCGGGCAAGGCGATCCATGCTGTGCACCACGACCGTATCACCTTCACGAACAAAGGAGAGCAACGCCTCAAGCTGCGGGCGCTGAGTATCTTTTCCCGAAGCCGTGTCAGCAAAAACTTTATCCAACTGAACATGCTCCAGTTGCCGCTCTGGGTTTTGAGCGACACTGCTAACACGGATATAACCGATGCGTAGTCCCTGCACGAGACCTCCTGAACTGAAAGTGTCAGGATGAAATCTAAGGCCTTGCCTTGTGAGCGTCAAGAAAAATAATACGATACTTTAATCTGACACTCTAGGCGAATGTTCTGACATCAGAATAGGCCATAGCCCAAGCTGACACTTATTTGCATCCAAAAAATAAAATCGCAAATTACTGCCAAGCTAACGCCTAATCACACATAATATAAAAAACCCAAGGCCTTGGGATATTCATGCCAACGATATTTTTAATCTACGGATTGAGGGTAGTCATCTACCCCAACGATCACGATCCGAGTCACGTTCATGTGATAGGCAATGGTTGCGAAGCAATTTTCAATCTGACTCACCAACAGCCGCCAGAATTACGCGAAAACTATGGCTTCGATAGCAAAACACTGCGCCGAATTTTTGCCGAGCTAATACAACGCAATGCCGAAATACTGGCGCAGTGGGAGAATATACATGGAACTCACCGATGAAATGATCCAGCAGGCGAACGAGCGTGCAGCTAATAATCCGGCTGCACGCGCAATATCTGCTAGCTACAGTAAACATAAACGCCGTCTGTTAATCACGCTATCTAGCGGCTTAGAGCTGGCCTTTGCGCCACAATTGGTGCAAGGCTTAGGACAGGCACGGCTGGCTGATTTGCAGGAGATAGAGATCAGCCCATCCGGCCTTGGCATTCACTTCCCGAAACTTGATGCAGACATCTATTTGCCTAAATTACTGGCGGGCTTTTTTGGCTCGGCACATTGGGCAACGGCACAAGCCGCATACTTAGGTGCGCAAGGCGGAAAATCATGTTCAAGTGCGAAAGCAAATGCGGCAAGACGAAACGGCGCGAAAGGTGGGCGACCAAGTAAGCCCAAGGGCTCAAAATTGATTTAGCGGATGCCCCCCTATCTCACGCTCAAGGTGGCTGGTCAGACAGCCACCGATCACACAAGCCCCAGGAGACTCCCTCCTCTTAGTTGATACCATCAAGGGATCTCGCTTTGCGAACCTCAAAGAGCTGAGAATTCAGCGCCAAGGGAAGCCGCTACGCGCGTTCTTTGCTTTTGACCCGTTACGGCAAGCCATTGTGTTGTGCGCAGGCAATAAAGGGGGCAACGATAAGCTGTTTTACAAAGAAATGCTGCCAGTCGCTGAAACGAAATACGCCAAGCACTTATCAGAATTGGAGGTGGGATAATGGGACGAACATTAGATGAGATGCTGGCAGCCCGCTCGGTGGATAGTCAGCAACGGATCCAGGACATGGCTAACGAGCTACTGCTGGAGGTGCGCTTGCAAGCGCTGCGTGAAGAGTTGGAAGTCTCTCAGGTTGAGCAGGCCGCTGCCCTTGGTATCAGCCTGCCGGCGGTGGTGGCGATGGAGCAGCGCGGCAATGATATTAAGCTATCGACCATGAAGCGTTACGTGGAAGCGATGGGGGGCAAGCTACGGGTTGATATTGAGTTGCCGACAGGGCGGCATGTCGGTTTCAATATTTAATCAATTCACACCAGCGACGCGCGGCCAGTTTAGATAATTTTAAGCTGGCACTGCTCGATTTTGCTGATGTTCAATCCTACGCTACCAATCCAACCAAACGCTCAAAACAAAATCCAAAAGCACTTGGCTTCGCCATAGATATACGCATGCACTTTGCACGCCTAATTGTGGTTAGGTAAATATAACTTCACTGTTCGCAAACCAATCCCCATAGTTTCGGCAATTTTTACAGCGCTAAGACCCTGCTCGCGCAAGGCTTTAGCCCGCTCTGCCTTGCTGCTAGCCTGCGCTTTGCGGGCTTGCTCATACTCTGCCCGCGACATAGCGCCAGCTTCACGGCGGCGGGTTTCTTTGCGCCGCACATCCCGTTCCCGCGCCAGTTCCGGTGAGATGATGGTGTGCAGTTGCTGCAGTTGCCGCTGCTCGATTTCGCTAATGTTCAATCCTACGCTACCCATCCAATCAAGCGCTCAAAACAAAACACAAGAGCGCTTGGCTTCGCCATAGATATACGCATGCACTTTATACCAATGCTTAATTGGTAGGCTTTTCCGCAAGATATTTTTTCACTGCTACCAAACTAACCGTCCGCCCCACAAATCATGAAATACGTAATTATGCAAATGCGCAATCACATAAATGAGTAAATAAGTAAGCCAGCTGCGCGAAAAAAGAGCAAAGCCGTTGGGTCGTTAACAGTAATGTCCAGACAAATTCACCGAGCACAGACCCATAAAACAAGGATCGGCGAACGCTGATTACGTATTAGGCAGCTGTTCAACGTAGTCCGTCAAAATTTCTGTAATCGTCTTACCTTGATTAGCTGCATAGACTTTTAGCTTGGTGTGTAGAACTGCGGAAAGTTGAAAATTAACTCGCTTAAGGCTGGGCTCATCAGCCAAGCTGGCGAGGGTTGCTGCTCTGTTTCTATTAGCGCTCGGACGCCCTGCACTTAAAGTTATCTTACTCATTTGCATTAAACCTCAAAAACATCAGTGAGTTTACGTTTTATCTCATTAGCCAAAGCGTGTACTTCTGCTGCGGCATCACCGGCCGGCTCCGCCTCCATGACGGTGCTACCGTTGGCCGCGGTGCCTGGGTAAATGACCCGCTGAGTGATTCGCGTTTCTAGCACGGGTAGGCCATAGCCAGTTAATGCTTCGGCAACTTCAGCGCCCATTTTGGTGCCTTTAATCGCTCGCGATACGACAAAAGCGGCTTGCAAGCGGCCATCAGTGATTTCCATCCGTTGCTTAACTAGCTCTACGAGATCGGCGGTCGCCCAAATGTCATACGGGCTAGGCTGAACAGGAATCAGAATGAAATCAGCTGCTTTGATAGCTGACACTGCCAGATCTGCAGCCTGAGGAGCGCCGTCAATCACCACAAAGTTTTTGTTAGTGAGGTTCTTTAAATCCCGCTCAATGGTGGGGCGATCAATACCGACCACGGTTAGTGGTTGGTCTTCACGCACAGCCGCCCAGTCACGGGCACTGCCCTGCGGATCAGAATCGACCAGCAAAACATCATCCCCAGCAAGTTGCAGTGCGCGGGCAAGGTGAGTGGCAATCGTCGTTTTTCCAGACCCACCTTTTTGATTCAAAACAGCAATGACGAGCATGATGCATACCTTATATTTTCATGTATTAACGTAAAATATCATAAGCGTCATTATTCAAATGAGTAAAGGAGTTTTATTTGGTTCAATAGCTGATGCTTTTTTGATGTGTGTCGGCTGATCTGTACCCCATGTACTGGACACCAGATTAAGAGAGTACAATCTCCTAACGAGGTGACCTGTGACTGCCCATCGCAAACCAAGGATCGTGCATTCCGAGCAGTTCAAATCCGAAGCCCTGCAACTCGCAGCCAAGATCGGTGTAACCAGCGCGGCCAAGCAACTCAATTTATCTCCCAGCCAGTTTTACGCTTGGCGCAATGCGTTTAGCCGTAAACACAGTCCAGCAGCGAGCGTGAAAACGCGTTAGCTGTTGAGGTGGCTCGTCTTAAACGCTTACTTGCCGAGCAGGAGGAGGAACTGGCCGTAATAAAAAAGGTGGCGGCCTACTTCGCGAAAAACCAAAAGTAGAGCGCTTTGCCTTCATTGCGCGCTATCGAAAGTAATTTTCGATGCGCGCGATGCTTAAGCGGCTCAGTCTGCTCTAAGTGGGTATTATCATTGGTTAATGCATGCCGCGCAGCCCAGTCGCCGAGCGCAAGCCCGTGCGCTGCTTGATGAGCGCGTTAGCGCCTGCTTTACAGCCAAAAAATAGCGCTATGGCACGCCCGAATCAAACGGGAATTAGAGCGTGAGCATCAACAGCCTTTTAACCATAAAGCCATTAGGGGCAGCCTGCGGCGGCAAGGCTTACATGCCAAGGCGGCACGTCAGTTTCGCCACCAAGTGACGCAAGAGCCAATGTGATGGCTGGCTCTATTTATCGATTTTTATCGACCTATTTTTCCGCAAAGTGGTTGGCTGGGCGATGGATGATAACATGCGTGCGAGCCTAATTTGTGAGGCGCTGAACATGGCATTGGCACGTAGGGGCAAAACTAATAGCATTATAGTGCACAGCGACCAAGGCAGCCAGTATCGCAGCCATGCCTATCGGGATTTGCTCGCAAAACATGGGCTAATCCCGAGTATGAGCCGCCGCGGCAATTGCTGGGATAACGCTTGCGCGAAAAGCTTTTTCCATAGTTTGCAGACGGAACGCTTTGAAGAAGGCCCACCACCTAGCCGAACGAAAAATAGACTATTTGAGTGCATTGACATTGATTGCAACCAAACGAGCATGCATAGTGCGTTAAATTATCAAACGCCGCTCAGCTTTGAGCTTAAACACGCCGCTTAATCATGTATCTAGTTTTGGGGAATCAGATCAAATAGGGCGGAAAAGACACGGCCCAATGGCCGCGAAAAAGGATGTCGCAAAGCTCCACGATTAGGAGGGCTCTCCTATCTTTCGCTGCGCTTCAAGATAGGAGAGCCCTCCTGCTTAGCTACGTTAAAAAAACGTAGTTACACAAGATAGACTCGCCTTGCTCCGGACTATCGAGACTGCTTGCGGCAGCTCCCTCTCACGCGCTCCAGAGACACACCCCGTCCTGCTGCATCTGCTTTCGTCCCCGCCTATGGGCTGGACTGCCGCGCCGTTTTTTAAGAGCTGGCCGTGGTTGGTTCCCCGTTACGCTCTACTTGCAGATGCCCTAGAGTTGCGAATTCTAGAAGGCTGTGGTGCGCGATCACACGCTGGGCAGTATGTAAGATTTCCCCGTTCCGCCCGACCATCCACACCTACACACGGCAACAAACTCATGCTTCCAATCCGTGCGGGTACGACAAAGCGCCAAAGGTGGTGGCCTTCGGTAACGGGCTTTAAGAGGGAATTAGCTTGAAATATACGGCAAAGTACCGCTAAACTTATTGGGAGTTTAGGTAGCTGCTTCCCTCTACGGAGCCGTTACCAGGTGAAGTCGGTTCCCCAACTAACTACACCTTCGAAGAAACCGCCCTGCAAGGCGGTTTTTTCGTTTCAGGTCGCCAGAATACGCGCCGAATCAAGATCAGCGCAAGGGCGCGATCGTGATCAAGCCCGTAAATTACTGATCAGGGTAAAGTTTCAATAAGCTAGTTGATCCTAGTTGTAACGCTGACAACCGCCCATCAAGCCAATCTACGGATTGGCTTTTTTCATGACTTGATGTCTAATTGATATGTTTTTTGTATTTTATTAGTACCAAATAAATATCAATCGAGGTGCATCAAATGATCGTAGCTGTGGCACACAACAAGGGTGGTGTCGGTAAAACGACAACGGTCGTGCAGCTGGCAGGCGAACTGAAGCCTGAAATCATCATCGATCTGGACGCCCACCAGGGGATTGCCATCATCAATGGCCGCCGACCGGCAGAGCAGCGCTGGGATGTGAGAGCGGGCCTCGACAAGGCGGCCCTGATCAAATTGTTGAAGGCTGCCGGTGAGCATCTGGTGTTAATCGACTGCGGTGGATTTGACAGCGAGCTGGTTCGGATCGCCATCGCTGCGGCAGACCTGATCATCGCCCCGTCGAACGACGACATCACAGAACAGATCGGACTAGTAAGATTCAACAGAGTACTTTCCGAGATCAGCCAAGCCGCAGGGGAACCTATCCAAGCGCATGTGCTGATGACTCGCACCAATCCAAGCCGCAAGAATTTTTCAGCCATCAGCGATGAGCTGACAGGGCTGCCGCACCTCACCATGATGACCTCCAAGTTGAGCCGACGGGCAGACTGGGCCAATCAGATGGAGTCAGGCTTGGGTGTAACAGAGAGAGTCGCAACCCGTAGCAGCGCGGCGGGTATTGAGGCAAAAGCGTTGGCGGAAGAAGTGCGGTCAAAACTTGCTTTGCTGGCTTAATGATATCTATTTGATATCAAACAAATACAAAAGAGATATTGAAATGGTGAAAAGACTAATCAATCTTGATGACCTTGGTACGGGAGCCCCCCTCAAAGAGGTGGCGGCGGTGACTAACAGCAACAGAGGGAAGATCCCCACCAAGGCCAAGAACATCCAGAACATGCCGCTGGAATTTTTTACACGCCACGCGGCGTTGAGGGAGCAGGGCGATACCAGCTTACTATTCACCCCGTACATCATCGAGGCTGTCCGCAAAGCGCTGGAAGAAGACGAACAGAACTAACCACAACGTCCATAAAAATTGCGTCACACAGCACCCGAAACAAAGTGCGTCTAAAACGCCTTTTATATTCAAAAAATTTCACATAGCAAAGCGGCCAGCTTGATAAGCTGGCCGCAGGTAGTCTGGATTAAGCGATTAGACGTTGAAACCGACATGCCTCCCTGTGGGAAGCTCAACATCAACACGCAGCTTCCCACCTATTGCTTCCATGTAGTGGCACACTGAATTTGGCCACCTGAGTAGAGATGTTAACATCTCCCTATAAACACACAGGTCGCGTAATGAAAAAACAAAATCACTACTCCGCGGAGTTTAAGCTCGAAGCCGCTAAGCTCGTTTTGGATCAGAACTACTCACAGCCAGAAGCCGCTACAGCTATGAATGTCAGCTTATCGGCACTCAATCGTTGGGTTATGAAGTTGCGCCAAGAGCG
>JBOFMA010000198.1:0-22242 GCA_051658125.1 Aeromonas sp.
GCGACTAGTTTTTCGCGTAACTGTTCCCAGTTATCTTCATCCGTGGGATAAGCTACGGCCGCGTCATCAAAAATATCTTTATTAAACTGCAGGGCCAAGGTGTTGAAATCTTTAGCGATGCCATATTGCTTATCAGCCACAGTAAAAGGTTGATTTAAGCTCGGCAAAATAGAATTAACGATCGGCTGTAACGATGGTTCAACAGCGGCAAGATTACCGGATTTAATCAATGGATCGGCAAATACGATATCCACATAAAAAGCATCAGGCGCTGTTTTTGCTGAGAGTGAATTGAATAAATACTGCGGATAGTCGCCTTCAATCGGCACATAGTTAATTTTTATGCCCGCCGCCTTGAGCTCATCGGCGACCACATCGTTAATAAGCTTATGTACGATAGCGACGTCGATCCCGCCTGTGCCTGCAATCGTTATCTCCTGTTCGGTTGCATAGGCATGGCCTGCCAAGAAGGGTAATGCCACCCACGTTGAAAGCAACACTAACGCATTTTTTTTCATACAGCCTCTCAATCCATCCTTATGATTTTCAGCATGATATGTACCTCAAAGAAAATTTTACGTGACAAATGTCTTGTTACATCATTTTCTTATCTTTACTTACCGAATTCGTTAAGCGCATCACATTTTTTAGTCAGTTATGGATAAACAAATGCGCGAAAAATGCCATGAAAAGGACTTGCAAGCTGACGTGGTATGAAAATCGCACCTGGCTGATTGGAAATTTTACATTCAAGCAATGTTGGATTAACCAATACCCAACTTAAACCCAGCACGGCTGGGCCGATCTGGCACTTAAATCCCGCACAGGGATAGCTGTACGCAGTATCAAAACCGCAAGAGAAAAAAGGAGGGTAAAAAGAAAGGAGAGCACCACAGCAAAACCGGCCGCGGTGGCCGAGCATTGTATCGCGCAAAACGTTACCAGTGACGGGCGATTCACCGCCAATTGCCCTTAGTAGACGAGACGGTGTGTTTGTTAGGCGGCGAAGAAAAGTGGGCGCAACGCCCACATCAGCATATAAATTACGAGGTGGCGCCTTTACGTAAGCGGATCGGCACCATGGCCCCTGCCGGCGGATCGCCCGCTATCGCCAATTCAATTTGCAGCGCAATGCGCTCTACGATTTTTGGCACATCTTGTTCAATCGTCGTTAGCTCATCTGCCACGCTAGGCAAGCCATCGTAGCCAACGACACTAAATTGTTCTGGCACCGTATAGCCCCGATCCCGCAAGGCGGTGATGACACCGATCGCAGTTTCATCGCATTCACAGACAAAACCTTGATAGTTTTCGAGTTCTTTGGCATCGAGTGCGAAAAAATATCGGTAAGCTGCTAATTCAGCAACGGGCTGCGATCCGGTGCGCAGTTCATGCACGGGTAACGCATGATTGCCCATTACCGACATGTAGCCCTGAAAACGAAATTGGTAACCATCGCCATGGACAGTCGGTGTGACAAAGGCAATATTTTTCAGCCCCTGCTCTATTAAGTGCTCGCAAGCAAGGCGGCCGCCATTGAAATCATCTGGCGCCACCCAAAATGAGCCTTGCACCATGCCAATACAGACATAGGGCAAGTTGAAGGCTTGGCAAGCCGCAATCCGTGGATCATCTGGACTCATCCCCACCAAGATCACAGCATCCACCACGCGGGGATGAATTGCTGCAAAATCGAGCGGCAGCAACTGATGCTGCTGTTGTCCAATCGCCTGTGATAGGGCTGGCCACAGCATGCCAAGGTAGCGGGATGAATAGTTATCATGTGGGCCAAGCGATAGGGCTATCACTGTCGGCCGGCTATCGCGGCCATCAGTGGGGAGCGGATAATCAAGCTCTGCACATGCAGCGAGCACATGCTTTCGATTCTCCTCACTGATCCCAGCTTTGTTATTGATCGCTCGGCTAACGGTTGCAATAGAGACCCCTGCTTGCTTGGCTACTTCATGCAACGTCGCTTTCTTCAGCTCGGTATTTTTTCTGCGAACAACCATATGATAAATCCAGTGACGTAAAATTTACATTATTCTCCCATGATGACGGGCATTCAAGTAAATATTTAAACTAGTAGACCGGAGCATCTACACCGCGCCTAGTTAAGCCCCACTCACACGCAGGTTTGCCCCCGTGATGGCATTACAACGCTTCTAGTGCTTCGGAGAGTTTTTTCACTGGCACGACTTCCATGCCCTCAATCGGGTGCTTGGGCGCATTGGCAAATGGCACGATGGCGCGGCGAAAGCCGTGCTTGGCGGCTTCTTGCAAGCGCTCTTGGCCTGAGGGCACGGGGCGAATCTCGCCCGATAAGCCCACTTCACCAAACACCACTAGATCTTTGGGCAAGGCGTGGTCACGAAAACTCGATACCATGGCTAGCAGCAAGGCCAAGTCAGCACTGGTTTCTTCCACTTTCACGCCACCGACCACGTTGATAAACACATCTTGGTCCGCCATTTGCAGGCCGCCGTGACGGTGTAAAACCGCCAGCAGCATCGCCAAGCGGTTGTGATCCATGCCCACCGCTACGCGGCGCGGGTTGGAAAGTTGCGAGTAATCGACCAGCGCTTGTAACTCCACCAGTAGCGGGCGAGTGCCTTCCCAAATCACCACCACAATCGAGCCAGGGGCTTGCTCTTCACCGCGATTTAAAAAAATCGCCGACGGGTTGCTCACTTCGCGCATGCCCAATTCTGTCATAGCAAACACGCCGAGTTCATTGACCGCACCAAAGCGATTTTTGTGCGAGCGCAGGGTACGAAAGCGCGAATCGTGGCCGCCATCAAGCAGCACCGAGCAATCGATGCAGTGTTCCAGCACTTTCGGGCCGGCCAGCGTGCCATCTTTGGTCACATGGCCGACCATAAAAATAGCGACATGGTTTTGCTTGGCGTAACGGGTCAGCAGGGCGGCGGCCTCGCGCACTTGCGATACCGACCCTGGCGCCGATTGCACATCGGCCACATGCATCACCTGGATCGAGTCAATCACCATCACTTGCGGCTGCTCTTGCTGCGCGATCAGGCAAATTTGCTCCACGCTGGTTTCCGAAAGCATGCGCAGTTTGTCGGTGGGCAAGTGCAGACGGCTAGCGCGCATGGCCACTTGTTGCAGCGACTCTTCACCGGTGATGTACAACGTTTTCATGCGCTCAGCTAAGCCACACATCACTTGCAACAAGAGTGTGGACTTACCCGCACCGGGATTACCGCCGATCAGCACGGCCGAGCCTGGCACCACGCCACCGCCAAGCACGCGGTCAAGTTCTTTAAAACCGGCGCTAAAGCGCGGGATCTCGGTGGTGGCAATTTCGGCCAAGGTTTGCACTTGGGTACCGATAGCGCCGGCATAGCCGGTGTAGCGAGCGCTTTTGCCCGCCGGCGTACTCACGCCTAAGCGCACTTCGGTGATGGTATTCCACTCTTTACACTCGCCGCACTGGCCCTGCCAGCGACTAAAAGCGGCGCCACACTCACTGCAAACGTAAGCGGTTTTATTTTTGGCCATGCTGTGTCCTTGAAATTTTTCGACGCACAAAAAAATTCTGTGCCGGTTTTGCCGCTCTAGATGGCGGCGCGCGATTGCATTTTGCCCGCGTACAGGCCACTATTTTCGCCACTTGACGAATTAAGAACCTTCTTCTATGCGACATCTGCCAATCAAACGCGCCCTTAGCCTACTGTTGGGCTTAGCGCTGCTGGGCTGGGTATTTACCCTTTTGCACCTAAACCAGCGCGAAAATGAGGCAGCGCTGCAACAAGAAGCGCGCCACCGCGCGCAAGGCATGGTCGCTTATGCTGCGCGCGATATTGCACGCTGGGCACAAGAAAAAAATAGCGCCGAGCTCGAACGCTTGGCGCAAGAGCTGGCCAACTTGCCGGCGATTTTTGATGTCACCATCTACGATCAGCGCGGCGTGCCCCTGGCGCAATCTGAAGCCGCCTTACCGCTCAATCAACTGCTGCCGGTGCCAGGCAGCACCGATGATTTGCCCGCAGCGGCCGGTCGCAGCCAGTTTGTGAAAGAAATTCGGCGCGATGGCCAAACGCTGGCCTTTTTGCGCGTCACGTTAGAAGAGCAAAAGCTGCTGGCGACCAGCTTATCGCGCTTAAAAGCGGCCGCTGACAAGCAGCGCACCATGCTGCTGGTCGCGCTGTTTGGCGGCATTTTGATCTCTTATGGCATCAGGCGCAACTACCTGCGCACACGGCAAAAGCAGGCCAATTCGCTGGCCACCACCATGCCGAGTACCGATCAGCCGATCACGGCGACCGTGACTATTCAATATGCCATGAGCCATGCCAGCAAAGAGCCAACGGTCGGCGCTGACAGCCCCATCGCACAAAGCGAGGCCAAGGCCAGCACGGTAGCGACGCAAAGCACGGACACGGATGCGGCGCCCGCTGCCGATAACGTGGCGGCAGAACGCAATGCATTGACTAATGCTGCCCCCAACAGCGATAACGCGCCGGTGCAACCGGAAGCAACGCGCTTGGCAGCGCAGCCAATCGATGACGCGCTAACGGCCGATGCCCAAACAGGTACCCATAGCGCTGAGCTCACGGCTATGCCAAGCTGTGAGCCCGCCACGGATCTGACACAAGCGGCATTCAATGCGCCCACGCCTCACGCCGCGGCTGCCACTTTGGCTACGTCCGTTGAGACCGCCAAGATCGCCACACCGGCCCGCGCTATGCCAGACAGTGCAGTGCTAGTGCTAGCACCAGCCCCTGCCACAGAGGCTGATGCGCCAATGCCCACGCCAGAAACACCGGCACCGGCGGCAGAAACGCTGACACTAGAGGCACAAGTAATGCTGGTGCATTCAGACGCGGGCGATTTTACCTACGCGCCGGCTGAAGAGCTCACCGCGGACCTGCCAGAGGCGCTCAGCGCCGAGTTAGCGGCCGGGCTAGCAACCGAACCGGTCAGCGAGCCGGCCTGCGCGCCGGCGCCGCACGTGGCCGCCGCTACGGCGGTGATTGAAGCGCTAGAAGCCCAAGAAGCCAACGCTGAGCCAACACCGCCGCGCGCTTAACGTACGAGCCTCTGTGCCCTAAACTTGCGAGCCTTAGCGCCAATAAAAACGCGGCAACCCCAGGGTTGCCGCGTTTTTATTAATCAGCGCGCCAACGCACGCTCACTAGGCTCGGGCACTTACGCCGCATCACCGAGTAAGACCGATTCCAACGCAATCTCAATCATGTCGTTAAACGTGGTTTGACGCTCTTCAGCGGTGGTTTGCTCGCCGCTGCGGATATGATCCGACACGGTACAGATGGTCATCGCTTTGGCGCCAAATTCTGCCGCCACGCCGTAGATACCCGCCGCTTCCATCTCTATGCCCAAAATGTTGTACTTTTCCATGATGTCGAACATTTCAACGTCAGGTGAATAGAACAGATCAGCTGAGAACATGTTACCCACGCGCACCGGGGTACCGTGATTTTTCGCCGCTTGCACCGCATTCGCGACCAGCTCAAAGTCGGCAATCGCGGCAAAATCGTGGCCTTTAAAGCGCGTGCGGTTGACTTTGGAGTCGGTGCAAGCGCCCAAGCCAATGATCACGTCACGCACTTTGACCTCAGGCAGCACAGCGCCGCAAGAACCAACACGGATGATTGATTTCACACCGTACTCGGTGATCAGCTCTTTGGTATAGATAGAGCACGAAGGAATGCCCATACCGTGGCCCATGACCGAAACGCTACGACCTTTGTAGGTGCCGGTAAAGCCGAGCATGCTGCGCACATCACACACCTGCTCAACATTTTCAAGAAAGGTTTCCGCGATGTATTTGGCGCGCAGCGGATCGCCTGGCATCAAAACTACGTCAGCAAAGGCGCCGGCAGGGGCATTGATATGAGGAGTCGCCATGGTCATCATCCTTTTTAGGTTATTAGTGGAAACAGATTAGAAACAGCGCGTGCCATAAGGCAGCGCAGGCAAGCCGTGATAAGCGGCAATGCTTTGGCCAATATCCGCAAAGGTCTCGCGGCGGCCAATACTGCCCGCCGGCACCGGCTGGCCGTAAAAGATCACCGGAATGTACTCGCGGGTATGATCCGAACCCGCTCGGGTAGGATCGCAGCCGTGATCGGCAGTCAATACCACCACATCACCCGGTTGCAGCAGCGCAAACAGCTCTGGCAGGCGCGCGTCGAAATACTCCAACGCCTCGGCATAGCCTTTCACATCGCGTCTGTGGCCATACGAGGAGTCAAAATCAACAAAATTGGTGAACACGATAGTCTGATCGCCCGCCGCTTGCACCGCAGCCAAGGTTTTATCCCACAGCTCCGTTAAGCCGGTGGCTTTAACTTTGGCGGTGATACCTTGCTCGGCAAAGATATCGGCGATTTTACCAATCGACACCACCTGGCCACCGGCGGCTTGCATGCCATCGAGCAAGGTCGGCGCTGGTGGCAGCACGGAGTAATCGTGGCGATTGCCGGTGCGCTTAAACTCACCCGCTTTATTACCAACAAAGGGGCGCGCAATCACGCGGCCAATGTTATACGGCTCGAGTAACTCACGGGCAATTTCACATAAGCGATACAGCTTATCTAAGCCATAGGTCTCTTCATGGCAGGCAATCTGAAACACCGAGTCAGCCGAGGTGTATAAAATCGGTTTGCCCGTGCGCATGTGCTCTTCGCCAAGGGTATCAAGCACCTCGGTGCCAGAGGCATGGCAGTTGCCCAAATAGCCCGGTAGCGCCGCTTTGGTCACAATGGCCTCGAGTAACTCGGGCGGAAAGCTGTTGTGGTGATCGGTAAAATAGCCCCAATCAAACAGCACCGGCACGCCCGTGATTTCCCAGTGGCCAGACGGCGTGTCTTTGCCAGATGAGAGCTCTTGCGCGTAGCCATAGGCCGCCACCGGTGTCAGGCGGCTATCTAAGCCGGCGGGAAAATAGCCCGAAGCCTGTTCGCCAATATGACCTAAGCCCAGACGGGCTAAATTGGGCAGTTGCAGCGGGCCACGGCCAAGCTCACCGCTGGCACAGGCTTTGGCGATATGGCCCAAGGTATTGGCGCCGGTATCCCCAAACTGCTCGGCATCGGCGGCAGCGCCAACGCCAAACGAATCCATCATCAAAATAAAGGTGCGTTTCATCTCTGTTCTCCTGCTGGGCGCATTAACAATCGGCCAAGGTAATGCGCTGATACACCTCAGAGCTTGCCTGCGGCGCGCTATCGGTCACGCTAATGGCCTGCTGTAACAGCGCGGCGGCGTCGGCAAATTGCGCTTCGCTTTGCGCGTGCACCATGGCCAGCGGCGTGTGCGCATCGACCGGCGCACCTAAGCAAATAAACTCGCTAAAGCCTACGGCATAATCGAGTTTATCGGCCACATCACGGCGACCGCCGCCCATCGCGACCACGGCTAAGCCAACATCGCGCGTTTGCATGGCGCTAACAAAACCGCTGCGCGCAGCAAACACCGGCCGCACTATCGCCGCTTGGGGCAAATAGGCCGCGTGCTGCTCGACAAAATCGCGAGGACCACCGAGACCGGCCACCATGCGGCCAAACACCTCAGCTGCTTGGCCATTATCCAGCACCGCCTGTAATTTGCGCCGAGCGGCCGTATCATCTTCAGCTAAACCGGCCGATTGCAGCATCTCGCTACACAACGCCATGGTTACCGCATGGATACGCGGATTGCGATAAGTGCCGGTTAAATAACGCACCGCTTCGCGCACTTCCAAGCCATTGCCGGCACTCGAGGCGAGCACTTGGTTCATGTCGGTCAGTAGCGCCGAGGTGCGACAGCCCGCGCCATTGGCCACGGCAACAATGCTTTTTGCCAGCTCAACGGAGGCCTCAAAGGTGGGCATAAACGCGCCAGAGCCAACCTTTACGTCCATCACCAAAGCATCCAGCCCCGAGGCGAGCTTTTTAGACAAAATCGACGCCGTGATCATGGCAATCGATTCCACCGTGGCGGTGATATCACGCACGGCATAAATGCGCTTATCGGCCGGCGCTAAATCGCCAGTTTGGCCAACTATGGCAATGCCGGCCTCGGCCACCACGCGGGCAAAGCGCGCGTTATCCACGCTGGTTTGATAACCCGGGATAGCATCGAGTTTATCTAGTGTGCCGCCGGTGTGACCGAGGCCGCGGCCAGAGACCATCGGCACAAAACCACCGCACGCCGCGACCATAGGGCCGAGCATCAGCGACACCACATCCCCCACGCCGCCGGTGGAGTGTTTGTCCACAATCGGGCCATTAAGCTGTAAGTGATCCCAGCTTAATACCGCGCCCGAATCGCGCATCGCGCAGGTCAAAGCCACGCGCTCGGGCATGGTCATGTCTTGAAAATACACGGCCATGGCCAGCGCGGCGATTTGGCCATCGCCAATGGTGCCAGCAGTAATGCCTTGCATAAAAAATTGGATTTCGGCGCCCGACAGGGCTTCGCCGTTACGCTTTTTGCGAATGATTTCTTGCGGTAAAAACATGCACGCTCCTTTGCGATCTGCCCGCCGTGGGCGTTTGCCAAACAAAAGGGCAAGTACAACTTGCCCCTTTACGCTTAGTAACCGTTGCTGCTCGCAGGCGCGTCGGCATGACCCAAGGTTGCCAGCAAACTGGCCAACAGGCTCGATGCACCAAAGCGGAAGGTGCGCGGGCTAACCCAGTCGTTACCTAAAATCTGCGCCGCCATGGCCAAATACTCGCCCGCCACGGCGGCATCTTTCACGCCACCGGCTGGCTTAAAGCCCACTGCGGGGTTTTTCGCCTTGATCACGCTGAGCATAATGCGCGCCGCTTCTGGCGTGGCATTGACCGCAACTTTACCGGTAGAGGTTTTAATAAAATCAGCGCCCGCATCAATCGCGATCTCTGACGCACGGCGGATCAGCGCCTCGGTTTTTAGCTCACCGGTTTCAATAATGACTTTCAGTAGCACCTCAGTGCCGCACGCGGCTTTACACGCGCTCACCAAATCAAAGCCAATTTGCTCGTTGCCGGCCATAAAGGCGCGATACGGGAATACCACATCGACTTCGTCAGCGCCATAGGCCACGGCCGCGCGGGTTTCCGCAACCGCGATGTTAATGTCGTCGTTACCGTGCGGGAAGTTGGTCACCGTGGCAATGCGCACGTCGCTTGCGCCCATCGCGCGCAGCGTTTTACGCGCAATCGGGATAAAACGTGGGTAAATGCACACCGCCGCGGTCAAACCCGCAGCCGACTTAGCTTTGTGGCACAGATCAATGACCGCTTGATCAGTGTCGTTGTCGTTTAATGTGGTCAAATCCATCAGGTTTAAGGCGCGCTGCGCCGCGATTTTCAACTCAGACATCATTCACTCCAACGTGAGATAAGTAGGTGCGCAAACGATTAGCTGGCGCACAAATGACAACGCCACGGTATAGACCGTGGCGTTGTTTAACCAAGTTTGACTTATGCGCTGGCCAACGCCAAGAAGAAGCCGGCAATGGTCGCTGACATCAAGTTCGACAGCGAACCGGCCAACACCGCTTTTAAGCCAAAACGGGCGATGGTAGCGCGGCGCGTTGGCGCCATTGAGCCCAAACCACCGAGCAAAATCGCCACGGATGAGAGGTTAGCAAAGCCACACAGCGCAAAGGAGATGATCGCTTTGGTGTGATCTGACATCGCTTGGCCTGCGATCAGCGTTTCGTTCTTTAAGTACGGGGCGAAATTTAAGTACGCCACAAACTCATTGACCACCAGCTTTTGACCGATGAACGAGCCGGCTACAACTGCTTCATACCAAGGTACACCGATAATGAAGGCCAGTGGTGCAAAGACCCAACCCAAGATCAGTTCCAGTGACAGCTCTGGCATACCAAACCAGCTGCCCACGCCGCCTAACATACCGTTAACCATGGCGATCAGACCGACAAACGCCAGCAGCATAGCGCCTACGTTCAAGGCCAGTTGCAGACCGGCGGAAGCACCGCCTGCCGCAGCATCAATCACGTTAACTGGCTTTTCTTCTTCTTCGCCTTCGCCAGCAGACTCGCTGTCATTCGGGATTTCAGTTTCCGGTACCAGCAGTTTTGCAAACAATAAGCCACCAGGGGCGGCCATAAAGGAGGCGGCAATCAAGTATTCCATTTTCACGCCCATCGAGGCGTAACCGGCCAGTACGGAACCCGCCACTGACGCCAAGCCACCGCACATAACGGCAAACAGCTCAGAATCGGTCATCTTGGCGATAAAAGGACGCACCACCAGTGGGGCTTCGGTTTGGCCAACGAAGATGTTTGCCGTAGCCGACAGTGATTCGGTGCGCGAGGTGCCCAGCAGCTTTTGCAAACCACCGCCCAGCAACTTGATAACCCACTGCATGATGCCGAGGTAATACAGCACTGCAATCAACGAGGAGAAGAAAATGATGACCGGCAGGACGCGGAACGCGAATACAAAACCACCGCCACCAAACACTTCAAACATTTTGCCGCTAACTAAGCCGCCAAACAGAAATTCGATACCGCTGGTGCCGTAGCTAATCACGCTCGATACAGCGTTCGATACGCCACCTAAAATGTCACGACCCACCGGCACATAGAGGACGAACGCGCCCAATGTGGCTTGAATGGCAAATGCGCCACTGACGGTGCGCAGGTTAATCGCGCTGCGATTACTCGAAAATAGCACTGCGATAAGGATAAGCGCCGCCATCCCTACCAGACCCATGATTAACGTCATTATGTTCATCCTCTGTTTGCACCGAACTTGTTATTAACTTGTTAACACAAGTGCCCGATCAAGGCGGCGCATTATACCTTTGCCCGTCAGATAAAACAGAATCAGTGTCACAGTTCGGGCACAAAATAGCCGTTTTAGCTCACATTTTTTGCAAGCAAACGATTTTTTCGTGCATTTTTCTGCTATGTAGCACTTTTTAGCGCGGTGCTTGTTAAGTTTTTTTTAAGAAATAGCAAATAAGTTGCACGTGTTTTGATACAGCGCCGCAGCCAGTTCAGGCCAGGGCTCTGGGCGCAAAGCGGCCAGCGTGTGAGCAATGTGGATAATGCTGGCCGGCGTATTTTGCCCCGCCGCCTCACCGCACAGCGCCATATCGGGGGCATCGGTTTCGAGCACGAGCGCCGCCAGCGGCATCGCCGCCAACGCCGCCTGCGTTTTTTGCGCGCGGGGATAGGTCAATATGCCGCCCACACCTAAGCGAAAACCCAGTTGCCAAAAGGCTTTGGCTTGGCTCAGCGAGCCACTAAAAGCGTGGATCACGCCGCCTTTGGGCACAGCCGCGCGGCGCAGCAGGCCCGCCACCGTGTCATTAGCTCGCACCGAGTGAATCGACAGCGGCAAGTAAAGCTCTTTGGCCAAGGCGATCTGAGCGGCAAAGGCCGCCTCCTGCGCCGCTTTGGGCGCCGTTAATAGCACGTCACTGCGCAGATCCAGCCCGCACTCGCCAATGGCCACCAGCTTGGCCGGGCGCGCGGCAAGGCGCGCGCGCAGCAAATCAAATTCGGCCGCGCCATGCTGCGCGGCCTGCCACGGGTGAATGCCAAGGGCAAAATAGCAACTCGGGTGGCGCGCCGCCAATGCGCTAACCTGCGCCCAATTGCAGCGCCCCACTGCCGGCAGCATAAAGGCGGTTACCCCTTGCGCCTGCCACTGCGGCAATAAATCATCTAAGCGGCCAGCAAACAGCGCGGCATCTAGGTGGCAATGGCTATCAAACCATTGCACTGATGAGTCAGCAGCGTGCATCGCATCTCCTTATAACCCCATTCTTGGCCCACTGACGCCCAGCGTGCGCGGGCTGACTATAACCGAGCTTTACGCGCAAAGCCCAAGTCTGGCGCACGGCCTGACGCGCCGTTTTGCCGCGGTATAACACCGCGCCCGAAAAACAAACACCCCAGCACGTTAATCACGGGCTGGGGTGTGGGCACAGCGGATACCGCGCGCTTTAACACAAAACGCTTAAATCGGCGAGAGCAGCGGACCTAAGGACTCGCCACCGAGCATGTGCAGGTGGATATGGTAGATCTCTTGGCCGCCGTGGCGGTTACAATTCATGATCAACCGGTAGCCATCGCTGGCAATGCCATGCTCGGCAGCCAACTTGGCGGCCACGCTAAACATGCGCCCGAGTGCCAGCTCGTGCTTTGGCTTAACGTCATTGACGGTCGGGATTTGGACGTTCGGCGAGATCAGGATGTGCACTTTGGCCTGCGGCAAAATATCGCGAAATGCGGTCACGAGCTCGTCTTGATACAGGATCTCGGCCGGCACTTCTTTACGGATAATTTTGCTAAAAATGGTCTCTTTTTTGTTCTTAGCCATAACCGGCTCCTCAAAGCATAAGAATGTCGCGCATTGCAGTCACTGAGGGGGTTATCGCTACGTCCGTGCACTAACGCCAACATCCTATCCCAGCTCAGCGCCACGGTTTGTACTGGCGTGAAGGTGCATAGTTATACACAAACGTGCTGGTTTTACCAGTTTCTGGCGCGTTTTTATCGGCAAAAGCGCCCAATTGTGCGACTTAATGAGCAGTTTTTGTCGCGCGGCCGGTGTAAGCTGGCCGTTTGTCGCCACATCACACCAATTAGATAAAAAAGATAAAAGTTCCACGAGACATTAAAAAAAGTTGATCAAAAAATTTATCGTTTTATTATATTGGCTGTATGGATATACAGTGCCCTGGGTATAAGCCCATCAGCCACAGGAGGAGCGATGACCCCACGCAACTTACTCAGTGCCTTGGCCTTAGTCGCCGCTGCCGGCGGCAGCTGGTGGAGTATGGCCGCGCCCGAAAGCGCTATGCCCGCCGCCGCCATACTCACGCCACCGATAGTGACATCGCACTTACAAAGCGCGCCGCCCCATGTCGGCACTGCGCTTTATCAACAAGGCATGATGTATGAACTGGGCCAAGGCGTGAAACAAGATCTGGCCCAAGCCGCCGCTTGGTATCAGCGCGCGGCAGACCTAGGCCATGCCGATGCCCAGTGCACGCTGGCCTTAATGTATGGCCGCGGCGCGGGGGTCGCGCACGATCCGGCCCTAGCCTTTGCTTGGCTGTTGCTCGCCCAAGCCAACGGCCAAGCCGATGCGGCATTTTTTATCGAAGATGCCGCCGCGCTATTAAGTGCCCAAGAGCATCAAGCCGCCACGCAGTGGGTGGCGGTATTACAAGCCCGCGTTAACGCGTCGCCTTCGGCGCAGTGAATCCAGGCCACACGTCTATCGGGGTCGGCGCAAAAGTTAAGCCAGAGGTGAGTTAAACCGCGTGCCACTGCCTTATCGCCTGTCACAAATGCCATGCAAGGAGCGTCATGTTGGATTGGTTCACTGTTATCGTTTGCGCCGAAGCGCTGCTACTGCCTTGGGCACTCAGTTGGTGCATTCGCCAGCGCCGCCAACAAAAATGGCGACAAAAGCGCGCCGCCTTGCGCAGCCGCTTATGGCGCAGCGGTATGAGCGCTCACCTCCCCCATAAAAAAACCGCCCGCTTCATATGAAGCGAGCGGTTTTTTTAGCGCAGTTGCCCAACCAGCACGAGGTGACCCGGGCCAAGCGGCGAGCGCAAGCAAAACTCGCGTTAAGCTTTCACGGGTTTGGCGTTCATCGCCAGCGCTTTGTCATCGCTACTTGTGTCAGCTTTTTTCGCATGGGCTTTGCCGTCCTGACTGGCTGGAGCCAATTTTTTGCTCTCGCTGGCACTCGGCTGAGAGTGGCCGATAAAGTTACCGCCCTTGCGAATCGAGATGCAGCCGCCTTTAAAGGTGCCTTGCAGCACGCCATTTTCCAGCACTTCCACCTCTTTGGCGCTACAGCTGCCCTCAACAAAGCCGTTGATGATCACGGTCGGCGCGTCGATTTCACCCTCAACACGGCCGCCTTGCTGCACATACAGCACACCGTCGACCAAGCTGATATTCCCGCTTAATTCGCCATAGATATGCAGGTCGCCGCGTACATGCAGCTCACCTTTAAACTGGGTGCCTTGGGCAATAACGGTTGCATTGCTCGGGGTAGGGGCGTTTTTACGTCCAAACATTGAGAGTTTAACTCCTATAAATACCAGCAAAACCAACGGGATCGGTGCCGCTGGCCAAAGATAATAAGGTGATTCCACGACATAAAGCAGCAAAATCGCGGCCCAACAAAGCCAAATAATGTAAAGGAGATCGCTGCTGGGCCGATGCTTAAGCCGCGGCCAAATCCCCGCATTGACAGAACGCATATCGACCTCAAAGAGCGCCGCGCCATAGCGCGTCACCGGGTGGCGTTAGGTTTTTGGACGCGCATTATAAAGGAAGCCGGCGCTCGGCTAAACACTTAGAAGGCGATAGATGGATAAAAAAACAGCAACTAGCCCACCGCGGCGTATTTTGCTGCTGATGTTGCAGCCGCAAAACAGCGCGTTTGACGCCGGTTTGCCACTGCGGCCACGCGATCAACGGTTGACGCGCTTTCTGCCGCGCCGTTTAATAAGGCTATTTTTGCTGATGGCTACACGCGCATGAAAATTTTACTGGTTGAAGACGATAAACTGCTCAATCACCACTTGACCTATTTGCTCACCGAAGCCCACAACCAAGTCTACAGTGCCGAGCTGGCCAACAGCGCGCTGCACTATGCCGCCGAATACCCAATTGACGTGGCGATTATCGATCTGGGCCTGCCGGATATGGATGGACTGAGCTTGATCCGTCAATTGCGTGAGCAGCAAATTGCCTTTCCGATTATTGTGCTCACCGCACGCGGCAACTGGCAGGACAAGGTCGAAGGCCTTGAAGCTGGCGCCGATGACTACTTAGTTAAACCGTTTCAAAAAGATGAGCTACTCGCACGGCTCAATGCGTTGATGCGCCGCAGCGCGGGCTTTATTTCGCCAAAAGTCAGTGCCGATATCTATGAGCTGGATTTATCGCGCAAAGAGCTGTCTATCGCCGGACAAGTGGTGGTACTGACTAGCTTTGAGTATGTGATTTTGGAATACCTGATGCGCAACGCGCGCCAAGTGGTTTCCAAGCAGCAACTGCTCGATCAGTTGTATGGCGATGGCGAGGGCGATCCCAACACCATTGAAGTGATGGTCAGCCGCCTGCGCAAAAAACTCGATCCCGACAGCACGATCACGCCGATTTCCACCATCCGCCGCCAAGGCTATATTTTTAACCTCTCATGCAGTTAATTCGCCGCTCACTGCACATCAAGCTGTTGCTCAGCGCCTTATTGATGATCGCTATTATCATGGCATTTGCGGTACTGGCGCTTTATCGCGGCCACAACGAAGAGTTGGCCAAGCAAGTCAGCTCGCGCATGCACGAAAACTTATCACACCTGCTCTCCTCAGCGTCTGGCGATCTGCTCGATGGCAGCGGCTTTGAGTCCATCTCGCGCCACGCGATTGATAAAAAACTCGATAGCGTGATTTGCCAAGGCGATGGCACCCGCCTGTGGGCCAATTTACACCGGCCGGAGGTGATGCAAGCGCGCAAAAAGCTCTGCTCACAGCTAGTCGATTACCTCGCTAAGCAGCCCGATGCGTATAACTTTAAGCTGCACACCCAGCCAAACGAAGTAGGTTACTTTGTTTATAGCTTACGCCTAGGCCGGCAAACGCCAACTGGGCTACAAAGCTATTATCTGGTGATGCTCGATTCAGCCGCCAATTACCAGCGGTTAAGCCGTGCTTATCTGCTCAGCACTGTGCAACAAGCCCTGCTCTTTTACGCGCTGCTGGCCGGTCTGCTGCTGCTGTCTACCGCTTGGAGCTTAAGATCGCTAGGAGAGCTGGCGCGCCAAATCGATGAAATTCGCGCCGGTAAGCGTGCTGCGCTGGCCAATCATTACGAGCGCGAACTAATGCCACTAACACAATCGGTCAATCAGCTATTAGAAAATGAGCGGCAACAAACCCAGCGCTATCAGCATGCGCTCAATGATTTGGCCCACAGCCTCAAAACCCGTTTAGCGCTGATCCAGATGACCACCCAAGAGCTGCACCTCGCCCGCGAGACCGCCGATAACATCAACGAACAGATCCTGACCATGGATCAGATGATCCAGTATCAGCTGCGCCGCGCGGTGGCCGGGCGCCAAGGGCTGGCCAGCAAGGGCATAGATCCCGCCGCCTTAGTGGAAAAATTGTTAGCCAGCTTGGGTAAAGTCTATCGCCACAAGCGGCTAGACACCGTCTGCCACGCCCACGGCGCGCCGCTGTTTTATGGCGAGCAAGGCGATTTGATGGAGCTGATGGGTAATCTACTCGATAACGCCTGTAAATTTGCCATCAGTAAGGTGCAGGTGACCCTAATCAAGATTGATAAGGCGCTAACCATTGAAGTGGAAGATGATGGCCCCGGCATTGATCCGACCAAATCCCAGCTGATCTTTATGCGCGGCGTGCGCGCAGACACCTCTTCTGGTCAGGGGATTGGGCTCGCCGTCGTTACCGAGATTGTGCACAGCTATGGCGGCGCTATCCACGTCGATAGCTCGCACTTAGGCGGCGCGCGTTTTCGGCTGCAGTTTCCCGCGCCTTAACGTACAGCCGCTTAGGCTGCTCGTGACAGCGCCCGTTTAGTGCGGCGCGCGGTTAGCTACAGCTATGCTCGAAACGCGCGGTCTAACGCGTAATGACAGCGCCCTGCTAGGGCGCCTCAAGTGGGCTAAGTGGGCCGCTTGCGGCCATGATTTGCAGCAGCAGATCCTCTTCGCGCAGTGCCCGCTTGACCAGCGCAAAGCCGCCCATGGTGGTTTGCTGCTGAAACGAGGCCGGAATAATCGGCAATTCTTGATGAAACGCCGGCAGCGACTGGTGGGCCACGCAGCGGCGAATTGCGGGCAATAAAATGTGCGTCGCGGCGGTGATTTCGCCAGCTAACAACACTTTTTGCGGATTAAATAGATTCACCATAATGCCAATGGCGCGGCCTAAATATTCGCCCGCCCGCCCCAGCACGCGCCGCGCCAATTTATCGCCCTCTAAAGCCGCTTGGCACAAGCCTTCGATGCTCAAATTATCGGTGTTTAGCACGCTGGTATGCCCTTCACTGAGGTGCAAACGCACCTGCTCGAGCAATGCGCCGTTTGATAAAATCGTCTCTAGGCAGCCAAAGTTGCCGCAATGACAGCGCTTACCCAAAGGATCGAGCTGAATGTGGCCAATTTCGCCCACGTTACGATTGTGGCCTAAAAACACCTTGCCTTGCGTGATGATCCCCGCCCCCACCCCTTGGTGCACGTTGATTAGCACCGAATCTAGACTATCTTGGCTCGCGCCGCAGTAGTGCTCGGCCAACGCCAGCGCCCGCGTGTCATTGCCGACATAACAGGGCAGGCCAAAATGCTGGCGCATACGCTCGCTAAGTGGGTAGTTGCGGATCTGATAATGCGGAATATAAATCACCACCCCGGTTTGCGGGTTGATAAGCCCCGGCATGGTCAAGGCAATGCTGATGAGTTGGGTGATACGCTCGCTATTGCCCCATATGAACCGATCGATGGCACCTAATATCGCCTGCTCGACAGCGGCTTCTTCCAGCACATCAATCGCGCACTTGCTGCTGGCCAGCATGTTAGCCGCCAAGTCATACAGCGCGAGTTTCAAATAGCCACGGCCGAGCTTGGCCGATACCAGCTGAAAATTATCCGTAATAGGAATAAGCGAGATCGCCCGGCGCCCGCCGGTGGAGGCTTGCGGCGCCGTTTCTTGGATCAGGCCGTGGTCGATAAACTGGCGGGTAATTTTGGTCACGCTGGCCGGTGCCAGCTCACTTTGCTTGGCAATTTCCACCCGCGAAATCGGCCCCATCTTATCGATCAGCCGATACACGGCGGCGTAGTTGACCTGCTTTATCAGATCAATATTGGCAATTTTGGCGCCGCTCATAGAAAGTCACTTTTGTTTAACTAGCAAAGAAGACGCCCAGGCCAAGTCAGTTACGACCGGCACTGGGCGCCAAGCGGGCGGCGCACGCGGGGTGCGCCTTAAGGTTGCCGGTGGGTTAGGCTTGTGTTTGCCACTGGCCATTGACCACGGTGGCATTGACCACAAACTGCGGATCAAAGATGGTCAAGTTGGCCACTTTGCCCACGGCAATGCTGCCGAGCTTATCGTCCCAGCCAATGGCGCGCGCCGGATAGAGGCTTGCCATACGCAGCGCTTCAGCCAGCGGCAAGCCGGCCTGCTCCACTAAGTTCTGCACCCCTTCGATCATGGTTAATGCCGAACCGCCCAAGGTGCCGTTTTCATCCACGCACTGCCCCTCTTTAAAAAACACTGGGGTACCGGTGAAATCAAACTGGCTAAAGCCTGCCGGCGCGCCAGCGGGCGCAGCAGCATCGGTGACCAGCACTAAGCGCTCGCCGAGCACCTTGTGCGCCAAGCGCACGTTGGCCCAGTGCACATGTTTGCCATCGGCAATCAGGCCGGTGTAAACGTCCGCGCGATCATAAATCGCGCCGACCACGCCTGGCTCACGGCCATTTAAGGTCGGCGTCATGGCGTTATACAGGTGCGTGGCAAAGCGAATACCGGCATCAAATCCAGCCATCGCCTCGTCATAGGTCGCCGCGGTATGACCGGCGGAGACTAAAATGCCCGCGGCCACCAACTGCTGAATATGCGCGGTACTGTTGCGCTCTGGCGCCAAGGTGATTTTGCTGATCACATCGCGATTGGCACAGAAAAAATCAATCATCGCTTGGCTGGGCTGACGAATTTGCTCGGCCTGATGAATGCCTTTGCGCGTTACGTTGGTGTAAGGGCCTTCTAAATGCACCCCGAGCACCTCGTTTTGCCGTGCGGCCATGTACGCCCGCGTTACCGCGACCGCTTGCTGCATATCCTCATCGGGACTAGTGATCAGGGTTGGCAAAAAGCTGGTCGTCCCCGAGCGCAAGTTGGCCGCCTGCATAGTGGCCAAGGTCGCCTCAGTGATCTGGCTGTTAAACATAACGCCGCCACAGCCATTGAGCTGCACATCAATAAAGCCCGCGGTCAGGTTGGCACCGTTTAGATCGGTGCGCGGCATATCGGCCGGCAAATTAGCCTCCGGCGTAATAGCCGCGATGATCTCGCCGTCAATGACCACAGCCATACCGGTCACTACTTCATGACCGGTATACAAGGTGGCGTTGGTTAAAGCGTACATAGCAACTCCTTAGCGCTTACAGGTGGCTGATGTTGTCAGCTTCCAGTTGCTGGAAGTAGCGTACAGTTTTTACTTTCAGCTCCATGGTCGACGGCTCGTCACACACCATCAGGCTCTTTGGATGCAGCTGCAGCGCCGAGATCGTCCACATGTGATTGACCGAGCCTTCAACTGCCGCTTGCAGCGCCAGTGCTTTACCGTGGCCAGTGATCAAGATCAGGATCTCTTCGGCGTCCATCAAGGTGCCCACACCCACAGTCAAGGCCAGCTTTGGCACTTGGTTGATGTCGCCGGCAAAAAAGCGCGAGTTGGCAATGCGGGTGTCTTCGGTCAGGGTTTTTAAGCGCGTGCGCGAGGACAAAGAAGAGGCCGGCTCGTTAAACGCGATGTGGCCATCGTTGCCCACGCCGCCCATAAACAGGTGAATTTTGCCATACGACTTAATTTTGGCTTCATAACGCTGGCATTCAGCCACCAGATCAGGCGCGTTGCCATCGAGAATATTGATGTTCTCTGGCGTGATGTCGATATGGTTAAAGAAGTTGTTGTACATGAAGCTGTGGTAGCTTTCTGGGTGATCTTCTGCCAGGCCCACGTACTCATCCATGTTAAAGGTCACCACATGCTTAAAGCTCACTTCACCCGCTTTATGCAGCTCAATTAAACGCTTATAGGTGTTCAGCGGCGTGCCGCCGGTGGGCAAACCCAAGATAAAGGGACGCTCAGCGGTAGGTTGGAAAGCATTAATGCGATCAACGATATAGCGAGCTGACCATTGGCCAACTTGGGTCGCGTTTTTAAGCGGCAACAAGCGCATGTGGTATTCCTTACGTTAGAGAAAAAGAGAGCCGCTCCATGGCTATCCGGCGCCATCGCCCCTTGGCGACGCGCAGCAGAGGTGCTCTGAGCAAGCGAGTTGTTTTGTAGCGTAAATTAAGTTGCCAACACATACCATAAGCAGGCACATTTTTATCTTAATTGAGTGATAAAAGTCACAAACAAGGCGTGATAGATGGATCTTCGGTGATTGAGATCACGATTGCCGCGTTATTAATTTGCCCCGCGAAATAAAATCCCTAGACTGCGCTGCATGCCTTGCTAGCTAACGCTTTCCCGCTTAAGCCAAGGCGTTAGCATCTACGTCATACAACTCAAAGAGGAGAACAACCGTGAATATTCTCGGTTATATGCAGAAAGTTGGCCGTGCCCTGATGGTACCGGTCGCCGTGCTGCCAGCGGCAGCCATTTTGATGGGTATTGGTTACTGGATTGACCCGAACGGTTGGGGCGGTGGTAGCCCACTGGCTGCGTTCTTGATTAAAGCCGGCGCGGCCATTATCGATAGCATGCCAGTACTGTTTGCCGTCGGTGTGGCCTACGGTATGTCAAAAGATAAAGACGGTTCTGCCGCCCTGGCCGGTCTGGTAGGTTTCTTAGTCGTGACTACCCTGCTTAGCCCAGGCGCAGTTGCTCAAATCAAGGGCATCGCCGCAGACCAAGTGCCTGCCGCCTTTAGCAAGATCAGTAACCAGTTTGTCGGTATCTTGTGTGGTGTGATTGCCGCTGAACTTTACAACCGCTTTAGCAGCGTGGAGCTGCACAAAGCGCTGGCCTTCTTCTCGGGCCGCCGCTTGGTGCCGATTGTGACCTCGGTGGTCATGATCGTGGTTTCCTTCGTGCTGATGGCCGTATGGCCGGTCATTTACGGCGGTTTGGTTAACTTTGGCGAGTCAATTGTCAGCATGGGCTCAACCGGTGCCGGTGTGTACGCCTTCTTTAACCGCCTGTTAATCCCGGTCGGTCTGCACCACGCGCTGAACTCCGTGTTTTGGTTTGACGTCGCTGGTATTAACGACATCCCTAACTTCTTAGGTGGTCAAGCCTCTATCGATGCCGGTAAAGCGGTGGTCGGTGTAACAGGTATGTACCAAGCGGGCTTCTTCCCTATCATGATGTTCGGTCTGCCCGGTGCCGCGCTGGCGATTTACCACGCCGCGAAAAAAGAGCACAAAGAGAAAGTCGCATCAATCATGATTGCTGCCGCTTTTGCCTCGTTCTTTACCGGTGTGACTGAGCCACTTGAATTCTCCTTCATGTTCGTGGCCCCTGTGCTGTATGTCGTGCATGCTTTCTTGACCGGTGTGTCAGTGTTTATCGCCGCCTCAATGCAGTGGATGGCAGGTTTTGGTTTCAGTGCCGGTTTGGTGGATATGGTGCTGTCGAGCCGTAACCCACTGGCCAGCGGCTGGTACATGTTGCTGCTGCAAGGTCTGGTGTTCTTCGGCCTGTACTACAGCGTGTTCCGCGCCGTGATTGCCAAGCTCGACTTAAAAACTCCAGGTCGTGAAGAAGAAGATGACTCAGCTCCAGCAGCCGCTGTCAGCACTGACCGCACTGAACTGGCGCGCCAATACTTAGACGTACTCGGTGGCCACGACAACCTAGTAAGCATTGATGCCTGCATCACTCGCCTGCGTCTGACCTTAAAAGACCGTGCCGTAGTTGACGAGCGTAAGCTCAAAGCCTTAGGCGCTGCCGGTGTGGTTAAGCTCGGTGAGCAGAACCTGCAAGTGATTTTAGGCCCCTTGGCCGAGATCATTGCCGGTGAGATGAAAGCCCTGCGCTCTTAATCTCCCAGATATAACGCTAAGTCCAACATTCTAATAATAAGGGGCTCTCAGAGCCCCATTTAATAAAAACGCCAAGTCCATTATCAAGAGAGCAACAGTTATGAATCTGAAACATTCCCTGTTAGCCATGGCTATGTCCGCCGCCTTCATCGGTCAAGCACAAGCCGCTGATACCTCCAAGCAAGCGGTGGTCGATGCCCTAGCCAGTAATCTGGTGGTTAAATATGAAGTCGTCACCAACGATGGCGCCGGTGCCAAGTTAGACTGCCAAGCCTTAGGTTCCGAGTGGGCCAGCTGTGGTCTGGCCAAGTTGCACTTAACCAACCAAGGTAAAGACGTCACCAGCAAAGACTGGAGCCTGTATGTGTCGTCTATCCGCCGCATTCAGCGCGTGGATAACGACCAGTTCACCATCGAACACCTGACCGGTGACCTGTATCGCTTAACCCCTACCGACAAATTCCAAGG
>JBOFMA010000199.1:0-2573 GCA_051658125.1 Aeromonas sp.
AAACGTCCACTGCGGGGCGCACATCACGATTGAGTTCTAAGGTTTCTAGCAGCAGCACCAAGCGCTCCATGCCCATGGCAAAGCCGACCGCGGGGGTCGCTTGGCCACCTAACTGCTCAACCAAGCCATCGTAACGGCCACCGGCGCACACAGTGCCTTGGGCGCCCAAGTTTGCTGTCACCCATTCAAACACGGTCAAGTTGTAATAATCTAAGCCGCGCACCAAGCGTTCATTAACGCGATAACTGATACCGGCGTTATCGAGCCGCTTTTTCAGACCCGCAAAGTGAGCCAAGCTCTCGGCACCTAAGTGATCCATCAAGCGCGGTGCATCGGTCAGCGCCGCTTGCACCGCTGGGTTTTTGCTATCGAGCACGCGCAGCGGGTTGCTGTACATGCGCTGGCGCGCTTCGTCATCGAGCTGATCTACACGCATTTCTAAAAAGGCGATCAGGGCCTCGCGATAGGCGGCGCGCTCGTGGCTTTGGCCCAAGGTATTGAGCTCTAACGTGACCTGCTCGCTGACACCAAATAAGCGCCACAACCGGTGCGTGAGCATGATGAGCTCGGCATCAATATCCGGGCCTTGGATGCCAAACAGCTCCACGCCAAACTGGTGGAATTGACGGTAGCGGCCTTTTTGCGGGCGCTCGTGGCGAAACATGGGGCCCATATACCACATGCGGCGCTCTTGGTTATACAGCAAGCCATGCTCGATACCGGCGCGCACGCAACTTGCGGTGCCCTCTGGGCGCAGACTCAAACTGTCGCCGTTGCGGTCGTCAAAGGTGTACATCTCTTTTTCCACCACATCGGTCACTTCCCCGATGGCGCGCTTAAAAAGATGGGTCTGCTCAACGATCGGCATACGCACTTCACTGTAGCCATAGTTGGCCACGACTTGACGCAGGATCTGCTCTACTTTTTGCCAGGCGGGTGTTTGCTCCGGCAGGCAATCATTCATACCGCGAATCGCTTGGATCTGTTTAGCCACGTTATTACTCGGTTGTTATGGGGCGAAAAGAGGAAAAAATTGGCGGCATTATAGGGTTTTTATCCCCCGAGGTAAAAGGGGCCGTGGGGAATATGCCGTTTTAGCCAGCGCTTGATAGGCAAAAGGCCACCAACGTGGCCTTTTGGGGGAAGTGTACGGCTTACACTTCGCGGGTATCAATGCGCAACTCGCCGGCTTTAAGCGCGGCGCGCGCGCGTATGCGCGCTTCGAGCACATCAATCAAGGTGGCGTTATCTAAGCGGTCAACCCGCTGGCCACCTTCATAAAAGGCGCTTTTGTTCGCCGCGCCAGCTAAGCCCAGATCGGAAATCAGCGCTTCACCAGGGCCATTGACCACACAACCGATGATGGAGACATCCAGTGGCGTGATCAAATCTTCTAAGCGCTCTTCAAGCGCATTCACGGTGGCAATCACATCAAACTCTTGCCGCGAGCATGAAGGGCAAGCAATAAAATTGATGCCGCGCGCGCGCAAGTGCAGGGATTTTAAAATATCAAAACCCACTTTCACCTCTGCCACAGGATCGGCGGCCAGCGAAATGCGTAAGGTATCGCCAATGCCGTCGTTTAGTAGCATGCCTAAACCAATGGCCGATTTCACCGCGCCGGCGCGAAAGCCACCCGCTTCAGTAATGCCCAAGTGCAGCGGCTGCTCAATCGCGTTGGCTAACAGACGGTAAGCACCCACGGCTAAAAACACATCCGAGGCTTTCACGCTGACTTTGAAATTATCAAAGTTCAGGCGCGTTAAGTGATCTACATGGCGCATGGCCGATTCCACCAGCGCTTCTGGCGTGGGTTCACGGTATTTTTCTTGGATCTCTTTTTCCAGCGAACCACCATTAACGCCGATACGGATTGGAATGTTGAGATCCCGCGCGCAGTCAACCACCGCACGCACGCGCTGCTCGTTGCCAATATTGCCTGGGTTAATGCGCAAGCAATCGGCGCCGTATTCGGCCACTTTGAGCGCAATTCTATAGTCAAAGTGGATATCTGCGACCACGGGGATCGGGCTTTGCGCTTTGATAAGCTTAAACGCTTCAGCCGCGTCCATGGTCGGCACCGACACGCGTACAATATCCGCGCCAGCGCGCGCAATTTGCGCAATTTGCGCCACCGTGGCCGCCACATCGGTGGTTTTGGTGTTGGTCATGCTTTGCACCGAGATCGGCGCATCGCCACCTACTGCCACATTACCGACCCAGATCTTTTTCGAAGGCCGGCGAATAATTGGGGATAAAGAGGACATCTGCAGTCTTACTCCTGAGGCAAACTAAAGCGCGCGGTGCGGCCATGCAGGTGCGGCGTCATATCCACCGCTTTGCCGCGATACTCAAGTTTCACCATTTTGGCCGCGCCCACTGCAAATTTAAACGGTGGTTTGCCTTCCAGATCTAACTGCTGACCGGCTTTTTTAATGCCGCTAAACAAGGTCTTGCCGTTGCCATCTTTTACCATCAGCCAGCAGTCGCCGTTAAATTTCAGCCGGACGTTGCTGCCATCTAATGCGGTACTGATCTCGCTATCATCGGCCGCCACGCTGCTTTCGCGCGCC
>JBOFMA010000200.1:0-1903 GCA_051658125.1 Aeromonas sp.
TGCGCAAAGAGAGTACAAAAGCGAGTGTTCCCGTTAAACAGAAACGCTGTATGATGAATACCGACTATTTATTGCAGGTTTTAACTGCTGGATTTGGCACTCTGGATGAAAAGTGAACACTCATGCGGACGCCCTGCCACAGCAGCCGCGATAACAGTCAATATCAGGCGCAAATGACCTTATTGCGCCACGCAATTAAACAGCAGCAGTGCTTAACGTTTAATTATAAAAATAAAGCCCGCCAGGCTGAACCATATCAATTAATCAATCACAGCGGTCTGTGGTATTTAGCCGCCGTGCATGATGGCCAACTGAAAGCGTTTGAATTGGGTTTAATGCAACTGCTAAGTTGCTTAGCGGACACCTTTATTCCTAACCCCGCTACGCTGGGGTTATTAAAATTGCGCAGCGGCATTTCCTTTGGTGCGACAACCAGCGTGACATTAAAAGTATCTGCCGCCGCGGCGCCCTATATCCAGCGTCGCCCACTGTTTTATAAGCAAAAAATTCATAAGCAACATGCCGATGGTAGTTTGACCATTACTACAGAAATTACTGAGCAAGAACATTTATACCGTTGGTTGCGTTACTGGTTGCCAGAAATAGATATAATTGAGCCGGTAGCGCTTGCCACTAAATTTAGGAGCAAACTTAAGTTCCTATGCTGAATTGCATGTATAAACATGCAGTATTTTCAATGGTGATCATGCCATTTAAATAAAATTAAGGATAGAGTTATGACTCAGAATAATCAAGCCAATGAAAACGATTTGAAGTTTGCCGTTAATATGCAGACATTACATTTTGTATTATTAACTATTGTTACTGGTGGCATCTACCCCATTTTATGGATTTATAAGTACACTGCTATCATTGAAAATCTTACTAAGAGCACAATCGCAGATAAAAATTATGCTATTTGGTTGTCTGTTTGTGTTGGTTTAAGTGGCGTCTTTATCGGTATTGGTGATGATACCGCAATGGTCATTGGTGGCTTATTGAGCCTTGGCCCATGGATTTTAAATATTAACTGGGCATTTAAAGCTAGAACTGCCATCCAAGACTACGCACTAAGTGAGTTGAAGATAGACTATAAAATGAATGGTTTTTATACAGCACTTGTCACGCTTTATTATATAAACTATTGCATTAATGACTTGCCAGAAGCCAAGCGCAGACAGATGATTATCAATAGCTATCATCAGCAACAGCAGTCAACTCCTCAACAAGTGCAGCAATAATAGCAATAGCTTTAGAAATGAATATTCTATATTGCAGCTTCACTGCTAAATATAAAATATTTAATTTAGTTAAAGCACGCACTAAAAATCAATTGGATGCCTTATTATAAGGTTCAATCCTAGTCGCTTGGGTCACCAAATAATGAGGTCATAAGTGCTCAAGAAAAATTAACTGTAAACTCAGTGCCATAGCCATTTAGCATACAGGTTAATTTTTCATCGAAAGTTTCCTTACCCCAAGCAATGAAACGCTGCCAACGATGCTTCGCTTCGCGCCAGACCATTTCGATTAAATTGAGTTCAGGACTGTATGCTGGCAAAAATACTAGCAACATATAGTGCTGTAAAAACCACCGATTGAGGTGCTCATGGTCGATATGGTGATGAATACTCGCATTATCGAGCACAACAAAAGTGGGGGTTTGGCCATCTAGCTTTTTAGCTAGACTATCTAAAAAGTTAATGGTTACTTGGCGATTAATACTCCCAGTCACCTCCCTATACGCAAGCGTATTGTCGGCATAGTTCAAGGCACCTATCACAGAGCGCCGTGTGTGAGTCTGTGGAAACGCATGATGCGGCGAACCGATTGGCGACCAGCCATATTGGACAGATGCAGTTGCGCAAAAACCCGATTCATCAAGATAATAAAGGCGACATTT
>JBOFMA010000201.1:0-5674 GCA_051658125.1 Aeromonas sp.
TTTGCGCGCGGGATGCGTTAAAGGTATTTGGCTGCTCCGCACTTAATGTCCAAGGTGATATCAGATGGGAATTGATAATTATCTGTCTGAAATCAACCTTAAATTCAGGTTCTCCGATTTCTTTGCCGATAATATAACTGAGGTTAGCATGTGCCGACGACGAATTGTCAAACACGGCTCGAATTAGTCCGGGGCGAAATTTGGTAGCCAGGTTGGCTAAATAGCCGCCATAAGATGAGCCAATTAAAATAATATTATTTTGATTAACCCCATGCTGCATAATGGCGTGCGCGATTGAATTCAAAATATCCAGTGCGGCCATAACGCCAAAATTTTGATAATGCCCATTGGGTGGCGTCAAAGTGGCATGTAACTCGATAGGCTGGGATGGCAGGCGCGGGTTATCGTGTAGCAGTGTTTGCAGTTGGGCTAGTGAGTAGCTGGTTTGCTGCGTTTGCGTGATGGTTTGCAGAGTGTCTAGGTCGGCACCGGTAAAACTGAACTCGGCGCCGCTATTTGGCCGCACTTTGGCGCAAAAATAGTCCACCTGCATGGTGGCCAATTGATATTCGCTTGCAATCGCTTGGCAAAATTTTTCGCTATAGGCACCGGCATCGGCGCCAAACCCCGGAATGTACACCACTAAACCTTGGTTGGCTTGGGCCGCGTTATACAACTGGTAATTGCATTGACGATCGGCAAACGCATTTAGTTCAAAATCAGGGCAAGCGGCAATGTGCTCAGTGATTGGGGTCATAACAGAGTCCAAGGTGGTGAAAATCGTGGCGGCAGAGGAAATAAACGCTTCGCAACAGGCACGCTACCGCCCGTGGGTTACAGCTCCCAAAGTGCTAAAAGTAGCGCGAGTGCGGCAACGGCTCAGCTCGCCGGCGTGGGCATAGCGCTGGTTTAATTGGCGCGTATTTGGCAGTCTACATTTTTTTTAGTTCCCAGCCTAATGCACAAAGTGTGCAGATTAGCGCGGCCAGCGCTGCTGGCGCTTGGCTTAAAGTAAGCGGTTAGTTTGGGCGTTTTCTTAATTTTCTATCGAGCCCATAAAGCAAAGAGAGACCTATGTCGGATTTTTTTACCCTTAATCTTCAAGTGCTGGCGCGGCGCTGGCCGAAGTGGCACGCCGCACTGACGGCGGTTGAGCCCATTGCGGCCGAGGTATTAGAGGGCTTGGATGCCACTTTGCTGGTGAATGGCCGGCAACTTACCAGTCGGCATGATCGGCAACAGGAAGCGCGTGATATCGCCGCACTCATTACGATGCCGGCGCCGGCGGCGGCCTTGTATGGCATTGGCCTTGGCGATGTACCGCGCGAATTGTTGCGTCGACCCGCCCTGCAGCAGCTGCAGGTGGTGATTTTAAATACGGCCTTGTTTGCTTTGGTGTTGCAGGTGACGGATCAACGCGATTGGCTGCAAGACCCGCGCGTGGTGTTAACTGCGGCAGCAGAGCATGCGCAAGTGATGACGCCGTTTACTTTTTTAACCGCAGAATTGGCCTTAGCTGATGCCGCGAGCCAAAAGTTGCGCGATCGGGTGGTCGTGCAAACCAAATTGCAAGCGCCAGCCAATCAAACCAACGCGCAACACGAACGGCTGCGTTTGGAGGCGAATTTACCGCTGATCAAGCAGGATGCGGATGCCGCCGAACTGTTTAATACCCTAGTGCAACCCGAGGTCTATGTGCTCGCTACTGGACCCACGTTAGCCGAGCATTTTGCATGGCTAACGCGAGTGCGCAAACAGGCGGTGCGCCCGCTATTTATTGCGGTAGATACGGCATTAAGGCCGCTACTGGCGCAAGGTATCGTGCCGGATATCGTGGTATCGGTAGACAAAAACATTACCGCCACCCATCTGTTACCCGAGCAACTTGCTGGCGTGCCGTTAGTTTATTCGCCGCTATTAAAAACTGAGGTATTACACCTTTGGCGTGGGCCACGTTATGTGATGTATGAAGCGGGCAATGCTAATTTTGCAGCACTGCGCCGGCAGTGGCCAAAAGCCGAGTTATTTACCGGTGGCAGCGTTATTCACCCCGCGACCGATTTGGCGGTGCGCATGGGCGCGCAAAAAATTACTTTGTTTGGAGCGGATTTCGCCTTCCCCAGCGATAAAACGCATGCGGGTTGGGAAGATGGCGCGATCAGCGTTAAGGCTGATTATGGCCGCTATAGCGTGCTTAATGGCGCAGGTGAGTCGGTGAACACCTTGCTCAGTTTTATGATCTATCTCAACAGCATGGAGGAGTTCATTCGGCGCCATCCGACGGTTGCTTTTTATAATGCGAGCCGTGCCGGCGCGATGATTGCTGGAGCTGCATATGTGGATTGGGCGGCATTAAGCGGAGATATAGCATGAAAGCAAATGACCTAGCGCAAACCCACGCGCAGTTGCAGGCGGATGCTGCCGCTATTAGCAATCTATTGCGACGCAACCTAGATGAAGAGGCCATGCTGCAATGCGGCCAGTTGCTTGAGTATTTAACGGGGATTTTGCCGCAGCTATCGCCGCCGCTGCAAAGCATGGTTTTGGCGTGGGCGCAGGCCGTGCTGGCCGCACAGGAACGCTACGACTGGGTCGCACTGGTGGATGAACTGCAATTTGAGTTACCGGCATTATTAGCGGCGCTAACGACGGAGTTATCGAAAAATTGAGTTTGATTATGGTCAGGCGGCTTGTCTGATTGCGCCGCATGGCAGCTAATTTAGCCTGCGCTCGCATATTTTTTTAGTTTAAAATCAAAGGTTTGTGATTTTTTTGGCGTTTTTTTTATAAAAAAATTTAGGTTTTTTTGGTGGTGGGTCGTTTTATCCCTATGACACAGCTTGCAGCGATGCGGCTTTACTTGATACATAAAAACTAGAGGTAATACATCATGGGTTTATCCATCCACACTAACTACTCTTCACTGACCACTCAAAATCAGCTGAACCGTACTAATAACTCACTGGCTACCTCTATGCAGCGTTTGGGTACCGGTCTGCGCATCAACTCAGCTAAAGACGATGCAGCTGGTCTGCAGATGGCTACCCGTTTGAATGCACAGTCAAGCGGCATGGCGGTTGGTTCACGTAACGCGAGCGATGCGATCTCTATGATGCAGACTGCTGAAGGCGCGATGGATGAGATGACCAACATTACCCAGCGTATGAAAGATTTGGCTACGCAAGGCGCGAACGGTACTGCAACTTCAGCAGACCGCAAAGCTGTCGGTTCAGAAATGAAAGAACTAGCGGCTGAGATGAAAAATATCCAAGACAACACCAAGTTTGGTGGTGAGAAGTTGTTTGGTTCTGCGGGTAAGTTTGGTAAAGCGGTAACCTTCCAAATTGGTGAAGGTAGTTCAGAGAAATTGACCGTAGATGCAAGTAAGAACCTGAGCTCAGTGAGTAAAGCTATCAGCACTATGACGAAAGACTTTAGTACTGCTAGCTCAACGGCCATCGCGCAGTCTACTTTTAACAAGCAAATTTCTACTTTGGGCGCAGTTTTGGACACCATCGGTGCGGTACGTTCACAGTTTGGTGCCAACATCAACCGTCTGGAGCACACCCAGAACAACTTGGCTAACATGAAAGAGAATACCGACTTGGCCAAGGGTCGCATTATGGATGCGGACTTCGCGGCGGAAACGACCAACAAGACCAAGCAGGAAATGTTGCTGCAAGCCGGTATGACCGTACTGGGCAGCGCCAACCAGATGACTGGTATGGTTTCTTCACTGATGCGCTAAGCATTAGCTTAAGAAACAAGGGCAGCTACGGCTGCCCTTGTTGTAAAGCAGTTAGGCAAGGATGGGCGTGCTCGTCCTTGCCTGACTGCTTTTAGTGGCGCGAGATAGCTTGCGCGTATGTCTTGACTAAATAAGGATAATAGGATGCAAATCGATCCCTCCAGCATGGCTTATCAGCTCGTTATGATTGAGCGCATGAATACCGAAGCGTTACTAAAAAATCAAATGAGTGCGGTAAAAGACGAGCGCAAAGCGGTGGATTCGCTGTATAGCAAGCTTGATGCCTTTCAAAGTAGTTTAAAAGGCTTAAACAAAGCGTCTGAATTGCAGGCGCAATCGGCTACGCCATCGCAAGAAGGCTTTATGAATGTGACCAGTGACGGTACTGCCGCGTCTGGTCAATACAGCTTCTTTGTTAAACAGCTCGCCCAAGCGCATCAAGTCGGCATGGTGATGGACAGCGAAGATGCAGCCCTGCCAACTGAAGGTGTGTTCACGCTGGAAATCGGGGATAAAAAACTCGATATCGATCTAGCTACCCTGCCCGCAGGCAGCACGGTGAAAGATTTAGTCACCCACATCAACACCGTGGAAGGCAACCCTGGTGTGAAAGCCTCTTTGGTGCGCACCGATGGCAAAGTGAACTTGGTGCTCAACAGCCAAGAAACTGGCGTCGATAACGCGGTGAAGATGAGTTACAGCGGCGATGCTAGCAATATGCTCGGCACGGCGATTGCGGGTAAAACAGATATCACCACCGCCAAAGATGCCATTATCGAAATGGGTGGCGATAACCCGATCACTATTACCTCCGCCACCAATAAAGTCGAAGGCGTAGTTGATGGTTTGAGCATTGAGTTAACTAAGGCACAAGAGCCCGGTGAAGCACCGATCCAGCTCACTGTGGGCCAAGATCAAGATAAAGTTACTGGTGCGCTTCAGTCCTTTGTGGATAGCTACAATGGGCTGATTGATACCATCAATGAAATGACCTCAACCGGCGCCAAGCGCGGACCACTCGCATCAGACAGTGGCGCGCGTGGTTTGAAGTCTATGCTGCGCAATGCGGTGCGGGAATTGCCCGGTGGCTTGACATTGGGCAGTTTGGGTATAGAAACCGACAAAGATGGCAAGTTGAAATTTGATGAAAGTGACTTTGAAAAGCAGCTGGAAAAAGATCCAGAAATCTTAAGCAAGGCCATGATGGGTGATGATGGCTTGCTGCAGCGCATGCAAGATAAAATGAAGCCTTACACCGATCGTGATGGTTTGCTCAAATCACGCACAGAAGGTTTTGATTCGCGCGAAAAACGCTTAAATGATCGGATGGATGCATTAAATCGTCGTTCAGAATCAGCCTATAGCCGTTACCTGAATCAATACACCATGATGAACCAAATGATGGCCAGTATGGGCATGATTTAATTTTTCTTACGCAAGGTAGATAAACCATGTTTGATATGGATGATGGCGTTGACGCCTATAAATTTGCTTCGGTAGAGGCCAAAGCCGCTAGCGCCGATCCTTATCAGCTGGTGCTGATGCTCATGGACGGTTTGCTGGATGAAATTGCCCGTGCGGAAGGGCATATTTTGGCCAAGCAATATGAGCGCAAGGGTGAGGCGATGAATAAAGCGCTGCAAATTTTGGGCGGCTTAGATAGCGCGCTAGATATGGAGCTCGGTGGTGAATTAGCCGCTAATTTGCATCGCTTGTATGACTACTGCGGGCAGCGCTTGTTTGAAATCAGCGTGTCGAATGATGTGGCCGGTTTTGTGGAAGTGCGCAAGATCTTAGGCGAGCTCAAAGAGGGCTGGGAAGGTATGGCGCAGCACCACGCTCGCTAAGCGGAATCTTCCTTTCCGAGTGCCCACAAAATATTACCTTGTGCGTCACCGCCTCTTTGGGCGGTGGCGCATTTTAATT
>JBOFMA010000202.1:0-8309 GCA_051658125.1 Aeromonas sp.
ATTAGTACTCAACTTCAGCTATAGCAAAACCGGCTGGCGTCTAGCACCCGCAGGTTTAAGCATCAGCATGACACCACCGGCCAACAGCCAAGCCATCGACGGCCCCTGTGCCCTACTGGTACAAAACAGCGTCACCAACTCCACTAACCTCACCTGCGCACCGTAAAGCAATGGCCGCCCCGCGGCCAAGCCCCTTCTCATGCTTGATGTGAGGGGGCCATCAAAGCTCACACCACTCAGTTTACGCAACCGATCAGCCCAACTAAACCACAACCGGCTTGAGAATCTGCGCATAACGGGCAAAAATACCGCCCCCACGCCTTGCCCTGCACGCGAGGCCCCAAACAAAAGGAAGGCGGATGAAACGAGTTTTAGTCGTGCGCAACGACAAAATTGGCGACTTTATGTTGGCTTGGCCAAGCTTTGCCATGCTGAAAACCTCCATGCCATGCCACATCACCGCCCTTGTTCCAGCCTATACCGCGCCACTGGCTGAACTCTGCCCATGGATAGATGACCTCATCATCGACCCGGGTCATAAAGCCGATAAAGTCGCTCAGCGCCAGCTACAAAATCGCCTACGCCATGCCGCCTTCGACGCCGCAATTTGCCTATTTTCCAATGCTCGTAATGCTTGGCTGATGTGGCGTGCCCATATCCCCTATCGCTTGGCACCGGCGACCAAACTCGCGCAACTGCTCTATAACCAACGCCTAACACAACGCCGCTCGCGTTCAGCCAAGCCAGAGTTTGCTTATAACCTTGATCTCATTCGCCGGTTTCTTACCGATCACGCCCAGCCAATCATCGAACCCAGCGCGCCCTATTTAGCGTTTTCAGCCACACAACTTAGCCAAGTGCGCCAACAACTGAGCAGCACGCATCACTTAAATCCCAACGCACCTTGGCTGATGATCCACGCCGGCAGCGGCGGTTCTGCTAACAGTCTTTCGGTCGCACAATTCACGGACCTCATTCTGCGGGTAAACCACGATCACCCCCAAGCCGAATGCCTGCTCACCGCCGGCCCTGGCGAAGAAGAGCTTGCCGAACAGATCGCGGCGCAAGTGCTTGCCCAAGGTGGCAATATCTGGATTTATCGCTCAACCGATGGCTTAACCACCTTCTGCCAAGTCCTAGCCAATGCCGCCTTGTTTATGGCGGGCAGCACGGGCCCCCTGCACATTGCCGCCGCCTTAGATGTGCCGACCGTGGGCTTTTTCCCACAACACCGTTCCGCCACCCCCCTACGTTGGCAACCTCTTAACAGTACAGGCCGTCATATTGCGTTTAGCCCACCGGCTGGGGGCAGCAATTTAGATGATATGAGTCAGATCAGTACCGACGTAATTGCCCCACAAATTGCCGCTTGGGCCACTCAATTTCTCAACGTAGCACCGAGCGCATCACGCTAATTTGGGTAAAAAAAGGGCCACAGCATCATCGCTGTAGCCCATTTTTTTATTTGCTCGCATCCGTAAATACCACATTGCCAACCATCAATCGTGCGGCGTTTTATCCTGCTCGCGCACCCAAAGATCCGCATATTTAACAAACGTAGAATGAGCCGATAATATAGCCAGTAGCAATCCTTGTCGGCCATCTAAAAAGCCGCGCTTTAATAAATACATCTTGGTAAAACAGCCTATTGCATGCAATAAGCCTTGGCTCAATGAACTGCGTTTGCCCTTTGCTGCCCGCTGATCGGCCCACGCCCGTGCATAACCGGCCGACTTCACCAAATAATGTTCCATATCTCGATAAGTGAAGTGCAATAAATCACCCGATAAAGGCACCACTTTAACGCCTTGCGGCACATCAACCTTTTCATGCACCAAAGCAGTGTTATAACGTGTTAGAGCCGTTGGATATAACCGCAGCACCCGATCCGGATACCAACCACTATGCCGAATAAAGCGCCCAAATACCCACGATAAACGCGGCACACTATAAATGGTGTCAATTTTCGGTGCAGCCAACACCTGCTTAATTGATGCGGCTAATTCTGGCGATAACCGCTCATCCGCATCCAACCATAACACCCACTCAGACTGCACATAGTCTTGCGCTAATTGTCGCTGCCGGCCAAACCCTGGCCAATCCTTATTTACAAAAAAACGCGCGCCAAATTCAGCCGCCACAGCAGCCGTGTTATCTGTGCTGCCTGAATCTAAAATAACAATTTCATCTACCACACCTGCCAGCGAAGTTAAACAAGCGTGTAAATTTTCTGCCTCGTTTTTTACGATCAGCACTGCGGCCAAGGTAGGCTTATTATTTATATCTGACATATCACTCACCAATCATTTTTGCCATGACGAACCGTACTAAAGCCTGCTAGCTAAATTATAAACATATCTCATGTCAAATAAAAAGATAACAAACCCCGTAGCCTTATTGCGTGTTTTTTATTTCATTAGTTTGTAGGAATAATTTAACTTGCTCAGCATAGCTAACTTTATAAGAGAATTTTTTACTATCCGTAGCTGCGACCAAGTTAACCAAGCAACAAAAAACAACCGCTGCATAGACGGCTTTAGTTATGTGCTTCTCATTAGCCTCACTTAATTTAATAAAAAAAATCAACAATGGAAAAAGTGCATAAGGAAACACCAGCATCAAATGCCAATAATTAAATGTAATCGGTGATAATGCGGCACTAACCAGTACGGATCCAACCGCTGCAATCGCATAAATGCTAAGCCATAATTGCGCATCTTCAACCGGTTGTACGCGCTGAAATAGTGATTTTTTAGCTGTAAGCCACATCTGCCAATTTGCCTTTGCGGCCAACAGCACACTTAGTCCGCCCACGAAATAAATTATTACGCGCCAAGACCAAATAGCAATAAATTGCAGGGCATCATAGCCAGCTAACCATGAAAATTCGGTGTAATTCACTAGCTTGCTAGCAAATAACCAAGAACCATAACGCAACCAATACAGCACTGACTTTAACACGGGATAAACATGTACCAAGCCCCAGCCGATATAGCGCTGGCGAGCCGCCTCATCTGGTGCCGCCGCGATTGCACTGTTTTGCATAACCTCTAGCGCATAGGGAATCAAAGAGACCGCAATCAGTGCGCCACCGGCCAACATACCCCACCAATTTATTCGCATAATTCCACGCCAAAATAAAAAGGCTGAAATTACCGCCAGCAATGGCCATGAATAATGCAATTGCATTGCCATACCGATTGACAGAATATGCACTAGGCTTGGCCAAAAATTAGCTCGCGATCTTAGCTGCCAAGCCGACCAGACATGCATAGCAGAACATAAAAACAAGTAGGATGGGTTATACAGCAAACTTTCGTATTGAAACCATGGGTTAAGCCAGCAAAGTATGATAAAAAACAATCGTCCCCGTTCACCGAAAGCCTGCTTAATCACTGCGTCAAATAATAAATACCCTAGCAAGCGCAGCGCTAACAAAAATACCATCGGCGCATAAGGCGAGTCCCATAGTAGTAACGGCACTCCAATTAGCAAACTTGACAAACTTCCCGGCACATTCCCCATTGCACTTGCAGCATTACCGTAACTTTGCCAAATGCCTTGATAAGCACCAAGATAGCCCTTTGCAAGCATTTGGGTTTGATCACCGGTAAGGATTTGATTCTTATAAAAAAACCACTGCATTAATACAAATAATATAAAACAAAAAAACATTCTTATGTTCAATTTCAACCTGCCAACTTTAAAAAAGCCTTATAAAACAAACCTCATCAGTCATATTTGACAAAACTATTCAATATGTAAGCCTTTCATCCCACATTATTTGTTGTTTTATAACTTTTGCTGGATTCCCAACTGCAATCGAATGATTAGGAATGCTACCGGT
Source organism: Aeromonas sp. (assembly GCA_051658125.1). Lineage (GTDB taxonomy): Bacteria > Pseudomonadota > Gammaproteobacteria > Enterobacterales > Aeromonadaceae > Aeromonas. Next base: position 3,848 of record JBOFMA010000202.1, read on the forward strand.
TACTATTGATCCAATACCTATAACACTACCTTCTGCTATTGAAGATCCTTTTAATACCGTGCACGAATCAGCTAGCCACACTCTAGAACCAATTATAATGTTTTTTGCGTTATTACAACGCATTTCATTTTTGTATATATCATGCCCGTCTGATGTCATTATCTTTACGCCTCGAGAAAGCATGCATCCATGGCCAATCGATAGCATTGTTTCTTTTTCTCTACAAGAAATATAACAGCGTTCACCAATAACCGTATTTTTCATGATCAAAATACAGCAACCCTCACCATTGATCTCAATAATTGTATTTCTTATTGTCACGCCGCTTTCTATTATTAATTTATTATTTCTTCCTTTTATCGATATGAAGCAACCTCTAATTTTGCACTTATCACCTTGCTTGATAAGGTTACCTCTTTGTTTCCTCAACTTATTTCTTAACCTTAAACTAATTTCCATTAATAAAACCCAACTTGATAACTAATTTGTGCCCTATATTAACACACCTATTCTTTCCACGAGATATTTCTTTTTACGATAACGGCCGGATTTCCTGCAATTACAACATTTGTGGTGTCAAAACTTTTGCACACAACAGAACCTGCACCAATAATTACCTCACTAGGTATCCTTGAGCCCTTTCCAACATATGTACGGCAACCAATCCAAACATTGTCGTCTATTAATATTGGCTTCGTCAAAGGTGCTAGATTCTTAGCATAAAAAATTGAATGCTGATCAGAGTCCATGATCAACACATCCCAAGAAATAAGCACTCCACTACCGAATTCTATTTTTTCTTCGCAAATGATCTTACTAGAAGATGAAATCTTGAAATTTTCTCCAAACACTACCATTCCATTTTTACAAACCACTAATTTACTTCCTTGCCCTATTTTTACCTTACCTTTAACTGTTATATTACCAGCGCAAGATAAAATTGTTCTGCTATCACCACCATCCATGTGCTCAATGCGCCCGAATCCAATTCTAAACATACCCATGTTAACTTTATCACACTCAAAATAAACCCTACCCGATAAATTTTTTAATTTTGTATTATGAGAAACCAAAATTGGCAGTCTAAAAAAATTCCTTGGACAAAGATATAAATTAACAATTATTGATTTTGGAATACAAAGAAAATAATCAAAAAACCTTAACAAGCCTCTCATTATAGAATACCACCAGTTTTATTTTTCAAGTGCTGCAATCTCATCTTCATTTATTGATATTAGTATTGAAAACATACAACAAAAAAATGTTATACCAGAATTGTGGTTAATGAAAGCTTGGCTTAGGCTATAGTCAAACAATGTCATTCCACAGATACCAAGTAGAATGAATTTTATACCACCACTAGTATGTTTATAAAAAAGAAAAATCGGATAGCATAAAAAAAACGCCAATGAAATCAAACCCGGCAGCCCACGTTTAGCCATCTCATCTAATATTTGATTGTGAGCATGTGTCTCTGATGTTTTTAAACCCAATAATGTAAGATTACCATTATCAAACTCTTTTTTATAAAATTCATTTACTGAATTATTTCCCCAACCAAATAATGGCCTTTGCCTAAAAGCTTCCAAAGAAGCCGACCACAACTGGAACCTAAGGCCAAGAGAGGTATCTTTATCAACCCCTGTATAATAGGTTATGACATTAGAGTGAGCATCTGTTATTCTTTTAAGAATACCCGTTTGGGGCAAAAAAATTAAAGACCCAAATGCTACAAAAAAAGCAAATACTATTGTCTTTTCTTGTCTTGAAATAACATCCTTGAATTTTATTATTATCGTTATTAATATAATCGGAAGCAAAACCCATCCACCGCGAGTTCCTGATAATAAACTACCCAGCATTCCCATTGCACTTGAAAACAACATAAAATAAGCAAATTTAATGTTTTTATTTTTTTTATACCAGAAATATCCACATATACAAAGCAAGCCCATTGTCATGCTGATATTTCCATATTGGATCGGTTGCCCACCATCACCAAAAGCTCTATGAAAGCCAAGCACTACTTTCTCATTAAACCCTTTAAGGCCAGCCGTTATAGAACCGATTGCTAAGCCAAAAAAAACATAGCCAACTTTTGGTTTATATCTGGCGAACAATAATAATATTGGTAATCCCATTAACATACGACTAGGGCGGTCCAACTCTCTTATTTGACCACCATCAAATAAAACCGATATCGCTTGAACAATGAAGAATGAGATGAATATGCAAGATAGTACCTTCGCATAAAGGCCAATATTGTGTTGCTCACGATATCCAAACAAGCTGACAACACTTAACAGCAACAATACTGCAGGGCCATACGAGTAACCCTTTGGGAAAGCAAAGGTTAGTGCGCCGCATAAAAAAACTCCAATTTGAACAAGTTTATCCATACATAAAAAACTTTTAACACCAATGCTAGATAACGCTTTCATTTTAACTCTCTTGAGCAGAAAAAAACAACGGGGTCAGGTCTTTCATTTTGATACTTTAACCTCCAAATAAAATGTTATGGATAAATTAATTATGCACCATGTTACTTATATTCCAGCGCAATAGATGTTGATAATACTCACGATTTTTGGTGTCAGCAACCACTGTTGCCGTACCGCTCAATAACCATGGGTTATCATCTCGCCAAATAAAATGATTGAATGGCGCCTGATTAATATACGCACCGGATTGATCAATTATAATAGCGTCGTTATAGCCAAATGCTCTCGTTTCATCATCCTTTTCTGCTAACAAATTACGACCGCCAAGTGCCAAATATTTTCGCTCACTTAAACTAACAGAATAAGTAACCGTTCACCGACAAGGGCTTGACACGCACAACTCGGCAGGGATGGGGTAATCCGTTTTCTCGATGCAGGCTCGGACGATGAACAACGGGGTCAGGTCTTTCATTTTGATACTTTAACCTCCAAATAAAATGTTATGGATAAATTAATTATGCACCATGTTACTTATATTCCAGCGCAATAGATGTTGATAATATTCACGGTTTTTGGTGTCAGCAACCACTGTTGCCGTACCGCTCAATAACCATGGGTTATCATCTAGCCAAATGAAATGATTGAATGGCGCCTGATTAATATACGCACCGGATTTATCCATTATAATGGCGTCGTTATAGCCAAATGTTCTCGTTTCATCATCCTTTTCTGCTAACAAATTACGACCGCCAAGCGCCAAATATTCTCGCTCACTTAAACTAACAGAATAAAGTGTTGGAAAAATATCTTTATGGGATCCAATTCGCTCAGGATGATAAGCAAACAAATTATTTTGTTTTATTTTTCCTGGCACATATAAATAAAGCGGCACGGCTTTATCAATAAACAACTCTTGCGGATAATAAGGCTTAACACGACGCATTTGATGATCACCAGTAGCCGCGATTAACGTTTTTTCTCCGAGTGACGAAGCCTTAATCGTCGAAACAAACTCACCAAAGGCATTAGCGGCATATTGAAACGTGCGCAACATATTTAGCGTTTCATGGTCAGGCAGCTCCGCATGTCGCTTTACCGCGGCGGTAATACTCACTGGTTTAGCTTGATAAGTTTTAGGCACTACATAAGGCGGGTGATTAGTCACGCTCAACAGACTAATAAACGTCGGTTTATCCGCCTTAACCAATAATTCTTGCGCTAAGCGATAGGCATATTCATCCGGCACGCCCCATGCGGTTAATTCTTGCTGCGCCTCAGGATAGCGATCAAGCAAACTGTTTTGATCATATACCCGATTCACACCTTGCTTAGGTAAATAATTAGCTAAATTACGCCACATCATATTACCCGATGAGATAAAAATAACGTCATAACCCGCTTTTTTATACGTGGCAAAAGGTGTTTCAGCGAGTGACTTATTCTGCACCGATGAGTGGCTAATGCTTTCTACTGGGCTATGAAAAAATAATCCGGCTAAGGAGGGTGCGGTGCCATTACCTGCCGGCAAAAAACGCGTGAAATAAAAATCGTTGGCAATATGCGGCCTGAGTGCTCCGAGCAGATCGTTAGTCTTTTCATCATCAAAGGCCAAAAAATTACTGCCAAAGCTTTCTAGCACCGTCATGACGACATGCGGTGGATTATTTTCAAGCCAATCATTTTTTTCTGTTTTGCCGTATAAGCTTGTAAAGCCCAATTTTTCACTTAGCGCACGACCTTCGGCTTGCGTTACCGGTTCAAAGCGTGCATCAGCTTTGCGATCTTTTATCGCCCAATCAATCGCCATCAAACCATTGGGTGTGAATTTATTTAATTCAGCAATATTAGAAACCTGTGCATTACTGCGCCGCAAAGGGAAAGTGCCAGGGCAAGATCATGAGTGTTTTTTGAACACTGACAGCCCAATTTGACCTAGCCCATCGCTTGTGATCTGATACGCTTCTTTTTATCCAGCATAAGCCGCATCACATGACGATTGATGACATCCGCCAGCATTTTCA
>JBOFMA010000203.1:0-13582 GCA_051658125.1 Aeromonas sp.
GATTAAAAAGCGCAGGTTTTCGCGTTTAAACGGCAGAGTGTTGTTCAAAAGTACAGGAAATGAGCGCCTCGTAGCGAGGCGCTATGCGCTTATTTTTTCGCCAAATTAAACAGGCGAAAGAAGTTTTCAGTGGTGATAGCGGCGACTTGCTCAAGGGATATTTGGTGCAAATCGGCCACTAATTGCGCCACATCACGCACAAATGCCGGCTCATTTTCCACGCCGCGATGGGGCACTGGCGTTAAATACGGCGCGTCGGTTTCCACTAATAACCGCTCAAGGGGCAGCGCTTGAATAACTTCGCGTAGATTACTGGCATTGGCAAAGGTAGCTATGCCAGAGATAGAGATATAAAAACCTAGCTCAATAGCCGCTAAGGCCATTTCCAGATTTTCGGTATAGCAGTGTAACACCCCACCCACATCAGCGGCGTGCTCTTCACGCAAAATAGCTAAGGTGTCGGCTTGAGCTTGCCGGGTATGAATGATCAACGGTTTATTTAATTCGCGCGCCACTTGAACGTGGGCGCGAAACGCCGCCTGCTGCTCGGCTTTATTTTCTGGAGAATAGAAGTAATCTAAACCGGTTTCACCTAACGCCACGACTCGAGGATCGGCCGCTTGCTGACGCAAGAGGTCAATATCAAAGCCCTCGGCTTGATTTAACGGATGCGCGCCGCACGAGGCAAATACTTCAGGAAATGGCGCAATATTGGCTAACATTTGCCCAAATTGCGCTTGCGTTACGCTCACACACAGAAAATAACCCACATCCGCCAGTTTGGCCTTTTCGATTACGGACGCAATGGAATCTTGCTTGGTGCCATAACTGAGGCGGTCTAAATGACAATGGGAATCAACAAATAACATACAGCCTCGAGATCACAACCAGCGGTTAAGCCAGTTAACAAAATGAATATGAAGATTAGTCAGCTGCCCTGGTTGACTGAGTGCGCGCAGTTTCAGCAGATCATCGATGAGAGATAATAAATGCTCACAACTAAAATGTTCAGCCACATGGCTCGTTACATTGTGTACATCGGGCATGGCCAGTTGCGCATGCTGGCAGTGGGCCTGTAATTTAACCGCATCCGTTAACAATAGTTGCAGCCAAAGTAATTTAAGCTCGCTCTCTTGCTGTAATTGCTGCGCGAGTAAATTAAGTGGCGCGCTATGGATGTGCAATTGACTTAACTGAGTCAGTAAGTCGCGACGTAAATGATCTTGCCCTGCGCCTAAATAATCACGCACTCGCAGAGGCGCACCATGGCAAATACGCAAATGGGTTAGGGTGGCGCTAATACCTTGTTCGCTGAGCCAAGCAAGTGTTTGCGCTTCTTTCGGTACTTGGCAAAGCAGTTTTTGGCAGCGACTTAATATGGTGGGCAGAAAACCGGCTAATTGTTCGCCGGTCAGCAGCAATAAACTAGCGTGGCTTGGCTCTTCCAAGGTTTTTAATAAGGCGTTGGCCGCGGCCGTGGTCATGTGCTGCGCGCCTTGAATAATCACCACTTTGCCATGGCCTAATTGCGCACTTTGCTCAAATTTTTGGCAAATAGTCCGAATTGCATCAACGCCAATGGATTTGCCTTGAGTAGCTAAGCGCGAAAAATCGGGATGATGACCTTTTGCCACTAATTGGCAACTATGGCATTGGCCACAGGCGCCTTGCGCATTTGGCTGCGTGCATAAAAAACGTGCAGCAACGCGCTCGGCTAATTGTTCAACACCAACCCCCGCTTGACCATAAAATAACCAAGCATGAGCCATTTGTTGCAAATTAAATGCTTGCTGCAGTGTTTGCCAGGCGGGCATTAACCAAGGGTACATAAAGCATCACTTAGCGCAGAGTTAATCGCCGCTTTTACTTGCGCCGGTGTTTGCGCCGCATCTATGGTAATAATAGTCGGATCCGTGGCAGCAAGCGCCTGATAACGGGCGCGCGTGCGCTGAAAAAAATCTAAATGTTCTAATTCAATGCGGTCTAATGCACCGCGAGCTTTTGCGCGCTGCAAACCAACGGCCGGATCAATATCTAAATATAAGGTTAGATCGGGTTTAAATTCGCCAAGCACGGCGGCTTTAATCGCGGCGATTAACTGCGCATCAATACCGCGGCCACCGCCTTGGTACGCCTGCGATGACAGGTCATGCCGATCGCCAATTACCCACTGACCTTGGGTTAAGGCCGGCTGAATAATATTTTTAACTAGTTGGACGCGCGCGGCGTACATCAGAAGAAGCTCCGCCTCGGTGGCTAATTGCTCGTCATGCACCTCTTTAACAATCGCGCGCATTTTTTCTGCCAGTGGGGTACCGCCTGGTTCACGGGTGGTGATAATTTGCTCTATCCCCTGCGCGCTTAAAAATTCCTGCACATAGGCGATGGCCGAACTTTTGCCGGCACCTTCTAACCCTTCGATTACTATAAATTTAGCCATTTGCTGCTTTATCATCGCTTTAGTTCTTGTTCAAGATATAAGTGCGCACCGCGCGATTGTGTTCTTTTAGCGTTTTAGAAAAGTGGTGTTCACCGCCGCCTTTGGCCACGAAATAGTAATATTCGGTGCTGGCGGGATTGAGCGCCGCTTCAATCGCGGCGCGACTGGGCATCGCAATTGGCGTTGGCGGCAAGCCATTAATCACATAGGTGTTATACGGATTGTTATCGAGTAAATCGCGTTTGCGAATATTGCCATCATAGCGATCTTTGACACCATAAATGACTGTCGGATCGGTTTGCAACTTCATGCCTTTACGCAAGCGATTAATAAATACCGAGGCGATCATTTTACGTTCATGAGCAATGCCGGTCTCTTTTTCAATAATCGAGGCCATGATCAACGCTTCATAGGCATTTTTATACGGCAAATCACTTTGTCGCTGTTCCCACTGCGACTGCAGAACTTCCTGCATAGAAACATTAGCACGGCGCAAAATGGACAGATCACTGGCCGAAGGAGTGTAGGCATAGGTTTCAGGTAAAAACCAACCTTCTAATTGGCCATGGGCCATACCTAATTTTTTACCAATCTCGGCATCAGAAAGATTTTTTATTTCGCGGATCAAATGCGGTGCATTTTGCAGTTGCTGCTGCCAATCGGTAAAGCGCGCCCCTTCAACAAGGGTGATGTGAAATAAAAATTCTTTGCCACTGGCAAATTGTGCCAGCGCCGATTTCACCGTTTGTCCCTCGGTGATTTCAAAGGTGCCCGATTTAACCTGCAATAGATCGCTATTAAACCGCAGCCATAACCGGCTAGCCCAGCCAGATACAGGCTGCTCGCTTAATGTTTGCATTAAACCGCTGGCATGTGCGCCTTTGGGCACCTCAAATAAACGGGTCGGGCCGACCACTGTTAATTGCTCTAAGGTATGCCACTGGTAGCCAATATAACTGGCGCAAGATAAGCCGAGTAAGGCGCCAGCGCTAAGGAGTGTGAGACGATTAAACTTCAATGACTAAGCGCTCCTGTAAAATTCGCGTTTGTGAGAAATCCACGTACTGTTTTTGGCCAATAAAAGCCACTGGGACGCAGCCGATTATCGCATTGGTCAGCCACACTTCATCGGCGGCGAGTACATCGCTAAGCGGCGCAGTGACCACGTTGACCGGTGTAGCTTGCATCGCGAAATAACGCATAACCTGCTGGCGCATAATACCATCTATTCCGCAAGCGCTCAGGCATGGGGTGTAGATATTTTGCCCGCAGCGCCAAAATAGATTCGCGCTGACCGCTTCGACCACATGACCCGCTGTAGTTAAAACAATGCCTTCATCGGCTTGAAGTTGGCTCACTTCGCGGCGCAATAATACTTGTTCGAGCCGATTCAAACTTTTTAAGCCCGCTAGCATAGGACTTGGCCCAAGACGCTGCGCGCAGCAATGCAGCGCCACGCCGTGAGTTTGCCAAGCCGCTAAGTGCGCCGGCAAAGGGCGACTTAAAATAATTTCCGCGCACTGGTCACAACCTTGGCTGTCATACCCCGCGCCACCTTGGCCACGGGTGAGCAAAATTTTTAGCACGCCCTCAGCGAGGCGTTGGCTACAGGCGCTAACGCGCGCAAACAGCGTAGCCCAATCATGACTTGGTAAGTGCAAACGAGCGTGTGCGTGTTGCAAGCGGGCAAAATGATATGGCCACGCCAGCGGCCGGCCGCCTTTTACCCGCAACGTAGTGAAATGGCCATCACCGTAGTGCAAACCGCGATCGGCCAGCGCAATGTTGGCATGCGGCTGACCATTGACTAAGCTGTCGCCCGCCATAAGGACTCCCAAGAAAAAAGGCCCGCTACCTGACCAAAGCCAAGTAGCGAGCCTGTCAGCACTCGCGCGGTTAAACGCGCTTAAAGATCAGTGAACCGTTGGTGCCACCAAAGCCAAAAGAGTTCGACAAGGCATAGTCAAACTGCCCCGCTTTGGCCACATGCGCGACTAAATCTAAATCGCACTCTTCATCTGGGTTGTCCAGATTAATGGTTGGCGGAGCGATTTGATCGCGCAACGCCAGCACGCTGATGATCGCTTCAATCGCGCCGGCCGCACCGAGCAAGTGCCCGGTCATGGATTTGGTCGAGCTAATCATCAGCTTATTGGCGTGCTCACCAAACACCATTTTCATGCCGCGCAGCTCAGCCACATCCCCCAGCGGGGTGGAAGTGCCATGGGCATTGATGTAGCCAATTTGGCTAGGAGCGATGCCGGCATCTTTGAGCGCATTTTGCATAGCACGGGCGCCGCCGTTGCCATCAGCCGGGGGCGCAGTCATGTGATAGGCATCGCCGCTCATACCAAAGCCCACCAGTTCGGCATAAATCTTTGCGCCGCGCGCTTTAGCATGCTCGTACTCTTCGAGTACCAGTACGCCAGCGCCATCACCAAGCACAAAACCATCACGATCTTTATCCCACGGGCGACTGGCTTGCGCCGGTGCATCGTTGCGCGTTGACAGCGCTTTGGCCGCCGCAAACCCACCCATGCCCATTTCGGTGGAGGCTTTTTCCGCGCCGCCCGCGAGCATAACATCGGCATCGCCGTAAGCAATCATGCGTCCCGCCATGCCGATGGCATGGGTGCCGGTGGTGCAAGCGGTAGTGACTGCGATATTCGGGCCACGCAGGCCTTTCATGATCGACAAGTGGCCAGACACCATATTGATAATGGTCGAGGGCACAAAGAAGGGGCTGATCTTGCGCGCGCCACCATTAACAAAGCTACTGTGGTTTTGCTCAATTAAGCCCAAACCACCGATGCCAGAACCAATAGCCACGCCTACACGCTCGGCATTGTCATCTGTGATCGCCAAAGCGCTATCTTCGAGGGCTTGCAAGCCGGCGGCTAAACCATATTGAATAAACAGATCCATTTTGCGTGCATCTTTGCGGCTCAAGCCGTACTGCTCAGGATCAAAGTCTTTTACTAAACCGGCAAATTTAGTGGCAAATTCACTGGTATCAAAATGTTCAATGGCCGCAATGCCGCTTTGTCCTTGCAGCAGGGCTTGCCAACTGGCGGCCGCGCTATTACCTACCGGGGAGAGCATCCCCAAACCTGTTACGACGACTCGGCGTTTTGCCACGGCTATTCTCCGTACCCGGGCATGCTATTGCATGCCAAGTTAAAAATGACAGATAAAAAAGAAGCGGCCCGCAGGCCGCTTCGTCTAACCGAGACAATTAAGCCTGGTTGTTATTGATGTAGTCGATAGCCGCCTGAACAGTGGTGATCTTCTCGGCTTCTTCATCAGGAATTTCGGTGTCGAATTCTTCTTCCAACGCCATGACCAGTTCAACGGTGTCCAAAGAGTCAGCGCCAAGATCGTCAACGAAGGAAGCGGCGTTTTTAACGTCTTCCTCTTTCACGCCCAGCTGTTCGATGATGATTTTCTTTACGCGTTCTTCGATGTTGCTCATGACCTGATTTTTCCTTTAAAAATACGCACTTGCGTCTGGTTGGGGTAGTTTATTCAAAAGCGTTCAGTTTGCAAGTAGCTTGAGGCTGGTCAAACCACGCAAATGACCCACTTCTGTGATCTGGCGCAATATTGGGCAAAACTTCACCCACGCTTGCTTAAACCATGTACATGCCGCCGTTCACATGCAGCGTTTCACCATTGATATAAGCCGCATCCGCTGAAGCCAAAAACAGCACGGCGGCGGCAATTTCTTTGGGTTCACCTAAACGGGCTGCTGGCACTTGGCTCATAATCCCCGCCCGCTGCTCATCATTTAACGCGCGGGTCATATCGGTTTCAATAAAGCCGGGCGCCACGGCGTTAACGGTGATGCCCCGCGAGGCCACTTCACGGGCTAATGATTTAGTAAAGCCAACTAAACCCGCTTTGGCCGCGGCGTAGTTCACTTGACCGGCGTTGCCCATAGTGCCGACCACCGAGCCAATACTGATAATGCGGCCAAAACGCTGCTTCATCATCGCGCGCAGCACCGGTTTGCTTAAGCGATACAAGGAGGTCAAGTTGGTGTCGATGATCTCGGACCACTCATTCTCTTTCATGCGCATCAACAGGTTATCGCGCGTAATGCCGGCGTTGTTGACCAAAATATCAATCTCGCCAAATTGGGCTTTGATGTCAGAAAACAACTGCTCAATAGAGGCCGGTGAGGTGACATCCAGCGCCAAGCCCGCGCCATTAGTCCCCAAATAGGCGCAGATCGCTTCCGCGCCGCTGGGGCTGGTCGCGGTGCCAATGACTTTGGCACCCTTGGCGGCGAATTGCTCGGCAATCGCGCGGCCAATACCGCGGCTTGCGCCGGTGACCAGAACAACCTTATCGGTAAAGCTCATCTTCGCTTCCTTCTGTTGGCTTTATATTTGGCTAATTTATGGCCTAAATCGCAGATTAAACGCGGGCTAAGGCGGCGGCAAATGAAGCGCTATCGTTGGCATGCAAGCCTTCCATGCGCGCATCAATGCGCTTGGCTAAACCGGTGAGCACTTTGCCTGGGCCCATTTCCAGCGCCAAGGTGATGTCAGACTCAGCCATCTGGCTAATGACTTCAGTCCAGCGCACGGGGCTAAACAATTGGCGCACCAGCGCGTCTTTAATGGCGGCCGGATCAGTTTCTGCGCGCACATCCACGTTGTTAATCACTGGGATTGTCGGCGCGTGCACGGTGATATTCGCCAGCGCGGCGGCAAGTTTGTCTGCCGCCGGTTGCATCAGCGCGCAGTGCGAAGGCACTGATACCGGCAGTGGCAGCGCGCGTTTTGCGCCCGAAGCTTTCATCAGCGCATTGGCGCGCTCTACCGCCTCTTTGTGGCCCGCGATTACCACCTGACCTGGGCTATTAAAATTCACTGGCGCCACGACTTGGCCTTGCGCGGCCTCAACGCAGTTAGCCGCGATAGTGGCATTATCTAAGCCAATGATGGCGGCCATCGCGCCGGTGCCGGCAGGTACAGCTTCTTGCATCGCGCGGCCACGCAGTTCAACCAAGGTTAACGCATCCGCAAATTCCAGCGCGCCAGCACAAACCAGCGCGCAGTATTCGCCCAAACTGTGGCCGGCCATCACCGCTGGCGCTTTACCGCCTTGGGCTTGCCATAAACGCCATAAGGCGACCGCGGCGGTCAGCAGCGCCGGTTGGGTGCGCCACGTTTGGTTAAGCTCTTCGGCGGGGCCTTCGAGCACTAGCGCTAACATATCGTAGCCCAGCACGGCGCGGGCTTGAGCAAAGGTCTCTTTCACTACCGCGTGCTCTGCGGCTAGCTCTTGCAGCATACCGACCGCTTGAGAGCCTTGACCGGGGAATGTAATTGCAAATTGAGTCATGTTTATTCCTTGGCAAATAGGCACAATTAACCCGCGGCGCAGGCCGCGGGTTAGACAATTAACTACACATTAGAAGCGCACCAGCGCCGAGCCCCAAGCAAAACCGCCACCAAAGGCTTCTAGTAGCACCAGCTGGCCCGGTTGGATGCGTCCATCGCGCACCGCTTCATCTAGCGCGATCGGTACCGACGCCGCCGAAGTGTTGCCATGGCGCGCGAGCGTCAGCACCACTTTATCGAGCTCCATGCCTAATTTTTTCGCCGTGGCGGCAATAATCCGCGCGTTGGCTTGGTGTGGCACCAGCCAATCTAGCTCCGAGGCGGCCAAACCCGCATCGGCTAAGGTATCGGTCACCAATTCGCTTAAACGGGTCACCGCCACTTTAAACACATCGTTGCCTTTCATCTGCATAAAGCCGCTGAGCTCCGCATCGCTCACCCCGCGCTCGATATGTGGCAGTTTAAGCAATTCGCCGTAGCGGCCATCGGCATGGATCTTGGTCGTTAAAATACCTGGGGTAGCGCTTTGGCCAATCACCACCGCACCCGCGCCATCACCAAACAAGATCACCGTACCACGATCGGTAGGATCGCACATGCGTGATAAGGCATCGCTGCCGACCACCAGCACATGACGCGCCGCGCCGCTTTTCACAAATTGATCAGCAATCGCCAACGCATAGGTAAAACCGGCGCACGCGGCGGCGACATCAAAGGCCGGAATGCAGGTTACGCCGAGCATGGCTTGCAGTTGGCAGGCCGCCGCGGGGAACGCATTTTCGGCACTGGTGGTGCCAAGCACAATCATGTCCAGATCGCTGGCGCTTAAATTGGCCGCTTCCAATGCGCGGCAGGCCGCGTGGTAGGCAAGGCTTGCGACCGTTTCATCTTCTGCGGCAATGCGGCGCTCGGTAATACCGGTGCGCGCCACAATCCATTCATCACTGGTATCCACCATGCGTTCAAGATCGGCATTGCTGCGCACTGTCGCTGGCAGATAGCTGCCCGTACCCAAAATTTTGCTATGCATAACGATTAGAGTTCCCTGCCACAAAAGACAGCTTCGAGGCGATCTGCAATATGCAGCGGTAGTTGCTCGGCTGCCTCGTGGGCCGCCAGCAAGATCGCATTACACAAGGCTTGCCGTTCGGCTCGCCCATGACTTTTCACAACAACACCGCGCAATCCTAGCAGAGTTGCCCCGTTGTACTGGTCGGGGTTGAGGTTAGAAATGCGCCGTTTAAACAATTTTTTTATGCCGCGTATAAGCCAGCTTTGCGTTGAACTCGTGTAGCCCATTCGGTGGGCCAGTAAGCGCGCTACCCCTTCTGCGGTTTTTAGCGCCACATTACCGACAAATCCATCGCAAACGATGACGTCTACTTCGCCTGCAAACAGCTTATCGCCCTCAATAAAGCCCACATAATTGAGCGCCGCGCATTGACCGAACAGCTCCGCACTATGCCGCACCAGATCGTTACCTTTGCCGGCTTCTTCCCCGATATTAAGCAGCGCCACGGTCGGAGTTTGCATCCGCTCTACGCGTTGCGCAAGCACCGTGCCCATCAGCGCAAATTGCAGCAGAGTATCGGCATCACAACTAACATTGGCGCCCAGATCGAGCATATAGGTGGGGCGGTGATTTAGCGTTGGCAGCGCTTTGACCAAGGCGGGGCGATCAATACCGGGCAAGGTTTTTAGCACATATTTGGCCATCGCCATCAGCGCGCCGGTATTACCCGCACTGACGCAGCCGCCCGCTTGCCCTTGCTTTACACAATCGAGCGCCACGCGCATCGAGGAGTTTTTCTGGGTACGCAGGGCCACAATGGGCTTATCGCTCATGCTAACGACTTGTGTGGTGGGGATAAACGTAACGCGCGGGTGGTCGAGCAATTGGTATTGCTTAAGGAGAGGCAGGGAAGCCGTGGGCTCGCCCACAAGGATAAGTTTTAGCGAAGGCAAATGAGACAGTGCCTGCACGGCGGCAGGCACTGTTTCTGAGGGGCCAAAATCTCCCCCCATAATGTCTAGCGCGATAGTTTGCGTAGACAAAGGCAATCCTTAAGCGATTACCTTTTTACCGCGGTAGAAACCATCGGCAGTCACGTGGTGACGGCGATGGATTTCGCCACTGGTCTGATCAACAGTCAGGGCAGCGGTAGTCAACGCATCGTGTGAGCGACGCATGCCACGCTTAGAGCGGGTTTTACGGTTCTGTTGTACGGCCATGGTTGGCTAACTCCTAAATTCACTTACGTTTTAGCTGTTCAAGAACTGCAAAGGGATTTGGCCGCTCATCAGCAGGCGTAATCTCACCCCACGTCATATCCATGTTGCCACGGGGGCATGACTCAAGCGAGTGCATGGCCACCTGGGGCAGCGCGAGGATGAGTTCATCCTCAAGGATCTGGTGAAGATCAATTTCGCCGTTTTCGTCCAACTCAATGGGCTCATAAGCGTCCGGCAGTTCTTCCTCGTTTGTTTTTTCAAACAGCGGAGTGTAGATATATTCGGCTTCTAAACGATGCTCAAACACCTCACCACAACGTTGGCAAACCAGACTGACTAAGGCATGGGCAGTGCCTTGCATAACTGTCAGCTTTTGGACATCTTTGCCAAAGTGCAGCGATACGTCGATATCGCCTAACAAACCTGCGGTTGATGCCTCCAGCCTGGGCATCTGCGACTTTTCCACTATCCCGACATAATCGAGCAGTTTCAAGGCGTTACGGACTGGATCAACCTTAACGGGCAACTTCACCTTTTGCATAGGTCGCGGATTTTATAGTTCTAGCGGTGGATAGTCAAAGGAAAACTCCTCGCGAATGCGCATTTTTCCAAGCGTAACGGCCAACTTATCACCCGTTAGCGCCTGCGCGCCGCAAAGTGTGCCACAAACCGGCCCGCGCTTCATCCACCAGCGTGCTGCAGCGCCATTTTACTTTCAGCCGCAAACGCTTGCCCTGCGGTTGCAGTGACGCCGGTGCAAAGCTACCATGCGCCGCTTTACCCTATCGCCGACCTGTAAGAGTATCCGTTATGTCCTGTGTGTTGCCCTCATCCCCTCCCCTGATCCTCGCCTCCACTTCGCGCTATCGCAGCCAACTGCTGGCAAAACTCCAGCGCCCTTTTACCTGCTTAGCGCCGCAGATTGATGAAACCGCGCAGCGGGATGAAACAGCGTCGGCCTTAGTGGCACGTCTCGCGCACGCCAAAGCGCACGCCGTGGCCGCTCATCTCCCCGCCGGTTTGGTGATTGGTTCTGATCAGGTGTGCGAGCTGGACGGGGTTATCTTGGGTAAACCGCACACCGCCGAGGCTGCATTGGCACAATTAAGCGCTATGCAGGGGCGCCGCGTGACCTTTTACACCGGTCTTTGCGTCAAAAACGCCGCCAGCGGCGAGGTGACGCAATGCGTTGAGCCATTTAGTGTGCAATTTCGCCCGTTGCCAACTGATGCCCTCGAACGCTATATCGCCGCCGAGCAGCCGCTAGATTGCGCGGGCAGTTTTAAATGTGAAGGCTTAGGGATTAGCTTGTTTAGCGCGCTAGAGGGCCGCGACCCCAATGCCTTGATCGGTTTGCCGCTGATCGCCTTATGCGAGTTACTCGAACAGCACGGTGTTGCGATCCCGTAAACGGCCTCGCTAGCCAAAAAATAAAAGGCGCCAAGGGCGCCTTTTATCTGCGTTGCATCAAGGGTGCGTTAGCTGACGTAGCACCTACCACGCGCAGCTTACATTCACACGCACGAGATCTGTTTAAGGCTTATCGGCCGCGAGAGCTTGGATGCGCCCAGACCAATAGGCCGGTCCGGTTTGGTGAATGTTATTGCCGCGAGGGTCAACGGCAACTGTCACCGGCATATCTTCGACATCAAACTCATAAATCGCCTCCATGCCCAGCTCGGCAAAAGCCACCACGCGCGCAGCTTTAATCGCTTTGGCCACTAAATACGCGGCGCCGCCAACGGCCATCAGATACACGGCCCGATGCTGGCGAATACTATCCACGGTGGCTTGGCCGCGCTCAGATTTACCAATCATGCCTAAGAGATTTAGCTCACCTAGCATCATATCGGTAAATTTATCCATCCGGGTCGAGGTGGTGGGGCCGGCGGGGCCCACCACTTCATCGCGTACCGCATCCACTGGCCCAACGTAATAGATAAAACGATTGGTAAAATCCACCCCAGCAGGCAAAGGCTCGCCGCGCGCACGCAGATCTGCAATGCGTTTATGCGCCGCATCGCGGCCAGTCAAAATTTTACCTGAGAGCAGCAAGGTATCGCCGCTTTTCCAACTGGCAATGTCCGCTTTACTGAGGTTATTTACATTCACCCGATGCACATTCTCACCGGCAGCGGCGGTAATGGAGGGCCAGTTATCTAGGGGCGGCGGCGTTAGCTGCGCAGGGCCAGTGCCATCTAAGGTAAAGTGAATATGGCGGGTGGCGGCGCAGTTGGGGATCAGCGCCACGGGCTTGCCGGCCGCGTGGGTTGGCGCGGTTTTGATTTTTACATCCAGCACGGTGGTCAAACCGCCTAAGCCTTGCGCGCCAATACCCAGCGCGTTGACCTGCTGATAAATTTGTAAGCGCAGCGCTTCTTCTGCATTCAGCGCTTCGCCGACCGTGTGGCGCGTCGCCAGCTGCTGAATGTCAATTTCATCCATCAGCGCTTCTTTCGCCATTAAGACCGCTTTTTCCGCGGTGCCGCCCACGCCAATACCGAGCATGCCCGGAGGGCACCAACCGGCGCCCATGGTGGGGATAGTTTTTAACACCCACTCGGCAATGTCATCGGACGGGTTGAGCATCGCTAGCTTGGCTTTATTTTCTGAGCCGCCGCCTTTGGCAGCGATGATCACCTCGACCTTATCGCCAGCTACCAGCTCGATATGCACCACCGCGGGCGTGTTATCGCGGGTATTGGTGCGCGCGCCAATGGGGTCAGCCACGATACTGGCGCGCAGCGGGTTATCGGGGTGGGTATAGGCGCGGCGCGTGCCGGCATCCACCAGCTGCTGCACGGTTAACAGCGGCTCAGCCCCATTGTCCCACTGCACTTGCATACCTACTTTCACAAAACAAACAACAATACCGGTGTCTTGGCAGATAGGGCGCTTGCCGATAGCGGCCATACGCGAGTTAATCAAGATCTGGGCCAGCGCATCTTTGGCGGCGGGGTTGATCTCGCGCTCATAGGCGGCAAAGGTGGCATCGACAAAATCTTTTGGGTGGTAGTAAGAGATAAATTGCAGAGCATCTGCGATAGAATCGATAAAATCTTGTTGATTGATTGTGCGCATAACATCCTCACTGCGCTTTGTGGCTTAGGCGATACGCCAGCACAACTCGCCTTTGTGAATACCGCACTCCCACACACGCCACAGGCGCGGGGAGCACCTACATTAGTCCATAAATAGATAGCCATGAGCTAAGCTCTCTTCATACCTTATCGTACCCACTAAGACTAGGAGCGCGCGACCATTTTGTCGGTTGCCTCACAAAAAATGCTGCGAACCTTGCATATTGATGCTTTTTTGCCCCCCATATTTTCTTCAACGCACACTCTCTCTTCTGCTGCAGCTAGCGCCGGCGCGGATCTCACCGCGCCCGAAACACTGAGCAGCGAGGACTTATTTGCACCTTTAGCTGCGCTACCTTGGGCTATGTTGCTGGCCTCGGCCGGTAGTGATGCCGGCAGCGCGGATAACGCGATAGATATTATGGTGGCCGATCCCTTGGCCAGTTTGTGCACCTTTGGCGATGTGACCGAACTACACG
>JBOFMA010000204.1:0-10464 GCA_051658125.1 Aeromonas sp.
GCCTTGATCAGCGCCCCCTCCGAGCTCAAAGAGTTGCGCCGCTACGCCGACAATGGCGAGTTTATGCTCGAAGCCAATGATTTTGGCGCGGTGCAATTGGCCCATGAGGCCGGCGCGCCATTTGTCTGCGGGCCGGCGGTGAATGTGTATAACGCCGAGGTGCTGCAGCTGCTGCATGGCCAAGGCATGCGCCGTTGGGTGATGCCGGTGGAGCTCTCGCGAGCGTGGCTGAGCCAATTAAGCACAGACTTAGGCGCGCTGCGCCAACAGATTGAAATTGAAGTGTTTAGCTACGGCCACCTGCCGCTGGCCTATTCCGCGCGCTGCTTTACCGCGCGGGCGCGCAATGTGGCCAAAGATCAGTGTGAATTAGCCTGTTTGGAGCATCCGCAGGGGCTTATCGCCGCCAGCCGTGAGGGGCAAGCGCTGTTTAACTTAAACGGCATCCAAACCCAATCGGCCTATCGCTATCATTTGGGCAATGACTTAGCCCAGATGCATGAATTGGTCGATATCGTGCGCCTATCGCCCGATAGCGTTGCCACGCTCGACGTGCTGGCCCAATTTAAAGCCAACCAACATGGCGCGGCGCCATTTACGCTAAACACCCAGCCCTGGTGCAACGGCTATTGGCATCAGGTCGAAGGCATGGCGCGGGTTACGGCTTAACCGCTAGCGTGCGGGACCAAGCGCCCCGCCATTACGCGCCGCGAAGCGCTAAGCTCAGCCTTTGGGCGGCAACGGATTTTGCAACCGATCTAATTCAATCAACGCAAAGCTATGCTCTAAAAAGTCATACACGTTGTTGCTTAGCGCCAATTTGAAATAACTGATCGCGCCGTTTGTATCGCCATTAAACTGGGCAAATTTGCCCAAGTAGAAGTAAGTTTCACACAGGCGCTCGGCTAATTCGCGATTATCTTTCACGCCACTAACCACCGCGGGCATTAGCGCCTTGGCCGATATCTCGCCGCTAAACAGGCGCGCCAATTGCCAATTCCACGCCTCATCGTCATATTTTTTGACGCTAGCTTGCAGCGTCGTTAACGCTTGGGCGGCATCGACTTCACGCTCGGCAAAATAGCGCCACAAACTGCGATACGGATCGCGCGGCTGGGCGATGAAAAACACCTTAAAATCGGCCGCTGCCAGTGGAGCTCTTTGCCCGTAGTAAAGCGCCGCACCGCGATTTAGATAAGCAAATTCATTTTCTGGCGCTAATTCAAGGGCGGCATCAAACGCCTCATAGGCTTCATCAAAATTTTGCGCCGCCAGCAGATGCAAGCCAATCACATTGTGGGCGTCGGCGTAATCGGGCTTTTCACGCAGCGCGCGATTAAAATCCAGCCGCCCTAATGAGCGCAGGCCGACCCGATCAAAAATAATGCCGCGCTCATAAAATAATTCCGCGCGTTGGCTGGGGGTCAGTTCAATTTCACTGAGCATCTGCCCTAACCGCGCCAGCGCCAGCTCACTTTGATAAGCGACCTGCAGCGGCGTTGCCAGCACGATCTGCGCTTGCGTGGCCTCGGCAGCAGCGGCAGGCAGCAGAGGGCTATTGCCCGCGGCGAGCGGTTGGCTTTGGCTGGTGCAACCGAAGGTGGAGGCCAGCAGCGCCGCAGCCAGCAAGGATTTTATGCCACAGTAGTTTTTCAAAGCAGACTCCAGCCGTTAACTCATTGATTAATTTTGCTTAGCTGCCGCCATGGTAGTCAGGCGGCGGCCGTTTGTCATGCGCGGCGACGTGCTCACGCACCGGCGCATAGCCCGCTCTTAGGCGGGGATCACCACCGGATAACCGGCAAGGCACCAATCGCGGTAGCCACCGGCCACACTCACCACCTGCTGGTAGCCCATCTGCATCAAGCTGTGGGCAGATAAAATCGAGCGAAAACCACCGCCACAATAGAGATAAAGCGGCGTGTGGGTATCCGGAAAGCGCGCCTCGATATCGCGCTCTAGCACACCTCGGCCAATATACTGCGCGCCGGGCAGATGGCCACGCGCCCATTCACTCTCTTCCCGAATATCGATTAAATGCACAGTGCCTGCGGCTTGCAGCGCGCGCAGTTGCTCGATGGTTATTTCTTGCACCTCGCGCTGCTGCGCGGCGACTAGGTTTAAAAATTTTTCACTGTGCTGCATGTTGCCTCTTTTCTGACAGATGTTGCCCTAAAAATAAGAGCGCCAATGGCGCTCTTTATCAAACCACAAAAGTGGCCTCGCTTGGCAGAAAAACTGCAGCTTAAGGCTGCATGCTCTCTTGCTCTTCGCCCTCTTTTTCTACCACGACCGGCAGCATGTGCTCACGTTTCACGCCTAAGAACATGGCAAAGGCACTAGCCACATAGATAGACGAATAGGTACCAAACGCCACGCCCACGACCATCGCTACGGCAAAACCATGGATCAGTGCACCGCCCTTTAACAATAGCGCCAACACCACCACAAAGGTCAGACCCGAGGTGATAATGGTACGGCTAAGGGTTTCGGTCATCGACAGATCGAGGATATACGGCGTATCGCCGGTGCGCACTTTACGGAAATTCTCCCGCAAACGGTCATACACCACGATGGTATCGTTCAGTGAATAGCCCACCAAGGTCATTAGCGCCGCCAATACGGTTAAGTCAAACTCGTATTGGAAGTAAGCAAATACCCCCAAGGTGATCAGCACGTCGTGCACCAGCGACAAGATGCCGCCGGTCGCCAAGCGCCATTCAAAGCGAAACGCCACATACAGCAAGATACACAACATCGAGGCCAGCATCGCCAGCGCGCCATCGGTGGCCAGTTCATCACCCACAGATGGGCCCACAAACTCGACCCGCTTTAAGCTGGCGCTGGCATCAAGCTGTTTAGCGGCGGTAAGTACTTCCGCGCCCAACTGCTCAACGTTCACTTTTGCGCCAGATTTTGGCACCAAGCGCACCAACACATCACGGCTAGAGCCAAAATGCTGCAAGGTGGCGCCGGTGATCTGCTGCTGCTCTAACGTGCTGCGCACTTCACTTAATTGCACCGAGCGGCTAAAGCCCACTTCAATCGAGGTGCCGCCGGTGAAATCCAAGCCCCAGTTCAAGCCACGCGTGACCAGAAAAAACAGCGCCAGCAACATAATCAAGGTTGAACAGATCATCCCTGGCTTGGCATAGCGCATAAAGGGAATGGGCTTTTCAAAATTTAAAATTTGAAACATGGTGCTTATCCTTAGATCGGCAGCTTATCTAAGCGCCGTCCACCCCAACCTAAGTTGATAATGGCGCGCGAGACGGTGATGGCGGTAAACATAGAGGCCGTCAAACCGATCCCTAAGGTTAAAGCGAAGCCTTTAATAGGGCCGGTGCCGATACCAAACAAGATCAAGCAGGTGATAAGCGAGGTAATGTTTGAGTCAGCGATGGTCGAAAACGCGCGATCAAAGCCCAAGTGAATGGCTTGTTGCACGCCGCGGCCATTGATGATCTCTTCACGAATTCGCTCAAAGATCAGCACGTTGGCATCCACCGCCATACCCAAGGTCAGCACGATACCGGCGATGCCGGGCAAGGTCATGGTCGCCCCTGGGATCATCGACATCACGCCGATAATCAGGATCAGGTTAAACACCAGCGCTAAGTTCGCTACCCAGCCAAAGGCGCGGTAGTAAATGCCCATAAACAGCACAGTCACCAACATCGCCCAGCCAATCGCTTCTAAGCCGCTGTCGATGTTTTGCTGACCCAAGCTTGGGCCGATGGTGCGCTCTTCTACGATCTGGATCGGGGCAATCAAGGCGCCCGCGCGCAGCAGCAGCGCCAAGTTGTGCGCTTCATTGGCATTATCAATGCCAGTGATGCGGAACTGGCTGCCTAAACGTGACTGAATGGTTGCCACGTTAATGACTTCTTCTTGCTTGCGGAATTTACGCTTGCCATCCGGGCCTGGCTCACCGACCGGTTTATATTCAATAAACACGGTGGCCATGCCCTTGCCGACACTGTCTTTGGTAAAGTTGGCCATTTTATTGCCACCTTGCCCATCGAGCTTGATGTTAACCTGCGCGCGGCTGTATTCATCAAAGCCTGATTGCGCGCCGATGATGTGATCACCGGTTAAGATCACGCGCTTATGCAGCACCACAGGGCGGCCGCTGCGATCGGTATACAGCTTTGAGCTTGGCGGCACGCGGCCTTGCTGCGCGGCAATAGGATCGGCGGTTTCATCCACGGTGTGAAATTCAAGCGTGGCGGTCGCGCCCAAGATCTCTTTAGCCCGCGCTGTGTCTTGAATACCCGGCAATTGCACCACGATGCGCTCAGCGCCTTGCTGCTGCACCAAGGGTTCAGCTACGCCTAATTCGTTCACACGGTTACGGATGATGGTGATGTTCTGCTCCAGCGCATACTTTTTCACCTCTTTGATCTTGGCTTCGCTTAACGCCGCTTTGAGTAAAAAGTCATCGCCTTTTTGCTCATCGCTAAACATTAAATCTGGGTTTTGCCGGCGCAAAAACGACAACGCTTTGCCAAGTTCTGCTTCATCACGAAACATCACCAGCACGTTGTCACCGGCGCGGCGCACGCCAGCGTAGCGAATTTTTTGCTCACGCAACTGGGCGCGGAACTCTTGCACCAATTGATCTTGCTGCTTAGAGATCGCCTCGCCCATGTCCACTTCCATTAAGAAGTGCACACCACCGCGCAGATCTAAACCGAGCTTTAACGGCGCGGCGCCAATCGCTTCAAGCCACGCGGGCGTGGCTGGCGCGAGGTTTAACGCCGTGATAAATGACTCACCGAGGGTGTGAGCCACCAAATCACGCGCCTTGAGCTGATCTTCGGTGTTATTAAAACGCACCAAAATTTGGTTGTTTTCAAATGTGGCTTGCTTCACGCCAAGCTTGGCATCGGCTAAGGCACTGTTGACCTTGTCTAAGGTCGCCAGTTCCACTTGGGCACCACGGCTGGCGGTTACCTGCAAAGCAGGATCTTCGCCATATAAATTGGGGGCTGCATATAGAAAACTGATGATCGTCACTAAGACGATCATCACGTATTTCCACAGCGGGTAGCGGTTTAACACGCTGCGCTCCTTGGGAGGTTAGAGGGACTGCATTGAGCCTTTAGGCAAAACAGCGGTAACAAAGTCCTTCTTGATGGTCACCTGCGCTTGGTCATTTAACACCAATACCAGGTAGTCATTGTCCTCTGACACTTTGGCAATGCGGCCAACTAAGCCGCCGCTGGTGAGCACTTCATCGCCTTTGCTCAGCGCGCTCATCAAACTCTTGTGATCTTTCATGCGTTTAGCTTGTGGGCGATAGATCATGAAGTAAAAAATCACGCCAAAGACGGCCAGCATGATAATCATTTCCATGCCACCGCTTTGGGCTGGCGCGCCTGTTTGCGCAAACGCGTTTGAAATAAAGCTCATCGGTAAACCTCGTTATTGAATGTAAAAAACCTACATTAGCTCACAGTTGAGCCATTATTCGCCCTGATTTGTGCCCACCGGTGGCACAGGACGCCCCTGATCGGCATAAAATTTGGCCACAAAGTCGTCTAATTTACCTTGCTCAATGGCGTCTCGCAAACCTTGCATCACGCGCTGATAAAAACGCAGGTTGTGAATGGTGTTTAAGCGCGCACCCAAAATTTCATTGCACTTATCTAAATGGTGCAAGTAGCTACGGGTGTAATTTTTACAGGTGTAGCAATCACAAGTGGCATCCAGCGGGCTGGTGTCATTGCGATGCTTGGCATTACGGATCTTGACCACACCTTCGGTGGTAAACAGATGGCCGTTACGCGCATTACGCGTTGGCATCACGCAGTCAAACATGTCCACGCCACGGCGCACACCTTCGACTAAATCTTCCGGCTTACCTACGCCCATCAGGTAGCGCGGTTTGTCGGCCGGAATTTGCGGGCAAACGTGCTCTAAAATGCGGTGCATGTCTTCTTTGGGCTCACCCACCGCCAAGCCGCCGACGGCATAGCCATCAAAGCCAATCTCGAGCAGGCCATTGAGCGACACATCGCGCAGCGGCTCATAAACCGAGCCTTGAATGATGCCAAACAGCGAATTTTTGTTACCTAACTCATCAAATTTATCCCGCGAGCGCTTTGCCCAGCGCAGCGACATCTCCATAGATTTGCGCGCTTCTTCATAGGTCGCCGGATAAGGCGTGCACTCGTCAAAGATCATAACGATGTCAGAACCTAAATCGTATTGGATCTCCATCGACTTTTCTGGGTCTAAGAAAATCTTCTCGCCGTTGATCGGGTGGCGAAAGTGCACGCCCTCTTCGGTGATTTTGCGAATATCGCCCAAGCTAAACACCTGAAAACCACCGGAATCGGTCAAGATTGGCCCTTGCCAGTTCATAAAATCGTGCAGGTCACCGTGGGCGCGCATCACCTCTTGACCAGGACGCAGCCACAGGTGAAAGGTGTTACCCAGTAAAATCTGAGCGCCACTTTCTGCCACTTCTTCTGGGGTCATGCCTTTAACGGTGCCGTAGGTGCCGACCGGCATAAACGCAGGGGTTTGCACCGTACCGCGTTCAAACACCAGTTCGCCGCGACGGGCACGGCCGTCGGTGGTTTTTAAATTAAATTTCATCATCTTCCTCGCAATCGCCAGAGAAACAGTCTGGCCACTGGGGCACCGTGTGCCCCTTACTATTACCCGCGCCTAATTGGGGCGGCGGGTGACAAACATGGCATCGCCGTAGCTAAAGAAGCGGTATTTTTCCGCCACCGCCACCGCATAAGCCTGCATTACCGCGTCATAGCCGGCAAACGCGCTTACCAGCATGATCAAAGTCGATTCTGGCAGGTGAAAATTGGTCACCATGGCATCGACTAACTGAAACTTGTAGCCGGGGTAGATAAAAATATCGGTATCGCCAAAAAATGGCGCCAATGGCTGGCCTTGGGTCAACGTTACCCGCGCCGCGCTTTCCAGCGAGCGCACCGAGGTGGTCCCCACCGCGATCACCCGCCCACCGCGGGTGCGAGTGGCGTTAATTGCCGCCACTACCTCACTGGACACTTCAACATATTCCGAGTGCATATGGTGATCGGTCAGTTTTTCCACGCGCACCGGCTGAAAGGTGCCGGCGCCCACATGCAAGGTAACAAACGCGGTCTCAACGCCTTTGGCGCGAATTTTTTCCAGCAGTGCTTGATCAAAGTGCAGACCCGCCGTTGGCGCTGCAACTGCGCCTGGCTTTTGGTTATATACCGTCTGATAGCGCTCTTTATCGGCCGCCTCATCAGGGCGGTCGATATACGGCGGCAGCGGCATATGGCCGATGGCATCTAAAATCGCCAGCACTGGGCGCGGGTCATGGAAATGAATTTCAAACAAGGCATCGTGGCGCGCATGCATCACGGCCTGTACATTGCCCTCTTCACCCAAGTGCAAAACGGCGCCCGGTTTTGGCGCTTTTGAAGCACGCACATGCGCCAAAATGCGCTGGTCATCGAGCACGCGCTCAACCAGCACTTCAATTTTGCCGCCGCTGGCCTTTTGCCCAAATAACCGCGCGGGGATCACGCGCGTATTGTTAAATACCAGCAGATCACCGGCATTGAGCTTATCGAGTACGTCGGTGAACCGGCAGTGGGTTAACGCGCCGCTGGCGCCGTCAAGCTGCAGCAAGCGGCTGGCACTGCGCTCGGGCATCGGGTGACGAGCAATCAGCTCATCGGGCAAATCAAAATGAAAATCAGCTACTTGCATGAGGCACCTCAACAAAATCGGGGGCTAGTCTAGTTATCCCACCCCGTCAAGGCAACCAAAAGGCGCCGCACAGCTCGATTGAATGCTTTTCGCGGGAAAATTTCGCTGTGCATTTTACAAACAATCGCCATAAGCGATTTATGCAATTGCAATTTGTAGCTTTTCTCGATTGCTGCCTGTCCCTATGATGGCCTCACTGCACTGGCACTGTGCCGGCAATTGGCGCCCTAACGTGGTGCACTTGACGACCTAAGGCCTTTTTGTGTTAAAACCACTGAGCCCATTAACGGCTTTAAACCCAAGGAGTTAATCGATGTCGACTTACATCAACACTGAGATCAAAGCGTTCAACGCCACCGCCTACCACCAAGGCAAGTTTGTCCAAGTGTCTGACGCGGATCTGAAAGGCAAGTGGTCTGTGATGTTCTTCTACCCAGCGGATTTCACTTTCGTGTGCCCAACGGAACTGGCCGACCTGGCGGACAACTACGCAGAATTCAAAAAGCTCGGCGTTGAGATCTACGCGGTGTCAACTGACACGCATTTTACCCATAAAGCATGGCACGACACCTCAGACACCATTCAGAAGATCCAGTATCCAATGATCGGTGACCCTACTGGTGTTATCACCCGCAACTTTGGCGTGATGATTGAAGAAGCTGGCTTGGCTGATCGCGGTACCTTCGTGATTGACCCACAGGGCATCATCCAAATCGTTGAAATCAATGCCGGTGGCATTGGCCGTGACGCCTTAGAATTGCTGCGCAAAGTGAAAGCTGCCCAGTATGTTGCCGCTCACCCAGGTGAAGTGTGCCCAGCCAAATGGAAAGAAGGCGAAGCGACCTTAGCTCCATCACTGGATCTGGTTGGCAAAATCTAAGCTGACTGGCGTGAATGACCGGCCCGCTACGGGCCGGTTTGTTTTCTAGGCTACCCACTGCCATCTGGCTAAGGAACAAAGATGTTAGACACCAACTTAAAGCAGCAACTTACCACCTACCTCAACTATGTGGTCTCGCCAATAGAGGTGAGTGTCACTGGCCAAGATGGCGAAAAAGCCCAAGAACTGTTAACCCTCAGCCAAGAGCTGTACGCTATGTCGAGCAAGATCGGCCAAGGCAATTACCGCGCCAGCCGTGAGCCAACCTTAAGCATCGCTGCCCAAGGCCAAGCGCCCCGCGTGCACTTTGCCGGCGTCCCGATGGGTCACGAATTTACCTCACTGGTGTTGGCCCTGCTGCAAACCGGTGGCCATCCCGCCAAAGTCGATGCCGCGCTGCAAGATCAAATTCGCGCCCTCGACGGCCAGTGGCAGTTTGAAACTTACATCTCGCTCTCTTGCCACAACTGCCCGGATGTCGTGCAGGCACTGAACTTGATGGCGACCTTAAACCCAAATATCACCCATACCATGATCGATGGCGCACTGTTCCCAGCAGAGGTCAGTGAACGCCAAATCATGGCCGTGCCGAATATCTATCTAAACGGCCAGCCGTTTAGCCAAGGCCGCATCACGCTCGAAGAGATCGTCGGCAAACTCGATAGCGGCGCAAGCCAGCGCAAAGCCGCTGAACTCAATGAAAAAGCGCCTTACGATGTGTTAGTTGTTGGTGGAGGCCCCGCCGGTGCGGCCGCCGCAATTTATGCGGCGCGTAAAGGTATTCGTACCGCGATTGTGGCCGAACGCTTTGGTGGCCAAGTGATGGACACCGTCGGCATTGAAAACTTTATCTCCGTGCCCTACACCGAAGGCCCCAAGCTCGCCGCCAGCCTCGAGCAACATGCCAAGCAATACGGCGTAGAGATCATCAGCGAGCAGCGCGTAGCCCGTGTGGCGCGCGATAACTTGGTCGAAGTGACCTTAGAAAGCGGCGCGCGCTTAAAAAGCCGCAGCGTGATCTTGGCCACCGGCGCCCGCTGGCGCGATCTTAACGTGCCAGGTGAAGTGGAATATCGCACCAAAGGCGTGGCTTACTGCCCACATTGCGATGGCCCCTTTTTTAAAGGCAAGCGCGTCGCGGTGATTGGCGGCGGTAACTCAGGTATTGAAGCGGCCATCGATCTGGCCGGTATTGTCGATCACGTCACCGTGCTGGAATTTGCCGACAGTCTGCGCGCTGACCAAGTATTGCAAGATAAGGCGCAAAGCTTAGGCAATGTAACCATTATCAAGAGCGCACGCACCACAGAAGTGCTGGGCGATGGGCAAAAAGTCACCGGTTTGCGCTATGAAGATCGCACCAGTGGCCAACTGCAGGATCTGCCTTTAGCTGGTATTTTTGTGCAAATTGGCTTGGTGCCCAACACCGAGTTCTTAAAGACCAGCGCGATTGATTTAAACCGCATGGGTGAAATTGAAATCGATGCCAAAGGCGCCACCTCGATGCTTGGCGTATTTGCCGCCGGTGATGCCACCACCGCGCCCTATAAACAGATTATTATCTCCATGGGCTCTGGCGCCAGCGCCGCCTTGGGTGCGTTTGATTATTTAATTCGCGAACAAGCGCCGCAATAATCGGTTAATCATTACCTCTCGGCGTGCCCTGTGCGCGCCGAATAATTGGGCTGCAATAAAAAAGGCCGCGGGTCATCTGCCAGGGCGGGAGCACACTTTGTTAAATTTGATAACAAACACACAAATCTAACAGATATCGACCACTTGTTGCTCTCTTTTGTATTAGTGTAATTAGTCGGCAGCTTAATTTTTGAGCATTAACGTTGTTTGAGTTGTTC
>JBOFMA010000205.1:0-2332 GCA_051658125.1 Aeromonas sp.
CCGATGACCGATCGCCCGGGCTTGGATATGAGCTTTTCTGGCCTGAAAACTTTTGCCGCCAATACCATTGCGGCCAACGGCACTGATGCGCAAACCCGCGCCGATATTGCCCGCGCCTTTGAAGAGGCGGTGGTTGATACCTTGGCGATTAAGTGTAAGCGCGCGCTAAAACAAACCAGCCTCAAGCGTCTGGTCGTTGCCGGCGGCGTGAGTGCCAACCGTTATCTGCGCTGCGAATTGGCTAACATGATGCAAACCATTGGTGGCGAGGTGTTTTATCCCCGCACCGAATACTGCACCGATAACGGCGCCATGATCGCCTTTGCCGGTATGCAGCGCTTTAAAGCCGGCGTATTTGAGCCATTAGTCATCAAAGCGGTGCCACGTTGGCCGCTCGATAGTTTGCCGCCGGTGTAAAAGCCACTTGTCGCCGCGGCTAAAAGCGGCGTACAACTAAACGGATGGCTTATTGCGCCAGTGCTTTGGCGCGGCCGTTTTGCACCCTGAGCAAGGAGGCTCGATGCGCGCACCCGCCCTGTTATTTGCCAGCCGCGTCCACTGGGCGGGGCTGGCCTTATCGCTGGCCAGCCTGCTAGTCGCATCCGACGCGCGCAGCGAGTTGCCGATCCCCCAGCCATTGCGCCTGTATTCCAACCATGCCTTGGTGATGGAAATGAACACCGGCCGCGTGCTATTTGCCAAAGCCAGCGATGAGCGGCGGCCGATCGCCTCGATTACCAAGCTGATGACCGCCCTCGTCGTGCTCGACAGCGGGCTGGATCTCGATGAGATCCTGACCATTGATGAGCGCGATCGCGATGTGCTCAAACACAGCCGGTCGCGCATTCGCATGGGCACGCAGATCACCCGTCGCGAAGCCCTGCATCTGGCACTGATGTCATCAGAAAACCGCATGGCCGCCACTTTAGCGCGGCATTATCCGGGCGGGCGCGGTGTCTTTATTCAAGCGATGAATGCTAAGGCCAAAACGCTTGGCATGCACGCCAGCCATTTTGTCGATGCTACCGGCCTGTCACCACTTAACATTTCTACCGCCCGCGATTTGGCCAAGCTGGTCACCGCCAGCTATCGTCAGCCGTTGATCCGCCAATTTACCCAAGACAGCAATAAATTGATGCAATTTAGCCAACCGCGCTATCGCTTACAGTTCAACAACACCAATCCGCTAGTGCGCAGCCCCGAATGGCAGGTGCTGCTATCAAAAACCGGTTTTACCAATGAAGCGGGGCGCTGCTTGGTGATGTGGGCCAGCCCCGAACAAAGAGCGCTGGCCATTGTGCTGCTCGATAGCGTGGGTAAGCGCACGCCGATGGGCGATGCTAATCGCATTCGCCAATGGCTTAATCGCCAGCCCTAGGCGCCATGCGCAAACACGCATTAAAGCGCCCGGCCTCGAGCTCGGTGTGGATCTGCCAATCGAGCCGCTCGCAGATGCGGGCAATAATGGTCAGCCCACAGCCGTAACCCAAAATTTGCTGCGGCGCGACCTGCGTCGGATTACTCACATGCAACTGCTGGCCACTTAGCTCAATGCGGATCGAGCCTTCGGCATAACTCAGCGCATTTTTCAGTAAATTACCCAGCGCAATCGACAACAGCGATAAGGGCGCTGCCACCTCGCATTGCGCATCGAGTAGTAACTCAATCTGCAATAGTTCACGCGCTTGGGCTTGGGCGATCAGCGGGCTTAAGCGAGCTAACTCTTGCTCAATCAGCGGCGCCACCCGTTGCGCTGGGCGCTCTAATGGCCCGCTGCGGCCTAACAGCAAAAAGGTTTCTGTTAGCAGCGCCATCTCATCGGCGGCTTGGCGAATACGCGCCACTGCGCGCTGGGCTGGCGGCGATAAATCGTCTACTTTGGCCAAGAGTGCCGCCGAGCCTTGGATCACCATATTCGGCGTGCGCAACTCATGGCTGGCAAAACGGCTGAACTCTTGCTCACGGGCAAACACCGCCGCCACTTCTTGTTTACCAACCAGCAGCGCCTGCTCGATATCGTGCAACTCTTGCCACGGCGCATCGGGGGCGAAATCAATCTGATCGGGGGTCAGTTGCATGGCGCGCTGCTGCAAGCGCTGCAAGGGCGCGGTGATATGGCGCACCAGCCAGATACCAAAGCCCAAGCAGGTGAGCAGCAGCAAAACGCCGACACTGCGCCCCATTAGCTGCAAGCGGTCCTCGTAAGGATCCAAATAGTCATCGGCATCATCGTTAAACACGAGATAGATCAGCCCTTGGCCGGATGGGTGCGCCTGCACCAGCAAGTGCTTATCCTCTTCGCCTAGGTGATGCTCATAAAAGCCGGCTTCGC
>JBOFMA010000206.1:0-1191 GCA_051658125.1 Aeromonas sp.
CGGCCGACAAGATCAACGAACCGGGATTGACCTTATCCAGCCCGGCGTATTTGGGCGCCGTGCCGTGGGTGGCTTCAAACAAGGCAATCCCCTCACCCAAATTGGCCCCGGGCGCAATGCCAATGCCGCCGACTTGCGCCGCCAAGGCATCGGAGATGTAATCGCCATTTAAATTCATGCAGGCGATCACATCGTAATCAGCGGGGCGTAGCAAAATTTGCTGCAAAAACGCATCGGCAATCACATCTTTGAGCAGGATTTTTTTGCCCGTTTCTGGGTGGGTGATTACGCACCACGGCCCGCCATCCACCAATTCAGCCCCAAATTCACGCTGGGCTAACTGGTAACCCCAGTGTTTAAAGGCGCCTTCGGTGTATTTCATGATGTTGCCCTTGTGCACCAACGTCACCGAATCACGCTGATTGGCGATGGCATACTCAATCGCCGCGCGCACCAACCGCTCCGTGCCCGCTTTGGACATAGGCTTAATGCCAATGCCGCAGCTGTCGGGAAACCGGATTTGCGTCACGCCGAGTTCAGTTTGCAGATAGTGGATCAACTGCTTGGCCTGTGGGCTATCGGCCGCCCACTCAATCCCCGCATAAATATCTTCAGCATTTTCGCGAAAAATCACCATATCGGTGAGCTCCGGCTGCTTGAGTGGACTCGGCGTGCCGGCAAAATAGCGCACCGGCCGCAAACACACATACAAATCTAACTGCTGGCGCAGCGCCACATTCAGCGAGCGCATCCCACCGCCCACCGGCGTGGTCAGTGGCCCCTTGATAGCGACTTTATACTGTTTTATCGCCGCCAGCGTCTCCTCGGGCAGCCACACATTATCGCCATACAGGCGGCAGGCTTTTTCACCGCAATAAATTTCCAACCACGCAATTTCCCGCGCGCTGCCATAGGCCTTTTGCACCGCGGCATCTACTACCGCGCGCATGGCCGGCGTGACATCTACGCCAATGCCATCGCCTTCAATAAACGGAATGATAGGCTGCGCGGGCACCTGCCAACGGCCATTCTGTTCTAGGCTGATCGCCTGTCCAAATAACTGCCCCGCTTTACGCGGCAATTCCAAGTGACTCAATGGCGTCATAGCGGCTCCTTGCTTGTGGTGCTGTCGTTTATTTCACCCTAGCGAGCCGCTGCCGCCAATTCTTTGATCCCACCCGCACTTTGGCC
>JBOFMA010000207.1:0-17558 GCA_051658125.1 Aeromonas sp.
GTTACAACGGCACTAAGCTGGTTACAGCGCAGCAAATTCCGCAATAGGCGCGTGGCCACGCTGGGCCAAAAAGGCCAGCAGGGTTTGCGGCGAGCGGCAAATCACCCGCTCTAACGGAAAATCGACCTCGGCTAAAATGCGCATGCATTGGCTAAATTCACCGACGTGAAACGCCACATGGGCGTCGGAGCCCAAGGCTAAATAGCCACCGGCGTCGCGCACCGCGGCGGCAATGGCGCGGCAGTTGCCCTCGCTGCCGGGGCGTGAGTGGGTAAATGAGGAGTTATTGAGCTCCAGCGCCACCTGATGGGCAGCAGCGGCCGCCGCTACGGCTGGCACATCAATCGGGTAATTGGGGTTGCCTGGGTGGCTAATAATATCCACGCGGCCACTGGTGATGGCGTTGATCAGCGCAGTGGTGTGGGTCGCGCGGTCACTTGGCGCCAACACTGGTTCATGAAAGCCGGCCATCACGAAGTCGAGTTTGGCCGCATGGTGTGGGGCAATATCAATCTCACCGGCAAGATTTTTAATGTTGGCCTCAATCGCGCGCAAAATGCCCACCCCATCGACGACCCGCGGCAAAATGCGCAAATTGACAAAATGCCAAATGTGGGGCGCATCGGCCATCTCGGGGCCGTGATCGGTGCAGGCAAACAGCTTCACGCCTTTGGCTTTGGCCGCCGGAATATAGTCATGGATCGTGCTGTAGGCGTGGCTGCTGGCCACGGTATGGGTGTGGGTGTCGACAGTAAATTGCATCTTGCATTCCCTTTAGATGAAGATGGCGCAGTGTAACAACCTCACGGTATCGCGTCATGTCAGGCCGCGCGCTGGGGTGATCGTGGCCGCAAAACTGCGCGCCGGATCCGGTGGCAGCGGGCGCGTTTTGCGCGCCACCGGCTAACAAAAAGGCTATAGGCTTGGCACGCTTTGTCACACAATGCCGCGAAGCTGACAAAGGCTTTGGCGCCTTGGCTGCTAGACTTGCCGCCCATGACTGGTTGGTGCACACCCAGTCGTTGTTTTGATTGCGCTGTTTGTATTACCCGTTTAAGAACACATTTTCCCCCCGCCGCTCTTGCGGCGGTTTTTTTTGGCTGGGATACTGCGCGCCTGCTTATTTGAGGCCTGTTATGACCCACTCCCATCGCTTGCCAACCTCACCCCGCTCGCCAGCGCCTGCGCGCCGCCGTGCCCAAACCGCCTCTTTTGCCAGCCCTAGCGCGTCGATAGATAGCGCCGCGGCGCCGCGTCAGTTGTGGCTACTCAACAAGCCCTACATGGTGTTGTGCCAATTTACCGATGACGCGGGGCGCGCCACGTTAAAAGATTACCTCGATGTGCCGCATATCTACGCAGCTGGACGCCTAGATCGCGACAGTGAAGGCTTACTGCTGCTAACCGATGATGGCGCTTTGCAAGCGCAACTGACCCAGCCGGGGAAAAAGACGCCGAAAACCTACTGGGTGCAGGTTGAAGGGGTGCCGAGTGCGGAAAAATTGGCCGCACTACGCCAAGGCGTCACCTTAAATGATGGCCCGACCTTGCCCGCCGAAGTGTGCATCATGCCCGCGCCAGCGGTGTGGCCGCGCACGCCGCCGATCCGTGAGCGGCAAGCCATTCCCACCTGCTGGCTGGAAATCACCATTATCGAGGGGCGCAATCGCCAAGTGCGGCGCATGACCGCGCATATCGGTCACCCGACGTTGCGCTTGATCCGCTATCGCATTGGCCCGTGGACGCTAGATGATCTGGCGCCCGGGCAACACCGAGTTTTGCCCGCGCCCAAGGTGACAGCAGCGGCTAAATCACGCGGCCAAAGCCGCGCACCGCGGCCGGAGAAAAACGCGACCGCCACAGCCCACCGCGACCGGCAACGGCCCCGCGCGCCGCGCGCGCGAAAGTAACCGCCGCGGCAAAAGTCTGGTAGAATGCCGCGCGTTTCCCTCTGCGAGTAGCCTTTAAGCATGAAAGATCTTAGTCAAATCAAGGTTGTCGTCGGCATGTCCGGCGGTGTGGACTCTTCCGTTTCTGCCTACCTCCTGCAACAGCAGGGTTATCAGGTGGAAGGTTTGTTTATGAAAAACTGGGAAGAAGATGACACGGATGAGTACTGCTCAGCCGCCCAAGATTTGGCTGATGCCAAAGCGGTATGCGATAAGCTCGGCATGAAATTGCACACTATTAACTTTGCCGCCGAATATTGGGATAACGTATTTGAGCACTTTTTGGCCGAATACCAAGCCGGTCGCACGCCAAATCCCGATATTTTGTGCAACAAAGAGATCAAATTTAAGGCCTTTTTAGAGTTTGCCGCCGAAGCGCTGGGCGCCGATTACATCGCCACCGGCCACTATGTGCGCCGCGATGACAGCACCGGCCGCCCGCGTTTGCTGCGTGGCCTTGATGGCAACAAAGATCAAAGCTATTTCCTTTACACCTTAAGTGAAGCGCAAGTGGCGCAAAGCCTGTTTCCGGTCGGCGAGCTAGAAAAACCCGAAGTGCGCCGTATTGCTGAACAACTTGAGCTCATCACCGCCAAGAAAAAAGACTCCACCGGCATCTGTTTTATCGGCGAGCGCAAATTTAAAGATTTCTTAGCCAAATTTTTGCCGGCACAACCCGGCGCGATTGAAACCGTGGATGGCCACGTAATTGGCCAACATCAAGGCTTGATGTATCACACCTTGGGCCAGCGCAAAGGTTTGGGCATTGGCGGGCGCAAAGATGCCAGCGATGAAGCTTGGTATGTGGTGGATAAAGAGCTCGAACGCAATGTGCTGGTGGTCGCGCAAGGCGAGCACCCGCGTCTGTACTCCGACGGTTTGCTTGCCAGCCAATTGCACTGGGTCGATCGCACGCCTCTCCGCGCGCCGCGCCGCGCCACGGTCAAAACCCGCTATCGCCAGCAAGATATTCCCTGCTTAATTGAGCCGATTGATGACGCCACCATTCGCGTCACCTTTGATGAGCGCCAAGCTGCGGTCACCCCCGGCCAATCGGCGGTATTTTATGCCGATGACGTCTGCTTAGGTGGCGGCATCATCGAACAGCGTTTTAGTGCGCCTAGTCAGGCCTAAGGGAGCGAACATGAGCTATTCACTCGCTGATCGCACGCTGGCGTTTGCCGGCATCTGCCAAGCGGCGTTTATGGTGCATCAGTTGGCGCGCCATGGCCAAGGCGATGACGCCACCCTGCGCGCTAGTTTGCACAGTTTGTTGGTGGTTAATCCTGCTACGCCACTGGATGTGTTTGGTTCGCACCAAGCGCTGCACTGCGGCTACCAAACCTTGGCCGAGCAGTTAGGCTCGGCGGGGGAAAATTACCGTGAGCTGACGCGCTATGTGTTTAGCCTGATCATGCTGGAGCGCAAGTTGAGCAAAAACCAAGCGCAGCTAAGTGCGCTTGGCACCCGTTTGGCCGATGTTGAGCGCCAGTTGGGCCATTTTGATCTGCTCGATGAGCCGGTGCTGGCCAACTTTGCCAGCATCTACAGCGATGTAATTAGCCCGATTGGTCCAAGAATTCAGGTCAAAGGCAACCCGACAGAGCTGCAAAAGCCGCTGGTACAAAAGCAAGTGCGTGCCCTGCTGTTGGCCGGCATTCGTGCCGCGGTGCTTTGGCGCCAGCTCGGCGGTAGCCGCCGCCACCTGATGTTTTCGCGCCGCCAAATGGTGGAGATTGCCAAACGTTACTAACTGTTTTCTTTTTCCCACACCTTAGGAGTTCATCACATGGAGTTGTCAGCGCTGACGGCTGTTTCCCCGCTCGATGGTCGTTATGGCGACAAGGCCAGCGCCTTGCGCCCTATCTTCTCAGAGTTCGGACTGCTGCGTTTTCGCGTCGAAGTGGAGGTGCGTTGGCTGCAACTGCTTAGTCGCACACCGCAAATTGAAGAAGTGCCGGCGTTTTCTCCGGCGGCGAACGCCTTGCTGGACCGGTTAATTGAGCACTTTAGTGAAGCTGATGCGGCGCGGATTAAATTTATCGAGCGCACCACCAATCACGACGTCAAAGCGGTGGAGTACTTCTTAAAAGAGAAAGTCTCGCTGCTGCCCGAGTTGGCTGCGGTGGCCGAATTTATCCACTTTGCTTGCACTTCAGAAGATATTAATAACAACGCCCACGGCTTGATGCTCAAAGCGGCGCGCGAAACCGTGCTGGCGCCCTATTGCAGCGAACTTATCAGCGAAATTAAGCGCTTAGCGCTGGAATATCGCGATCTGCCGCTGCTGTCGCGCACCCACGGTCAGCCAGCAACGCCGACCACCATGGGCAAAGAGATGGCCAACGTGGCCTATCGTTTAGAGCGCCAGTTCCAGCAGATCATGGCGGTGGAATTACTCGGCAAGATCAACGGCGCGGTGGGCAACTACAACGCGCACCTGAGCGCTTATCCGAACGTGGATTGGCACGCGCTCGCCGGTGAATTTGTGACCGGTTTGGGCTTAACGTGGAACCCCTACACCACGCAAATTGAGCCGCACGATTACATTGCTGAGCTGTTTGATGCCGTGGCGCGCTTTAACACCATCTTGATCGACTTTAACCGCGATATTTGGGGTTATATCTCGTTGGGCCACTTTAAGCAGCGCACCGTGGCTGGTGAAATTGGCTCCTCGACCATGCCGCACAAAGTGAACCCGATTGATTTTGAAAACGCCGAAGGCAACTTAGGTCTGGCCAATGCCGTGTTCCAACACTTGGCCAGCAAACTGCCGATTTCGCGCTGGCAGCGGGATTTAACCGATTCTACCGTGCTACGTAACTTAGGCGTGGCGGTGGGTTATTCCGTGATTGCCTATCAAGCCTCACTCAAAGGCATAGCCAAATTAGAAGCCAATGAAGCGGCCATGCGGGCAGATTTAAATGCCAATTGGGAAGTGCTGGCCGAGCCGATCCAAACCGTGATGCGCCGCTATGGCATTGAACAGCCGTATGAAAAGCTCAAAGCCTTAACCCGTGGTCGGCGGGTGGATGCTGACGGTATGCGTGAGTTTGTCGATACGCTGGAATTGCCAGAGGCGGTGAAAGCCGAATTAAAGCAACTGACACCGAGCAATTATTTGGGTGACGCCAAGCGCTTGGTGGATCTGTTGTAATCCTTGCCGCGCAGGTTTGGCCACAAAGCCACCTGCGCTGGCTATTTTCCTACCCAGTGGATAGGTGCTATGTACCAACTGAATTTAGATATCCAAGATTTTTTGGCCAATTACTGGCAAAAGCGCCCGCTGTTGATCAAAGGCGGCTTTAAAGATTTTAAAGACCCGATCACGCCAGAAGAGTTGGCTGGCTTAGCGATGGAAGAGGAAGTGGAATCCCGCCTCGTCACCCGCTTTGACGGCCAATGGCAAGCGGCACACGGCCCGTTTGCCTCCTATGACCACTTGGGCGACGAGCTGTGGACCGTGTTGGTGCAAGCCTGTAACCACTGGGTGCCAGAAGTAAACGCCTTGGCCAAGCCGTTTGAGTTTATTCCCGGCTGGCGCTTAGATGACGTGATGGTCAGCTATTCAACGCCTAAAGCCGGTGTTGGCCCGCATATTGATCACTACGATGTGTTCATTACCCAAGGCATGGGCAAACGCCATTGGCGCGTCGGTGAAGCGCTGCCGCTCAATGAATTTGCCGCGCACGCCGCGCTGCTGCACTGCGAGCCGTTTGACGCCATTATCGACGTCATTATGGAGCCGGGCGATATTTTGTATATTCCGCCAGGATTCCCGCACGAAGGTTACGCTATTGAGCCGTCGATGAACCTGTCGGTCGGTTTTCGCGCGCCCGATGCGAAAACCCTGATCTCGTCGTTTGCCGATCACTTGATCGACGAAGAGGTCAAGTTGCCGCTGTACACCGATCCTGATCTGACCGCGTGCACGGCGCATGGCGAAGTTAAAGCGCGTGAATTGCATCGCCTGCGCGAGTTAATGCAGCACGTGCTCGATGATGAAGCGCTGTTTAAAGCGTGGTTTGGCACTTATATCTCGGAAGCCAAGCACGAGATGGACGTCTGCCCACTAGAGCCAGAATACAGCGCCGACGAGTTGGCCGCCGAACTGTTGGCCGGTGGCGAATTTGCTCGCGTGGCCGGTTTGCGCTGCGTCTGGTTTAGCGGCGAGCGCGATCACTGCTATATCGATGGCGAAAAGTGGACACTGGCTAGCCCCGATAGCGCGGCGATTTCACTGCTGTGTGACCGCGATGTGATCACTTGCGCCGATTTAGCCTCGCTAGCCGATCAAGCCGGCTTTTTGCAACTACTGACCCGCTTAGTCAATCGCGGCTACTGGTTTAGCGCTTAACGCGCAGCCTGCGTTAGCGGCGTGGTTGGCCGGCCCGTTTTGCTGCACGGCAGAGCGATGTGGCCAACCCCATCTCAATGTTAAAAGCGCCTGCGGGCGCTTTTTTTGCTCAGGAACACGCTATGTCCACCTTGACCTCTCTGGCGCACTTTATCGCCGCGCTGCCGGCTGGCGCCCATGTTTTATGCGCCCACTGCGGCGCCGGTGACGATTTGCTGGCGCTGCAAGCGGCCGGTTTTAGCGTTAGTGCCTGCGAGCCGGATCTGTCCTTAGCCAAACAAGCCTCTGCCCGTGCGCAGCTGCCGGTGGCGGTGAAACCGCTCACCGCCATGCGCACAGTGGTGCCGTTTGCTGGTATTTGGCTCAGCCATGGCCACGTGCTGCCCGCCGATTACGCCGCGCTACTGCGCGCAGACGGCGTGGTAGGTCAAGCGGATGTGCGCTAAATGTGCGTATCGGCTGGCCATTTTTTACCCGCCCAATAGAGTTTATGCGGCCGCTTTGATAGACTGCGCGGCCTTATTGGCCTGTTCCCCTGTTTAAAGAGTAGATCGTCATGCCTCATACCCAACACGCCCCCAAGATCGGCTTTGTCTCTTTGGGCTGCCCGAAAAACCTAGTCGATTCCGAGCGCATCTTGACGCAATTGCGCACCGAGGGGTATGACGTGGTGTCCAGCTATGACGATGCCGCCTTGGTGATCGTGAACACCTGCGGCTTTATCGACAGCGCCGTACAAGAGTCACTCGAAGCTATCGGCGAAGCCTTGGCCGAAAACGGCAAAGTGATTGTGACCGGCTGCTTGGGCGCCAAAGAGGATGAAATTCGTGAAATTCATCCTAAAGTGCTGGAGATCACCGGCCCGCACGCCTATGAAGAGGTGCTGGCGCATGTACACACCTATGTCGGCAAACCGGCGCATAACCCCTTCACCAGCTTGGTGCCGGCGCACGGCGTGAAGCTCACCCCGCGCCACTTTGCCTATTTAAAAATTTCCGAAGGCTGCAATCACAGCTGCTCGTTTTGCATTATCCCCGGCCTGCGCGGTGACTTAGTTAGCCGCCCGATTGGCGAGGTGTTAAGCGAAGCCAAGCGCTTAAAAGCCGCTGGCGTGAAAGAGCTGCTGGTGATTTCGCAAGATTCCAGCGCCTATGGCGTGGATGTGAAGCATCGCACCGGTTTTTATGACGGCATGCCGGTGAAAACCAGCTTGGCTGCGCTGTGCAGCGAATTGGCCAAGCTCGATATCTGGGTACGCCTGCATTACGTTTACCCTTACCCGCATGTCGATGATCTGATCCCATTGATGCGCGATGGCAAAGTTTTGCCGTATTTAGATATACCGCTGCAACACGCCAGCCCACGCATCTTGAAATTAATGAAGCGTCCCGGCTCGGTGGAACGCACGCTAGAGCGCATTCAAAAATGGCGTGAGATCTGCCCCGAGATCACCCTGCGCTCGACCTTTATCGTCGGTTTCCCGGGCGAAACCGAAGACGACTTCCAGCAACTGCTCGATTTTATTGATAAAGCCGAGCTCGACCGCGTTGGCTGCTTCCCGTATAGCCCCGTTAAAGGCGCCGCAGCCAATGAGCTGCCCGAGCAAGTGCCGGAAGAGGTCAAACAAGCGCGTTTTGATCGCTTCATGACCCTGCAACAGCAAGTGTCGGCGCGAAAATTGGCGCGTAAAGTCGGCCAAACGCTCACCGTGCTGATTGATGAAGTGGATGAAGAAGGCGCTATTGGCCGCTCGTTTAGCGACGCGCCCGAGATTGACGGCGTGGTCTATTTAAACGGTGAAACCGGTTTAAGCGCGGGCGACATGCTGCGCGTGAACATCGTTGCCGCAGATGAATACGACCTGTGGGCTGAGCGCGCGTCTCGCCAAGTATTGGCATCAACCTCCGATAATATGACTACAGAGGGCAGTTCATCGATGAGGGCTCCGCTTAAGCGAGGGGCAAATCCCATCGGTAAAATATCGTAAGTGGCCAATGAAATTTAATTGTCCCTGTGCAGGTATAACCCTCCCCAACCCCTCCCTTGAAAAGGGAGGGGCTAAGTCATTTGCAGCCCTATTCGATAGCCGATACCTATCCCCGTGGAGGCCATACCGATGGCGTCGGAAGCACCTCCCCCTTGCGCTTGCGTAAGGGGGAGGCTGGGAGGGGGTTTGTTTTCAATCTATTTTCAATATCTACTTAAGTGGCCAATGAAATTTAATTGTCCCTGTGTGGGTGTAACCCTCCCCAACCCCTCCCTTGAAAAGGGAGGGGCTAAGTCATTTGCAGCCCTATTCGATAGCCGATACCTATCCCCGTGGAGGTCATACCGATGGCGTCGGAAGCACCTCCCCCTTGCGCTTGCGTAAGGGGGAGGCTGGGAGGGGGTTCTTTTTTAATCTATTTTCAATATCTACTTATCAAAATAATCGGTGGAAAATTGCTCATGTAGGCGATTGATCTCGCTAATCAACTGTTTTACTTGTTGTATTTTATTTATAGCCCATGCCCTGTATGTCGTAGGCGATCAATGGTTTGTTTTAAGCAAGGCCTTGTGGATCCTGCGACTCACTGCGTTCGCGCAGGATGACCGCACTCGGCGCGCGCGCCGAAATCTTTAGGCAAGCCGTGACCCTGATTGCGCACTGAAGTTGCAGCCTTGGCGCAGGATGACCAGCGCCATGGGGGTGATGGCAATAATGAGGCCGATGTTTGGGCTGCTTAACTCTGCCATGGCTACCGCACAGCATGGGCGAGCCAACGCTGTTGGGGCGGCATGTCGCTAGCCTTTTCTTGGCGTGGGCAACAGCGCATGCGCAGACATCCTGTCTTGGGGAATGGCGATCAGCCAGAATGGGATTAACGCGGCGGGTCACGCCCTGTGATCGCGCGGCAAAATATTATCATTAGGAGTAGATCTTGCCTATCTGTTTCGCTAGGGTAGCGAGAGCTGTTGCACGCCAATAAGCCACAATGGCCTATTGCTGGCGCACGGAGAATGGCAAGGAGAGTACATGGATGAGTTAGCTGATGGGGCGTGGTCGTTTTTAAGTGAGGCGGCGCTGAAAGCAGAACAATAAGTCCGCCGCTTAGCGGCGGGCTCTGGCTTAACGCGGCCAATAGAGGCAAACATAATCGCCGTTGCTAAAGGTAAACACGCTTGCCTCGCGACCGCCGGGGCGGCAGCTTTTGGTTTCTACTTGTACGGGCAGTGTGCTTATTATGTCGCCGTCAGTATTAATAATTTCTAGCTGTTTCT
This sequence comes from Aeromonas sp., assembly GCA_051658125.1. Lineage (GTDB taxonomy): Bacteria > Pseudomonadota > Gammaproteobacteria > Enterobacterales > Aeromonadaceae > Aeromonas. The sequence continues at coordinate 9,568 of JBOFMA010000207.1, forward strand.
CGGCACTGCTGAAATGGCGGTAGAGGGTGCCTTGCCACTTAAACACCTGCCAACTTATGCCTTGGTTGGTGCCACTGCCGGTAAGCAAACAAATGTCTGTGTCTTCAATCGCGCCGCGTTGGTAATCGCAAGCTAAGACTTGCGGGCCATTGTCATAGGCGTGGGCACTGATGCTCGCCAAGCTAAGCAGTAGCGCGGTAATAGTGCGTTTTGGCATACAAAAATCCTTTTTGGTGGCAAGCGCCACGGCCTCTTTGATGTGGCCGTGGCAGCCCGCTTGGTTTTGCTTACGCGTCGACTGAAGCCTGCGCCTATTGGGCGTAAGTGTCGGCGGGTAAGCTGATTTCACCGCCGTTGGCCACTTGATTACGGCCGGCGTGCTTGGCCTGATACAGGGCGCTATCGGCGCTTAAACGCAGCGCTTGCGCGGCCAGCTCACCATTTTTCGCCGCGCCTTGGTTATGGCGGCGTTTACCGACATACACCGCTAGCCCCACGCTCACCGACACTGGCGCGCCGTCGGCGTGGCGTAAACCGCGTTCGATAATGGCTTGGCACAAGACCTGAGCCCGCTCTTGTGCTGTATCTAGGCCCATTTGCGGCAAGACAATGGCAAACTCTTCCCCGCCGATACGGGCAACAAAATCGTGTTGGCGGCGGCTAAAGCTGGCCAGCACCTGACTTAATTGGCGCAAACATTCGTCCCCAGCCATATGGCCTAATTGATCATTGATGCGCTTAAAGTGGTCAACGTCAATCAGTAGTAGCGTGAGGGGGTTGCGCGCGCTAGCGCAGGCGGCGCAGTTTTTCGCGAGCAGTTCATCAAAATAGCGCCGGTTATATAAACCGGTTAACACGTCGTGTTCGACTAACCAGTGCAGTTGTTGCTGGGTGCGCAGCAGTTGCTGGCGCTGCGCTTTGAGTTCCACGGTGATTAAGTAGTGGCGCCGGCTCTCATATTCACGGGCAAAGCAGTGAATAATGCTCATTAAGGCCGCCACGGCGACAATCGCCATCTCTTTTAAGCTGATGGCTTGGCCGGACACTGATGCGAGCCACCAGGCGCTGGCGGTATAGGTGGCTAGCGAAATGCTCAGTGTGAGTAAGCAAAAGCGAAACGGTAGCCGCGATAAGGTGGCGGTAAATAAAATGATTAACAGCGCGCTGTTTTGATATTCGGGCAGCCCTTCTTTAGCGGCTAATAGGCTGATCGTCATGATCACCAAGTTGCTTAAGATCAGGCCGATAGACTCAAACCACATGATATAAAACGGCGTGCGCCGCCGGCGATGCCTTAAGGCGTAGTGCAGGGTGCCAAGCAGCACCGAAAAAAGCACCAAGCGCAGCAACAGCGCTGGCCACACCGCTTGGCTGAGTGACCAAATATCCACAAAGGCAAAGGCCAGCAGCAAGGCCAAACCCAGAGTTAAATAGTGGCGCGAGAGTTTTAAATATTGTGTGGCATAAAAGCGCGCAAAGCGCTGCTCGCGCACACCTTCAAAGCGCAGCCGGCGCAATTGAATGAGATTTTTGAGCGCTTGGGTATGCGGCATAACTTACTCCTGTGCGGCACTCGGGTCGTGCGCGGCCAGGGCGCGGCTCAAATCTTTGCACAATAGGTGCAGCATATTGAGATCGCGCTGGCCTAGTTGCGGCAGGCTATCGAGCGCCCAGTGGTGCAATTTTTCGTCTTCACTCACGCCTAATTGCGCCAGCAAATTGGTGGCCGTCTGTTTAAGCACGCGTACTTGCGCGAGATTGCCCGGTGGCGCCGGCGACTCGCCTAAGCGTGGGCTGGCGGTCAACTGGCTCAGTTCATAGGCATACAGCATGATGGCTTGGCCCAGATTCAGTGACGGGTAGCTGACTTTGAGCGGCAAATAGCTGATGAGATCAACCTGCGCCAATTGCTCATTCGACAGGCCCGACTCTTCGCAGCCAAACACAATGGCGATGTTGTGCGCACTGGGCTTGGCTTGGATCTGCTGGCGAATTTCGCTCGGGGTAAAATAGTGCGCGTAGCGGCCGCGCTCACGGGCGGTGGTGGCGATGACTAAATCCATATCGGCCAGCGCTTCGGGCAAGGTGGCAAACGCTTGGGCCTGCTGCAAGATCTCTTGCGCGCCGTGGGCCACCCAATGCGCCTCTTCTGCTTCATGTACGCGACTGGCCACTAGACGCATCGCACTAAAACCCATGGTTTTCATGGCGCGCGCGGCGGCGCCGACATTGGCCGCGCGCGCCGGCGCAACTAACACAAAATAGATCTGCATGCCCATCCTCACGCAATAGCCCGCGTCCATTCCCGCGGTGGTAAAACTTAAGATCCGGGCAATCTACCTTGTTCACCGGTGCTTGCCAATGAAAACAGCCACTTAGTGATCGTGCGGTTGTACTTCGCGCATCACCCCTTCTTGCATGGTACTGGCCACTAGCACCCCTTCACGGGTAAAAAAGTGTCCGCGTACTAAGCCACGGCCACCGCTGGCATTCGGGCTATCGACCACATACAGCAGCCAATCGTCAACGCGAAAATCGCGGTGAAACCACATGGAGTGATCGATGGTGGCCACTTGCATTTTCGGTGACCAATAAGAGACGCCGTGGGGCTGTAGCGCAGTGAGCAAAAAGTTAAAGTCCGAGGCATACGCCAGCAAATATTTATGCACGCGCCGATCATCGGGCATGGCGCCATTGGCCTTAACCCAGACCATGCGCGTTGGCGCCTGCACTTTCGGGTGAATGGGGTCAACTAAGGTGACCGGGCGAATTTCAATCGGCTTTTCGGCCAAAATTTTGTCGGCAATGGCGGCGGGAATATAGCTGGCGTAGGGGCGGGCGAGTTCGAGCTCGCTTTTTAAGCCCTCGGGCGCGGGCACGTTTTCGGGCATAACGGCGTGGTGGTCAAAGCCCAAACTTTCGGTTTGAAACGAGGCGTTGAGATAAAAAATCGGTTTGCCGTTTTGCACCGCTTTCACGCGGCGGGTAGAGATGGTTTTGCCATCACGAATGTTTTCCACGTCATAGACAATCGGCCGGCTGGCATCGCCTGGGCGTAAAAAATAAGAGTGAAAACTGTGCACATGGCGCCCAGCGGCCACCGTTTGCTTGGCGGCCGAGAGCGCTTGGCCCATCACTTGGCCGCCAAACACGGCTTTGAGGCCTAAATCTTGGCTTTGGCCGCGAAAAATGCCGTTTTCAATTTTCTCCAGCGCCAATAGCGCCAGCAGATCGGTTAACACCTGACTCATACTGCCCCTTGCGTGTTGCTTTTTAAGCTGCGCGCAGGCTAGCAAGAGGGCATGGCGCGCGCAAGTTTAAATCCCTAAGCGATCGCGCAGGCTGTACCACGCCGCGCCGGCGGCGGTAAATGGGATGCGCAGCAGGTGGCCTCCGGGGAAGGGGTAGTGCGGCAGGTGGGCAAAGGCATCAAAGCGCTCGGCTTGGCCGCGCAGCGCTTCGGCCAGCAACTTGCCAATCAAATGGGTATAAGTCACGCCGTGGCCGCTATCGCCTTGCATGTAATACACGTTCGGCCCGATGCGCCCGCACTGCGGCAGGCGCGACAGGGTGAGCAAAAAGTTGCCGGTCCACGCGTAATCAAATTTAACCTGCGCCAACTGGGGAAAGGTTTTCGCCAGTTTGGGCCGGATCAAGCGCTCGATATTGGCCGGATCGCGCGCGCCATACACCACGCCGCCACCATACAGCAGGCGGCGGTCGGCACTTAAGCGGTAGTAATCGAGCAAAAAGTTACAATCCTCCACGCAGTAGTTATGCGGCAACAGGGCGCAGGCTTGCGCCTCACTTAAGGGTTCGGTGGCGATGATTTGCGTGCCGCAGGGCATGCTTTTGGCCGCCAGTGCCGGCACTAAATTATCTAAATAGGCGTTACCGGCGACGACAAGAAAGCGCGCCGTGACTTGGCCGTGCGCGGTGAACACGGTGGCTGGTTCACCGGCGCGAATGCGCACTACTTTGGATTGCTCGTAAATGCGCCCGCCTAAACTGCGGATGGCTTGTGCTTCACCTAGGGCTAAATTGAGCGGGTGCAGATGGCCGCCCCGTTTATCGAGCAAGCCGCCGACATAGCGTTCGGTCTGCACTTCTTGAGCAATGGCCGTGGCATCGAGCAAGGTGAGATCATCATTGCCCCAGCGCTGCCAGCGTTTGGCTTGCGCTTCTAATTCATGTAACTGCTTGGGTGTGTCGGCGGCAAACACGCCGCCGGTTTGTATATCGCAGGCAATGTTATAGCGCGCGATGCGCTCGCGAATAATATCGCTGCCTTCAAATAACATAGAGCCGAGTAATTTGGCTTGCGCTGGGGGACAGGTGGCCTCAATGGTGTCGATATCGCGGCTAAAGGAGTTAACAATTTGCCCACCATTGCGGCCGCTGGCGCCAAAGCCAATTTTGGCCGCTTCCAGCACGACCACTTCAAAGCCGAGTTCGACTAAATGCAGAGCGCTAGACAGTCCAGTGTAACCCGCGCCAATCACGCATACATCGGCACTGATCGCTTCGTTGAGCTGGTTATAGGGCACATGGGGCGTGGCAGTGGCGGCGTAATAACTAGCCACATGCCCTTGTGGCGCGCTGGCGGTGTTGGGCGTTGGGCTTGGGGCAATGGGTGAAGTCCGTGTCGGGGTTTCGTGCATCGTCAGGCATCCTTGTCTGCGCTTAGCGAAAGCGGGCTTTGGCAGCCCTAGTTACTCTTTTGTAACCTTGATTTAACATCTTGCAAATCATTTTTGCGCCCTTTAAGGTCATTTTAAGCCCAAGCCGGCGGCGCTAAGTCGCCGGTTTTTGAGGCGCTCTGGCTTGCGAGGCGTTTATGCGTGAACTGATTTATTCCAAGGCTTATATCGATGGCCAGTGGTGCGCCGCCGCCACCGGCGCGCACTATGTGGTAAGCAATCCGGCGAATGGCCTGCCGATAACTGCGGTGGCCGATCTGGCGCTAGACGATGTGACGCGGGCGATTGCCTGTGCCCAGCGTGCCCAGCCGGCGTGGGCGGCGCTAAGCGCAAAAGAGCGCAGCCACTATTTGCGCGCGTGGTATGAGGCTGTGCTGCGTGAGGAAAACGCGCTGGCGCATTTGCTCACCTGCGAGCAAGGTAAACCGCTCTGCGAAGCGTTGGCCGAAGTGCGCTATGGCGCGAGCTTTATTGAGTGGTTTAGTGAAGAGGGCAAGCGCGCGTATGGCCGCACCATTCCCAGCCACAGCCGCGATAAACGCTTACAAACCATTAAGCAGCCCATCGGCGTGGTGGCGGCGATCACGCCGTGGAATTTCCCCATCGCCATGCTAACGCGCAAAGCCGCACCGGCTTTGGCCGCCGGTTGTAGCATCGTGATCAAACCGGCGCGCGATACGCCCTTGTGCGCGCTGGCCTTAGCCGCGCTGGCCCATGAGGTGGGCATTGCGCCTGGGGTGATTAATGTGGTGCCGAGCACCGATGCCAGCGGCGTCGGCGCGGCGCTGTGTGCTAGTCCGTTGGTGCGCAAACTGTCGTTTACTGGGTCTACCGCCGTGGGCAGCCAATTGATGGCGCAATGCGCGCCGAGCGTAAAGCGCCTGTCACTGGAACTCGGCGGTAACGCGCCCTTTATTGTGTTTGATGATGCCGATATTCCCGCCGCCGTGGCCGGAGCGCTGGCCTCGAAATTTCGTAATGCGGGGCAAACCTGCGTCTGCGCGAATCGCTTTTTGGTGCACGAGGCGGTGTACGCCGCCTTTGTGAGTGCCTTTAGCCAAGCGGTGGTGGCGCTGAGTGTCGGTGATGGCTTGCAGGCCGGCTGCCAAATCGGCCCGTTGATTAATAGCAGTGCTCAGCAGGCGGTGGCGGACAAGGTTGCCGCCGCCGTGGCCGCTGGTGCGCGGGTGTTGTGCGGTGGCCGAGCGCATGCGGCGGGCGACAATTTCTATTGCCCCACTGTGCTAGTGGATGTGGCGGCCGATAACCCCATCTTGCAGCAAGAGATCTTTGGCCCCGTGGCGCCGATTGTGCGCTTTCACAGCGAAGCCGAAGCGATTGCGCTGGCCAATGCCACGCCGTATGGCTTGGCAGCGTATTTTTATAGCCGCGATATTGGCCGCATTTGGCGGGTAAGTGAGGCGTTGGAGTTTGGCATGCTGGGCATCAATGAAGGCGTGATCTCCACCGAAGTGGCGCCGTTTGGCGGCGTGAAAGCCTCAGGGCTGGGGCGCGAAGGCGGCGTTGAAGGCTTAGAAGAGTATCTAGTGACTAAATATCAATGTTTTGGCGGCGTGGCTTAACGTAAGCCCCGCGCTGATTGACGGCACAAGGAGAGTGTATGCAGCAAGAACCGCTTACCAATGACGGCTGGCAAGCGCGCCGCCACAGCGCCGTGGCCGATGGCGTGGCCACACTGTGGCCGGCCTTTATTGCCCGCGCGCAAAATGCCGAATTGTGGGATGTAGAAGGCCAGCGTTATATCGATTTTGCCAGCGGCATTGCCGTGCTCAATACCGGCCACAATCACCCCAAGGTGGTGGCGGCGATACAAGCGCAGCTCGCGCGCTTTACCCACACTTGCTTTCAAGTGACGCCTTATACGGCCTATGTGCAGGTGGCAGAGGCGTTAAATGCGCTGATGCCAGGCCCGGGGCCTAAGCGCAGTTTGCTGGTCTCAACCGGCGCCGAAGCGGTGGAAAATGCGGTGAAAATCGCGCGCGCCTATACCGGGCGCAGTGGCGTTATTGCCTTTAGTGGCGGCTTCCATGGCCGCACCTTGCTTGGCATGGCGCTCACTGGCAAAGTCACGCCATACAAAGTCGGCTTTGGCCCGTTTCCGGGCGAAATTTATCATTTGCCCTATCCCGCCGAGTATTTAGGCGTCAGTGAAGCCGACGCCTTGGCCGCGCTCGATCGCTGCCTGCACGCCGATATTGATAGCGCGCGTATCGCGGCGATCATTATCGAGCCGGTGCAAGGCGAAGGCGGCTTTTATGCTGCGCCGCCCAGCTTTTTACACGCGCTGCGCCAGATTTGTGATGCCCACGGCATGTTGCTGATTGCCGATGAAATTCAAAGCGGTTTTTGCCGCACCGGCAAGACCTTTGCCTGTGAGCACAGCGGCGTGGCGCCCGATTTGATGACAGTGGCAAAAAGTTTGGCCGGCGGCTTACCGCTGGCAGCCGTGGTGGGCAAAAGCCACATTATGCAGGCACCCTTGCCGGGCGGTTTGGGCGGCACCTATGCCGGTAATCCGCTGGCCTGCGCTGCGGCGTTGGCGGTATTTGAGGTGCTAAAAGAGGAGAACTTAAATCAGCGCGCGCAAGCGCAAGGCGAGCAACTGATCACGCGGCTGCGCCAGTTGCAGGCGCGCTTTAACTGTATTGGCGATGTGCGCGGGGTCGGCGCCATGGTGGCGATGGAGCTGGTGGAAAACGCCGACGCCGCCCGCCCAGCCAGCGAGTTGACCAAGCGGTTAGTCCAAGCCGCCGCACAGCGCGGCTTATTGCTGCTCGCCTGCGGTGTGCGCGGCAACGTTATTCGCTTTTTAGCCCCGCTGACCGCCTCATCCGAGCTGATTGATGAAGGCTTAGATCTGTTGGCGGCCGCACTGCACGAGGTGACGGCGGCCGGTTAACTGGTTTATTTCAGCCAAGCGGACAACCCTTGAGCAAGGCGCTGTAAGCCTTGCTCAATTTCCGCGGCGCTGATGTTGAGCGCTGGCGCAAAGCGCAGCACATCGGGGCCGGCGGCCAGCACCACCACGCCAGCGGCGAGGGCGTGGCCCATTACTTCGCGCGCGCGGCCGGCCAGCGCGGGTTTAAGCTCGGCGCCAAGCAGCAAACCTTGCCCGCGCAAATCGCTAAAACAGTCAAATTGGGCATTGATAGCCTGCATGCCGGCCAACCACTGCGCCGAGCGGGCCTGCACGTTGGCGAGCAATGCCGGCTGATCAAGCGCGGTTAGCGCGGCCAAGCCCACCGCGCAAGCAAGCGGATTGCCGCCATA
>JBOFMA010000208.1:0-43041 GCA_051658125.1 Aeromonas sp.
CGCGGCGCTGATCGAGGTGCTGGAATGGCCAACCGAGAGCACGTCATAGTCGCTCTCTTGCCGCCACGGAAACGGGTGCAGGCCGTCTTGCTCGCGGATGGTGTGAATGCGCCCGCGGCGGCCGGTTAAAATTTTGTGCGGATAGGCTTGGTGGCCCACATCCCAGATCAGGCGATCAAATGGGGTGTTGTAGACATAATGCAGGGCAACCGTGAGCTCGACGGCGCCAAGGCCGGAGGCAAAGTGACCACTGGAGCGGCTGACCGAGCGCAGCAAAAATTCGCGCAATTCAGCGCACAGCGTCGGCAGTTCACTCACTGGCAGTTGGCGCAGTTGCTCAGGCAACTCGACCCCGGCCAAGGTGGGGTAATGGCTAATTTCAATGCTCATAGCGTCACGGCTATCCAGTGGTTAATGGGCGCGCTTGACGATGTAATCGGCAAAAGCGGCTAGCAAATGGGTGTTATAAGGCAGCACAGCCAGTGCGTGCAGGGCTTGTTGGTGCAAGTCATCGGCTAGCGCTTGCGCCTGCGCCAGCCCGAGCAGCGCCGGATAGGTGCTTTTTTCTTGCCGCGTATCGGAGCCTTGTGGCTTGCCCAACGTAGCGGTGTCACTGGTGATATCTAAGATGTCATCTTGTACCTGAAATGCCAGACCAATGGCGGCGGCGTAGCGTTGCAATGCGCTTAACGTGCTGGGCGCCACATCGGGTTGACACAAGGCGGCTAAGGTCACCGCACACTCAATTAATGCGCCGGTTTTATGCCGATGGATGGCCTCAAGCGCGGCTAAATCTAAGCGCTGCCCTTCGCCGGCTAAGTCTAAGGCTTGGCCGCCGCACATGCCAAGGTAGCCCGAGGCGCGCGCCAAGGTAGCCACTTGGGTCAGGCGCGTGGCCGCTGGCAGTGGCGTATGTGGCGTTTCACTTAAGATGCTAAAGGCCAAAGTTTGCAGCGCGTCACCGGCTAAAATCGCAGTCGCCTCATCAAAGGCTTTATGTACGGTGGGCTGGCCGCGACGTAAATCGTCGTTATCCATCGCCGGCAGGTCATCGTGGATCAGCGAATAGGCGTGAATGCATTCAATCGCCGCTGCCGGCGCATCTAATTGCGCCACTGGTACGCCGAGCATTTCTCCTACGGCATAGACCAAAAACGGCCGCACCCGCTTGCCGCCTTGCAAGACGCCGTGCGCCATCGCTGCGCGCAGGCGCGGGGCTAGATCGGGCTGCGCCTCGATTTTGGCCGCTAAAAAAGCGTCAATGCGCGCGCGATAGTGGGTCGAAAACTCCGCCAGAGACATTTAATAGCCTCCTTGGCTGGGGCTAAACGGCACCAAGGTGTCCTCACCGTTGGCGTTTTGTTGCAGCAAGAGGATTTTTTGCTCGGCTTGTTCGAGCTTGGCTTGGCCTGCGCGCACCAAATGCACACCTTGCTCAAATTGTTTCAGCGCTTCTTCTAGCGGCAGCGCGCCTTGCTCGAGCGCGTTCACGATGGTCTCTAATTCGGCCAAGGTGGCGTCAAAGCTTAAGCGGTCGATTTTTTTCGTAGCCATACATCCTCATCTGCCCGCAAAGCGTGGCGTGCAAGCCTAACAGCGGCGCGCCGCCAGCAAGGGGGCGCGCGAAAAGGCGCTATCTTATCACCTCCCTCGGCGCGCGGGGAGGGATAAGGGCGCCGGCCTCCTCAGTGCGGGCGGCAGCGCACAGTTTTTGCGCCGCCTGCGGGCGCTCTTAGCGTCTCGCGCAGCGCTTAAGCCTCGTCGATACGATACGGCAGCGGTTGCACGTGCAGCACGCTATCTTCGGCATCTTTTAAGCGAAAATGCGCGTCGGCCGCAGTGTCATTGGGCAGTACGGCGGTCAGCCACAGCCAGCCATCGGCGTGCCACGCGTTCAGCACTTGGCCTTGGCGACGCCAGCCACTGGCCAAGGCGATTTCTAGCTCGGCGCCACTGGCTACCTCGCCTGCATATAGGCCAGCAAGCACATACAGGGCGCGGTTATTGGCGCCGCGATATTTTGCCCGTGCGACCGGCTCTTGGCCCAAATAGCAGCCTTTGGTAAAGCTGATGCCGCCTAAGGCGTGCAGGTTGATCATTTGCGGCAAGTATTCGCCTTGGCAGGCGGCGGTGATATGACCGATGCCGGCGGCAATATCTAAGCCCCACCAGAGCGGTTCAGCTGCGACCGGCAGATCGGCCAGTAGCGCCGGATCCCCGACCAGTAGCCAGCGGTCGTTGGCCACCTGCAGCGCCATGCCGCCGTCGATAAGGCCACTCTCGCTTAAACCCCAGCGCGCCAGCATCAGGGCGTCACTGCCATCGCCGGCTAGACCGTGCGCAGTTAAGGTGCTGGGCGTGATGTCAACCTTGGCAAACACGGCAAATTTTTTCAGCTCGTTGTGCTGGCGTTCGAAGGCGCTGGCGGGGGTGAGTAGCAGCAGGGCCTCTGGCAAGCAAAGCAGGCGCACATCGCTCCACAGCCGGCCTTTGGCATCACAGTGTCCGCCTACGCGGTGCTGGCCGGGTTGCAGGCTTTTCACTTCGCAGGTCAGTTGGCCGTGCAGATAGGTCAAGCTATCGGGGCCGCGCACCTCGGTGAGCGCAAGTTCGGTCAGCGCAAAGTGGTGTGGGGTAGCGGGCAGGCTAGGGGTAAGCAGGGATGTGGCGCTCATAGCAACTCTCGACGGGTAACAAGATAGAGTGGCGCGATGGTAAAGCCCCGCGCCGCCTTTGTCAGCAGCAAAACTTCTGTTTGCGGCGCGATAAGGCCGCCTGTTAGGCTCAGTGCTGCTGGATTTACTGATTGATGTAACCTGCGCGTAAGGCGCAGCCAAGGAGTCATTATGTTAGATGCGCAAGCCAAATCGCGCTTAAAATGGGCGTGCCGCCGCGGCATGTTGGAATTAGATGTGATTTTTATGCCGTTTTTTGAGCACTGCTTTGATGCGCTCGATGCCAGCGAGCAAGCGACCTTTAGCGAACTGCTTAACTGCGATGATCCTGACTTATTTAAGTGGTGCATGGGCTTTGGTGCGCCAGATAATCCCGCCTTTGTCGCTATGCTGGCGCGCTTGCTGGCTTACCGCGATAGCCGACTTGCCTAAACAGCGATGAGCCTTTTGCTCGACGTCGGGCCTTCGCGCCAGCAGCGCCTTGTGCTGGTGGGGGTATTTGTGCTGCTGCTTTATCCTTGCAGTCAGCTGCTCAGCGGCTGGCATTGGTGGCTGTTTGGGCCGCTTTGGGGCGGAATGCTGTATGCGGCGTGGCGGCGTTTGCCCGCGCCATGGCAGGGGCAATGGGCCACGCCGTGGCTGATACTCGGCGGCGTGCGTTATCGCTTGGCACCTAGCAGCCGCGTGCTGCCGGGCGTGTTGCGCTTGTGTTTGTTGGCCGAGGATACGCCGGAAGGGCCCGCGTGTGGCACGATTCGGCGTGAAGTGTGGCTGTGGCGCGACAGTGTGGCCGAAGCGCCTTATCGCGCGTTAGCGCGGTTTATTCTGTGGGCACTGCCAAACGAAAATGAGAACGCGCCGCCGTAACGGCGACCTATGCGTGATCGGGCAGGCCCTTTTCAATCGCGCGGATCAGGCGCTGGGTAGCTTTGCTTGGCAGCGCCGGCGCGCTGCCGCGGGCGGTTAACTCGGCCAAGGCCCAAGTGATGTGCTCTGCGAGCAGCGCATCTGCCGTGGGTAAGGCGTGGCTTAGCGCGGCTATTACTTCGGGCGTGGCGGGGCCGTTACCCAGCACCACGGCTAAGTTGCGCCGCCAGCGGGCATAGCCAATGCGCCGAATGGGGCTGCCTTCGGTGGCCTTTAAAAAGGCCGCTTCATCCCAGAGCCATAAGCTGAGCAGATCGGGCTGATGCAGCGCGCTGCGCGCGGTAAAATCGGCTTCGGCGCTGGCTTTGGCATCGCGGTTGTGCGGGCAAATCAGTTGGCAATCGTCACAGCCATACAGGCGATTACCCATGGCGGCGCGAAATTCGACGGGAATAGCGCCGGCATGCTCAATGCTGAGATAAGACAGGCAGCGGCGGGCATCGACCACATACGGCGCCACAATGGCGCCGGTCGGGCAGGCTTTCAAGCAGGCGACGCAGGCGCCGCAGGGGTCGGTGGCACTTGCAACTGGCGAAATGGGCAGCGGCAGGCCAATTAAAATCTCGCCCAAAAAGCTAAACGAGCCGGCGCCCGGCGCAATCAGTAGCGTGTGTTTGCCGGTGGCACCCAAACCGGCTTTGACCGCTAAGGGGCGCTCTAAAATCGGCGCAGAATCGACAAACGGGCGCCAGTTGAGCGTGGTTTGGCAGTGCGCGTCGATACGCTCGCCGAGTTGCTTTAAGCGCTGGCGCATGAGTTTATGGTAATCACGGCCCAAGGCGTAACGGCTGATATAGCCGCGTGAGGTATCGCTCAAGGTGCGTGCGCAGGCGGCATTGGGCGGCAAATAATCCATGCGCGCGCTGATCACGCGCAGGGTGCCAGGGTGCAGTTCATCGGCGCGGGCGCGCAGCATGCCGTGGCGCGCCATGTACTCCATGCCGCCGTGATAACCGGCCGCCAGCCAAGCGCTGAGTTTGGGCTCTTCAAGGCGCAGATCGGTATCGCAGATGCCCACGGCGGCAAAGCCTAGCTCGCGGCCCCATTGTTGGATTAGGTCACTAAGGGCTGACAGTTGGTCGGGCGTGAAGGTGGGCGTATGCATGGCGGCCTGTGGCAGTGAAAGGAAGCGCAGGAGCGCGCGGCGGCAGATTTTAGCGCAAAGGCGCCGCGCGAAGCAAAACGAGCGGCGTAATCGCAGGGCGCATCTGCTATTATTGGCGGCTATTTTAAAAAGTGCGGCCGTTGGTCGCCTTAAGGGTGACACTCTCTTTTTGGCTGATGTTGTGCAAGCTCAGCCGCGTATGAGAAGCAATGAACTATGGCAATCGAACTGACCTTTTCTTTGGCCGACGAGGCCGCGACCATCGCCCTTGGCGCCCAACTGGCGCGCGCTTGTCGCGCGGCCACCACGTTTTATCTGCACGGTGATCTGGGGGCGGGTAAAACCACCTTAACCCGCGGCTTTGTGCAGGCGCTGGGCCATACGGGCAAAGTAAAAAGCCCGACCTATACCTTGGTCGAGCCCTATAGCTTGGCGCCGTGGCAGGTGTATCACTTTGATTTGTATCGCTTAAGCGATCCAGAAGAGCTCGAATTTATGGGCATTCGCGACTATTTTGCCGCCGATAGCCTGTGCTTGGTCGAGTGGCCCTCGCGCGGTCAAGGCTGGCTAGCGGCTGCGGATGTTAATTTAACCCTGACCTACGTTGGCGAAGCGCGCTCGGCGCAACTAACGGCGCACTCGCCGCTGGGGCAGACGTTATTGGAGCAACTGAGCTAATGGTGCGCATTCTTCTTGCCTGCTGCGTGTGGCTGCTCAGCCAAGCCGCGCTCGCTAATGATTTAAAAAGTGTGCGCGTGTGGCCCTCGCCGGATAACACCCGCGTGGTACTCGATTTAAGCGAGCAGCCGCGCTATGAGCATTTCTCCTTAACCGGCCCGCACCGCTTGGTGATTGATCTGCCGAGCACCACCAATTTGGCGCGGCTGGAAAATATCGGCAAAAAAAGTGAGCTAATTAGCAAAGTGCGTTTGAGCACGCCGCCTGCGGCGGGCAGTGTGCGCTTGGTGATTGAGCTGGCCAGTGCGATTAAGCCGGTGATTTTCCCGCTTGCTCCCGCCGGGCCCTATGGCCACCGTTTGGTAATTGATCTGCCGTATGAGGAAAAGCGTGCGGCGGCCGCGGCGCAAGCCACCCCCCCGCCACGGCGCGATGAAGTGGTGATCGCTATTGATCCCGGCCACGGCGGCGAAGATCCCGGCTCGATTGGCCCCAAGCGCACCTATGAAAAGCGTGTGACCTTGGCGGTGTCTAAGCGCTTGGCCAAGTTGATTAATGCTGAACCCGGCATGCGCGCGGCGCTCACCCGCCAAGGTGACTATTTTGTCGATTTGAATAAGCGCTCGGCGCTGGCGCGCAACAGTAAAGCTGATCTGTTGATCTCGGTGCATGCCGATAGTTTCCATAACCCCAAACCGCGCGGCGCATCGGTGTGGGTGCTGTCGACCAAGCGCGCTAACCGTGAAATGGGCAGTTGGTTGGAAAAGCAAGAGCGGCAAGGCGAACTGCTGGGTGGTGTGGGCAAGGTGCTGGCGCAAGCGGAGCCCAATGCCTATCTAGCGCAGACCTTTTTAGATCTGTCGATGGATAAGTCGCGTGCCGAAGGCTACGAAGTGAGCCGGCATATTTTGCGCGCCATGGGCAACGTGGCGCGGCTGCATAAAAAAGCCCCCGAGCATGCCAGCTTAGCCGTGCTCAAAGCGCCGGATATTCCGTCGGTGCTGGTGGAAACTGGCTTTATTTCCAATCCCGCCGAAGAGAAATTGCTGGCCGATACCGGTTATCAAACGCGCATGGCGCAGGCGATTTTTGAAGGTATTCGCAACTATTACCGCGCGCATCCGACCAAAGGCGGCGTGCGCACGGCCAGCGCGGCGACGCCCCGCGCTACGCCAGTGAACGGCTCACCGCCGCGCAGCGAGGGGGCGCGCGTGCGCCATGTGGTGCGCCGAGGGGAAAGTTTGTCCTATCTGGCGCAAAAGCATGGCGTGAGCCAAGCCACGCTGGTGGAGATGAATAATTTGCGCTCGCGCGAGATCCAAATTGGCCAAGTATTGCAGTTGCCTGCCCTGCCGGCGCCCAGTCCAGCGCCGCGCCACCGCGTGAAAAGCGGCGATAGCCTGTCGCGGTTGGCGGAAAAATATGGCGTGAGCCAAGCGCGGTTAGTTGAGGTTAATCAGCTCAAATCGCGGGACATCCAAGTCGGCCAAGTGTTGACCATCCCCGAGGAGTAACCATGGCCATTCAGGTGCTATCGCCGATCTTGGCTAACCAAATCGCCGCTGGCGAGGTGGTAGAGCGCCCCTCGTCGGTGGTCAAAGAGCTGGTGGAAAATAGCCTCGATGCCGGTGCGAGCAAAATTGACATCGATATCGAGCAAGGCGGCGCCAAGCTCATACGCATTCGGGATAACGGCTGCGGGGTGGCTAAGGGCGAACTGACCTTGGCGCTGGCCCGCCATGCCACCTCTAAACTTGCCAGCCTAGATGACTTAGAAGCCATCATGAGTTTGGGCTTTCGCGGCGAGGCGCTGGCGTCGATAAGCTCGGTGGCGCGGCTCACCTTTACCTCGCGCACGGCAACGCAAAGCGAAGCGTGGCAGGCGATGGCGCAAGGGCGCGAAATGGGCGTGACGCTCACCCCCGCCGCGCACCCCGTGGGCTCCACCGTGGCCGTGGCCGATCTGTTTTTTAATACCCCTGCGCGGCGCAAATTTATGCGCAGCGACAAAACCGAATTTGCCCATATCGATGAGTTGGTGCGCCGCATCGCGCTGTCGCGCTTTGAGGTGGCATTTACTTTGCGCCACAACGGCAAAGTGATGCGCCAGTATCGCGCTATTGCCGCTGGGGCGGCCAATCACGCCAGCGAACAGGCGCGGCGCCTTGGCGCGATTTGTGGCGCTGGTTTTATGCAATATGCGCTAGCGATTGAGTCGAGCCACAGCGATGTGCGTCTGTGGGGCTGGCTGGCAACCGCTGACGGCGCACGCGCGCAAAGCGATCTGCAATACACCTACGTCAATGGCCGCATGATGCGCGATAAGCTGATCAATCATGCGATTCGCCAAGCCTATGCTGACCGGCTGCCGAGCGATCGCTTTGCCGCTTATGTGCTGTATATCGAACTCGATGCGCGGCAAGTGGATGTCAACGTGCATCCGGCCAAGCACGAAGTGCGCTTTCATCAGGCGCGGTTGGTGCATGATTTTATCTACCAAGCCTTGGCGCAAGCGCTGCATCAGGCCAGCGCAGGCGCCAGCGATGCGCTTCCAGTAGCGCTGGCCGAAGGCGCGCCAGCGTATGCGGCAACGCCGCTTGCCGGTACCCCTCACTCACCTGCCCGCCCTGCGGCGCGTTGCGCGTTAGGCGGGCGAGCTAGCCATGGTTATCAAGCCCACGCGCCACTAGCGGCCGATAAACCCGATGGCGTTGGCCATCGCGCGGACGCTAGCCATAGTGCGCCGCGTCCATCGTATGCCGCGGGCGGCCAAGGCCATCGCGTCGCGCCCACTTTACCAAGTCCGCCGGCGCCGGCAGCCATCGCGGGCATGCAGGCGCTGCTCACTGCCGCACCGGTTAGCGCGGTGGCAGAGGCCAATGCACCGGCCAGTTGCGATGCGAATGCTACGCGTCTACTCACGTTGCTTGATACGCGCCATGCTCTGCTTGAGCGCGCAGGCACGTTGCATGCGTGCGCGCTGGATCGCGCCGAGCGCTATTGCTTGCGCCAAGCGCTGCTAGCGCAATGGACGCAAGGCTTTACCGCGCAGCCGTTGCTGCTGCCGGTGGCGTTAAAATTGGCCAAGCCCCTGCTGGCCTGCGCCGAGCGTGAAGGGGCACTGTTGACGCGCTTAGGGGTGAAGATAAAGCGCGCGGCGGGTGCGGTAATCCTCACCCATGTGCCCGCTTTGCTACGCCACACCGACTTAGCCACGCAGTTGCCCGCGTTGTTGCTGCTGCTTGAGGGTTTGCCGCCGCAAGAAGACGCGCAGATCGCGGCCGTGGTGCAATGGTTGGCCGCGCGCGGCGTAGCCGCCGATAAAAGCTATGATGCCGCCACGGCGAGTCGGTTAGTGACGCAGTTGTGCGCCCTACCGGCACTCGATTGGCAGGCCGAGCGCTTGCTCTGTCCACTGGATTTAAGTGCTTATTTAGAGGAGTTTGCGCGTGACTAAGCCATCGATTGCGCCAGCGGCCTTGCCGCCGGCGATTTTTTTAATGGGCCCCACCGCGTCGGGCAAAACAGATTTAGCCATCGCGTTAAGCCAAGTGTTGCCGTGCGAGATCATCAGCGTGGATTCGGCGCTGATTTATCGCGGTATGGACATTGGCACCGCCAAGCCCACTGCGGCTGAGCGCGCGCAAGCGCCGCATCGTTTGGTGGATATTTTAGATCCCGCCGAGGCCTATTCTGCAGCCGATTTTTGCGCCGATGCGCTCTGTGCCATGCACGAGATTGCCGCCCGTGGGCGCATCCCGCTGCTAGTCGGCGGTACCATGCTCTATTTTAAAGCCCTGCTGGAAGGCTTATCACCGCTGCCCGTTGCCGATGCCGCCGTGCGTGCGGGCATTGAAGCGGAGGCGGCCGAGCGCGGCTGGGCGGCGCTGCATGACGAGCTCAAAGCCATTGATCCGGTGGCGGGGGCGCGCATTCACCCCAATGACCCGCAGCGCCTCTCGCGCGCGCTGGAGGTTTATCGCCTGAGCGGCAAAACCTTAACGCAGCTGACCCAAGTGCAAGGCGCGCCGCTGCCTTATCAGGTGCATGCGTTTGCTATTGCGCCGGCAGAGCGGGCCACGCTGCACCAGCGCATCGAGCAGCGTTTTGATCTGATGCTAGCGAACGGATTTCAGGCCGAAGTGGCGGCCTTGATGGCGCGCGGCGATCTGCAGCCCGATTTACCCTCGATGCGTTGTGTGGGCTATCGGCAGATGTGGGATTACCTGCGTGGGGAAATTACATATGACGAAATGCGCTATCGCGGTATGGTGGCCACGCGGCAACTGGCCAAGCGGCAAATGACGTGGCTGCGCGGCTGGCCGGCGCCCTTAACTTGGCTCGATACCTTTGCCACCGATAACGTGGCGCGGGTGTTGGCCGACATTGGTGTCACTTGACACACTCGGTATAATCGGGTTTGTTATAACAAAAACTAACAATAAGGGAAAAATAACATGGCCAAGGGGCAATCGCTGCAAGACCCATTTTTGAATGCGCTACGTCGTGAGCGCATTCCCGTTTCCATCTATTTAGTAAACGGTATTAAGTTGCAAGGGCAGATCGAATCATTTGATCAATTTGTGATCCTGCTGAAAAACACCGTCAGCCAAATGGTGTACAAGCACGCCATTTCTACCGTAGTGCCGGCGCGGGCGGTGAACCACCATCAGGCCTTCCCAGCCGATGAGTTGGCCGACGAGCACGAGCCACAAGCGTGAGTTTTAGCGTGTTGACACGCGTGAGGTATGGCGATGTTTGACCGCTATGAAGCAGGTGAACAGGCCCTGCTGGTGCATGTGAATTTCAGCTACGACGGCGAGCGCGAGGATCTCGAAGAGCTTAAGTTGCTGGTGAATTCCGCTGGGGTGACGACGGTGGGGGTCATGACCTCGAGCCGCAGCGCCCCGAGCGCAAAATTTTTCGTCGGTAGCGGCAAAGCCGAAGAGATTGCCAGTGAAGTAGCGGCGCTTGGCGCGGATGTGGTGATCTTTAATCACGCATTAACCCCTGCACAAGAGCGCAACATCGAGCGCTTATGCCAGTGCCGCGTGGTCGATCGCACTGGTTTAATCTTGGATATTTTTGCCCAGCGCGCTCGCACCCATGAAGGTAAATTACAGGTCGAGTTAGCCCAGCTGCGCCATCTGTCGACGCGCCTAGTGCGAGGTTGGACGCACCTTGAACGGCAAAAAGGCGGCATAGGTTTGCGCGGGCCCGGGGAAACCCAGCTCGAAACTGACCGCCGCTTGCTGCGCGAGCGCATCAAAGCGATTTTGCGCCGCTTAGATAAGGTCGCCAAACAGCGCGAGCAGGGGCGGCGGGCGCGTAATCGCAACGAATTACCTACGGTATCGCTGGTGGGTTATACCAACGCCGGCAAGTCGACCTTGTTCAACCAACTTACAGCTGCCAGCGTGTATGCTGCCGACCAGCTATTTGCCACCTTAGATCCCACCCTGCGCAAATTAGTCATTCGTGATGTCGGAGATGTGATTTTGGCCGATACCGTGGGCTTTATTCGCCATTTGCCGCATGACTTGGTGGCCGCGTTTAAAGCCACCTTGCAAGAGACGCGGGAAGCGGATTTGCAGCTGCACGTGGTCGATTGCGCCGACGAACAGATGGATGACAACATCGACGCGGTGCAGCAGGTCTTGGCGGAAATTGAAGCCGACGACCGGCCGCAGCTGTTGGTCTGCAACAAGATTGATAAGTTAGCGCAAGGCGCGCCGCGCCTTGAACGGGATGCTGAAGGTCGCCCTGTGCGGGTTTGGCTATCAGCGCAAACCGGCGCCGGCTGCGAACTGCTGTTTGGCGCCTTAAGTGAATTGCTCTGCGGCCAGTTGTTTGATCAGGTGCTGCAACTGCCGCCCCAGTTGGCCAAAGTGCGCAGCGCCTTGTATCAGCTTGGTGCGATTGAACAGGAACAGTTTACCGAGTCGGGCGATTTTTTACTCAAAGTGCGTTTGCCTTTGCCCGACTGGAACCGCTTGCAAAAGCAAGTGGACGAAAATTTACAGCGTTTTGTGCTCGCGCCCTAAGTGGCGAGCACAAAGCAGATATCCATCCACGGGTATAAATGGAGAGACTGATGGCTTGGAATGAGCCCGGTAATAACGGCAACAACAATAATAACGGCCGCGATCCTTGGGGAAACAACGGCAAAAATCAGGGGCCACCCGATCTGGACGCGTTACTGTCAAAAGTCACTCGGCGCTTATCTGGGTTGTTTGGTAGCGGCAATGGTGGCAGCGGTGGCGGTGATATTAGCCGCACCGGCTTGGGCTTATTGTTCTCCGCCGCACTGGTGGTATGGGCGGCGACCGGCATTTATACCGTGCGCGAAGCCGAGCGTGGCGTGGTGCTGCGCTTTGGCAAGGTCAACCGCGTGGTTGAGCCCGGTCTTAGCTGGCGGCCAACGTTTATCGACCGCGTGATCACGGTGGATATCGAAACCGTGCGCTCCTTGCCGGCGTCAGGTTTTATGCTGACGCAAGATGAGAACGTGGTACGGGTGGAGATGGACGTGCAATACCGCGTGATTAATCCGGAAAAGTACCTGTTTAGCGTGACCAATGCCGATGAAAGCTTAGGTCAAGCCACCGATAGCGCCCTGCGCTATGTGGTCGGTCATACCACTATGGATGATGTCTTGACCACTGGCCGCGAAAAAGTGCGCCAAGAAACGTGGCAAGTGATCGATAAGATCATCGAGCCATACCAGATGGGCTTGCAGATAGTGGATGTTAACTTCCTGCCCGCGCGTCCGCCGGAAGAGGTGAAAGACGCCTTTGATGATGCGATTGCTGCGCAAGAAGATGAGCAGCGCTTTATCCGCGAAGCGGAAGCCTATGCACGGGAAGTCGAGCCCAACGCGCGTGGTCAGGTCAAGCGCTTAGAGCAAGAAGCAGAAGGTTATAAGCAGCAAATTGTGCTCAAGGCCCAAGGTGAAATCGCGCGCTTTAACGAGTTGCTGCCGCAATACCAAGCGGCGCCGAAGTTGACCCGCGAGCGTATCTACATCGAGACCATGGAAGAGATCTATCAGCGCACCGATAAAGTGCTGATCGACATGCCCGCTGGCAACAACAGCATGATCTATTTGCCGCTCGATAAGTTAGCCAATAAGGCCGCACCGGTGGCAGAGGCGCCTGCCGCGCCGCAAGCGAATGCGCCGCTGCCGGTGAACTATGAGAGTGCTAACTCAATTCCAATGTCAACGCCGCTGCGCAGCAGCGATCGTTCAACTTCACGGAGATAACTTGGATGAAAAAGCTCGCTCTTGGCGCGTTAGGTATCGCCGCCATCGTCTGCTTCTCCTCGATGTTTATCGTCGCGGAAGGACAGCAAGGTATTGTGGTGCAATTTGGTAAAGTAAAACGCTTAGATTCTGGTGAAGCGCGCCCGTATGGCCCAGGCCTGCACTTTAAAGTGCCGTTGATTGATGAAGTGCGCAAAATGGATGCGCGCATTCAAACCATCGACAGCCAAGCTGATCGCTTTGTGACCTCAGAGAAAAAAGACTTAATCATCGACTCCTATGTGAAGTGGAAGATTGAGGACTTCTCTAAGTACTACCTAGCCACTGGCGGCGGTAACAAACTACAAGCCGAAGATCTGCTCAAGCGTAAAATCAACAACGGTCTGCGCTCTGAGATCGGTAATCGCACCATCAAAGACATAGTCTCGGGTGAGCGCAGCACCGTGATGGAAGATGCGCTAATGAAGATGGCGCGCTCGTCAGAGCTTGGTATCAAGGTGGTGGATGTGCGCATCAAGCAGATCAACTTGCCGGTGGAGGTGTCGAACTCGATTTATCAGCGGATGCGCGCCGAACGTACGGCCGTGGCGCGTGAGCACCGCTCACAAGGTCGCGAGCAGGCCGAGATTTTGCGCGCCGATATCGACCGTAAAGTCACCGTCATGCTGGCCGATGCCGAAAGTAACGCCCGCCAACTGCGTGGTGAGGGCGATGCCGAAGCGGCCAAGATCTATGCCAACAGCTACCAAAAAGATCCGGAATTTTTCAGCTTCGTGCGTAGCATGGAAGCCTATCGCAAGAGCTTTGCCGCCAGCGGCAGCTTGATGGTGGTCAAACCCGATAGCGAATTTTTCCGTTACTTAAAATCGGGCAGCGGTAACTAAGCGCAGCGTTAAGTTCAGTTAACACGCAAAAAAATGCACAAACAAAAAGAGGCCTTCGGGCCTCTTTTTTATTGCTGGTTTAGCTTACGGTTGCCCGTTGCGCGCTTAAGCGCTGCGCTCCACCGCAAGATTGGCTAGCGCCACCAAGGCGGCTTTATGTTCAGAGGCGGGCAGTGCATCGAGCGCCGCAATGGCTTTATCGGCTTCGCGGCGGGCGCAATCGCGCGCATAGTCTAAGGCGTGAGTGCGCGCCAAAATGGCCAGGATTTCGGTGAGGTGTTCCATGCCGTTGCGCTCAACAATCGCGGCGCGGATCCGCGCGCGATCGTCCGGCGAGCCTACCTGCATGGCGCGCAGCAGCGGCAAGGTGGGTTTGCCTTCAGCTAAATCATCGCCAACGTTTTTGCCCATCTCTTGGCTATCGGCACAGTAATCCATCACATCATCGATGATTTGAAACGCGGTGCCTAAATATTTGCCGTAATCACTCATCGTCTGCTCAATAGCTGGGCTTTGCCCAGTCAGCACGGCGGCTAAGCGGGTGGCGGCTTCAAACAGCTTGGCTGTTTTGCAATAAATGACTGTGAAATAACTCGCCTCGGTGGTGTCGGGGTCATTGCAGTTCATCAGTTGCAACACCTCGCCCTCGGCGATGGTGTTGGTCGCATCGGATAAAATTGCCATCACGCGCAGATTGGCCAGCTCGCTCATCATCTGAAACGAGCGGCTATACAGGTAGTCGCCGACCAAGACGCTAGCGGCGTTGCCAAACAGTGCATTAGCCGTTTTACGGCCGCGGCGCAGATCCGATTCATCCACAACATCGTCATGTAATAGGGTCGATGTGTGGATAAATTCAATGATGGCGGCCAGCTTGATGTGGTCATCGCCGGCATAACCCAAGGCGCGGGCGGCGAGCACGGTGAGCATCGGGCGCATACGCTTGCCGCCGGCACTGACAATATAAAAGCCCAGCTGGTTAATCAGCGCCACGTCAGAGTGCAAGCGGCTTAAGATAAGCTCGTTGACGGCCGTCATATCGGCGGCACTGAGCGCACGGAGAGTCTGTTGGTCCATAAATCCCAAAAACGTGACGGCAGACGCGCTGCACGGAAAAAAGTTAACGCCGATTCTACATGATTTCGCTGTATCGGGGCGAGTGAAATGGGTTACAGTGCCGTGTTTATCCTCGGTGGCAGTTATGCACAATAAACAAACTTTTTTGTGAATTCGCATTGCCTTTGGCAAGTGAAGTGCGTAAAATGCCGCCCATTGTTTAGGTTTTTGCGCATGTCGCGCCACAGCCAATTTGAGCTAGGCAAAAGACATGCCTTTACGGAGTTAATCACATGTACGCGGTATTCCAAAGCGGCGGAAAACAACACCGTGTGGCCGAAGGTCAAATCGTTCGTCTGGAAAAGCTGAACGTTGAGACTGGCGCTACCATCGACTTCAACGAAGTGCTGATGGTTGCTCAAGGCGACACTTTTAAAGTAGGTGCTCCTTTCGTTGAAGGTGGCAAGGTTGTAGCTGAAGTTGTGGCTCACGGCCGTGGCGAGAAAGTAACTATCGTTAAGTTCCGTCGTCGTAAGCACCATCGTAAGCAAGCGGGCCACCGTCAGTGGTTCACTGAAGTCAAAATCACTGGCATCAGCGCTTAATTTTTTAGGAGTCCGAAATGGCACACAAAAAAGCTGGCGGTTCATCCCGCAACGGTCGCGATTCAGAAGCAAAACGCCTTGGCGTTAAGCGTTTCGGCGGCGAAACAGTTTTAGCTGGCAGCATCATCGTTCGTCAACGTGGTACTAAGTTCCACGCAGGCAACAACGTTGGTCTGGGCAAGGATCACACCCTGTTTGCAACTGCAACCGGTAAAATCCAGTTCGAAATTAAAGGTCCACTGAACCGTAAGTACGTTAGCATCATCGCTGAGTAATTGCGGACCGCAAGGATCCGAAGCCCCGCCCTCTCGGCGGGGCTTTTTCTTTATCTGCGCAGCCTAAGCTAAAAGCCTTGGGCCTGTTCAGTGAGCGCGCCATGATGGCGCAGCGATGCGCCCATGGGGGCGATTGATTGAAGGTGATGGTTAGTTATGAAGTTTGTTGATGAAGTTCAGATCCGCGTCGATGCAGGGGATGGCGGTAACGGTTGCGTAAGTTTTCGCCGGGAAAAATACGTGCCCAACGGTGGTCCAGATGGTGGCGATGGTGGCGACGGCGGCGATGTTTATTTGCTGGCTGACGAGAACCTCAACACCCTGATTGACTACCGTTTTGAACGTTTTCATGCCGCTGAGCGCGGTGAAAATGGGCAAGGCGCCAACTGTACTGGCCGACGCGGTAAAGACCGCATTTTGAAAGTGCCGGTCGGTACGCGAGCGGCGGATGAAGACACTGGCGAATTGCTCGGTGACCTGACCCACCACGGCCAAAAACTGCTAGTCGCCAAAGGTGGCTTTCATGGTTTGGGTAACACGCGCTTTAAGAGCTCGGTGAACCGCGCGCCACGGCAAAAAAGTAACGGTACGCAGGGCGAAGTGCGCATGCTCAATTTAGAGCTGCTGCTGCTGGCTGATGTGGGCATGCTTGGCTTGCCAAATGCCGGTAAATCGACCTTTATTCGCGCGGTATCGGCAGCAAAACCTAAGGTGGCCGATTATCCGTTTACTACCTTGGTGCCTAACTTAGGCGTGGTGCGCGGCGAGCAGTCGCGCTCGTTCGTGATTGCCGATATCCCCGGCCTCATCGAAGGTGCGGCGGATGGCGCGGGCTTAGGTATTCGCTTCTTAAAACACTTAGAGCGCTGCCGCGTGCTGCTGCATCTGGTGGACATCTGCCCAGTCGATGGCTCAGATCCGGCTGAAAACGCCGTGACCATCGTGCGCGAGCTGGAAAAATACAGCCCAGAGCTGGCCGCTAAGCCGCGCTGGTTGGTGTTTAACAAGCTTGATTTGATCCTCGAAGAGGAAGCGGGCGAGGTGATGGATCGAGTGAAAGCGGCGTTGGATCATCAAGGTCCGGTGTATGCTATCACCGCCATTACCAAAGACGGCACCAAGAAAGTCTGCTACGACATCTTGGATCTGCTCGACACCATGCCGCGCCAATTGGCCGCCGATGCCGCGCAAGCCATCGATCAGGTGGAGTTCAAGTGGGATGATTACCACCAGAACCAGCTGGCCAAAGCTGAAGCAGAAGCACTGGCCGCCTCGAAAGCGTTTGATGACAATCTCGATGATGATGATTGGAATGAAGACGATGATGACGGCGTTGAAGTGGTCTATGTGCGTGACTAAGCACTCGTCCCGCGCTGAATGAAAAAAAAGCCAATCGCAAGATTGGCTTTTTTGTTGCCGGCTTTTTAGTGAGCTAACTGTTTGCCGTTTTTGGCGCTAGCTAAAGCGGGCGCTGAGCCAGCGTGGCAGCGGCAGTTGCGAGACCAGCATTCCCAGCAGCATCAAGGCGCAGCCGGTGAGCGTGCGCTGATCGAGCACTTCACCGAGCATGAGCACGCCGCCAATCGCGGCAAACACGGTTTCCAAGCTCAAGATGATCGCGGCGTGCGCCGGATGGGCGCCGCGCTGGCCGAGCACTTGCAAGGTGTAGCCCATGCCGACCGAAACTAAGCCGGCATACAGCAGGGCTTGCCAGCCCGCTAGCGCACCGGCCACGCTCGGCGTTTCGAGCACCAAGGCGGCGGTTAAGCTGGCTAAGCCGCAGACCACAAATTGCACGCAGGCTAAGGCAATCGGCGCCACCCGCTTGGCAAAGTGATCGAGCAGCAACAGATGCACCGCCCAAAACAGCGCGCCGATGAGTTGTAACAGGTCGCCAAAGTTGATGCTAAAGTCCGCGCCAACACTTAAACGGTACAAACCGATCAGCGCAATCAACATGCCGAGCCAGGTATTGGCGCCGGTTTTATGTTTGAGCAATAGGCCTAAGATCGGCACCAACACGATATACAGCCCAGTGATAAAGCCGGCTTTGGCCGCCGTGGTATACAGCAGACCCACTTGTTGCAGCGAGGCGGCGCAAAACAGCACGCCGCCGGCCAGTGCGCCACCATGCAGCACGGCGCGCCAATCGGTGGGGCGCGTGCTTACCTGTGGCAGACGGCGTTTTAGCCAATAAAGTAGCGGCAGCAGCGACAAAGCGCCGAGCAAAAATCTCAAGCCGTTAAAGGTATACGGGCCCATATGATCCATGCCCAGACGCTGGGCCACAAAGCCCATGCCCCAAATAGCAGCAGCGACCAGTAACATGACATTGGCGCGTAGCGCAGCTCCTTGCATAACGACTCCTTTATCTAGCGTGAAATTACACTGCAACGGTGGCTTTGATGGCGGGATAGGGGTCGTAGTTATCAAACGCAAAGTCAGCGAACTGGTAACTAAACAGCGAGTCGGCTTTGCGCAAAATGCGTAACTGCGGCAAGGCTTTGGGCACGCGGCTTAATTGCTCGTGGGCTTGCGCCAGATGGTTGCGATACAGATGCACATCGCCGCCGGTCCAGATGAATTCCCCCACCGCTAAATCGCACTGCTGCGCCACCATGTGGGTAAGCAGGGCATAGCTGGCAATATTAAACGGCAGGCCTAAAAACACATCGCAGCTGCGCTGATAGAGCTGGCACGAGAGCTTGCCCGCGGCGACATAGAACTGGAAAAACGCGTGGCAGGGCGCGAGCGCCATCTGCTCTAGCTCGCCGACATTCCACGCCGATACAATAATGCGCCGCGAATCGGGATCGCGCTTGAGGGTGTCAATCGCTTGGGTTAACTGATCTATTACGTGGCCATCGGCCGTGCGCCAAGCGCGCCACTGCTGGCCATAGACGGGGCCTAAATCACCGTTGGCATCCGCCCATTCATCCCAAATGCGCACGCCGTTGGCGTTAAGGTAAGCGATGTTGGTATCGCCTTGTAAAAACCACAACAGCTCATGCACGATGGATTTAATGTGGCAGCGTTTGGTGGTAACCAGCGGAAAGCCTTGGCTTAAATCAAAGCGCATCTGGTGGCCAAAGCGCGATAAGGTGCCGGTGCCAGTGCGATCGTCTTTTGCTGCACCATCGGTGAGCAGTGTCTGCATTAAATCAAGATAAGCCTGCATGCCACATCCTTGCTGCGAGAGAGTGAGTAATTTAACCGCGCGGGATAAACCACTGTGGGCGCTGATAAGCAATCCACATCAGTGCGCCACCGGCCAGCAGCATCGGCGTGGATAAAATTTGCCCCATGCTGACCAGATCAAAGTAAAGCCCCAAGTGGCCATCGGGCTGGCGAACAAATTCCACCAAGAAGCGAAACAGGCCGTAACCGAACAAAAACAGGCCCGAGACCGCGCCGCGCGGCGGATTTTTGCGCCAAAACCAGTTGAGCAGAATAAACAGCACCACGCCTTCGAGGGCAAATTGGTATAGCTGGGAAGGGTGGCGCGGCAGCGGGCCGCCGTCGGGGAAGATGATCGCCCACGGCACCTCGGTGACGCGGCCCCACAATTCGCCATTAAAGAAGTTGCCCAAGCGGCCGACGCCTAAGCCAAACGGCACCAGTGGCGCGATGAAATCTGCCACGGTGAAGAAATGGCGCTGGGTTTTGTAGGCAAAAAACAGCATGGCGCTGATCACGCCAATTAGGCCGCCGTGAAACGACATGCCGCCGGTCCAGATCTTAAACAGATACAGCGGCTCGGCTAAAAATTGCGCAAAGTTATAAAACAAAACATAGCCAACGCGCCCGCCAATAATCACGCCCATAAAGCCATAAAACAGCAGGTCAGAGACTTCGTCTTGCTGCCAGCCGCTGCCGGGTTTTGCCGCGCGGCGTCCAGCGAGCCACATGGCAAAGGCAAAGCCGACTAAGTACATCAGGCCATACCAGCGCACCGCCAGTGGCCCTAAGTGAAATGCGACCGGATCAATATGTGAAAAAACCCAATACCCTTGCTGCTGCATAGAACGCCTTGATGCCCGTGAAAAAATAGCCGGCATTTTCCGCTGATTGCCCCTCAGGGGCAAGCGTAAAGGCCGGCTATGCGTGGATTAGCTTGGCTTAGCGCTAGCGCGCGCGAAAGCGGCGGCCGTCGCGTTTCGGTGGCTCGCTGGCCGGCTGTGGCATCGCGATGGGGACAAACTCCTTCATCACCCGCCGATAGACCTCGCGCTTAAACGAAACCACTTGCCGCACCGGATACCAAAAACTTACCCAGCGCCAATCATCAAATTCTGGATGGCCGTGGCAGCCAAATTGGATCTGCCCTTCGCGGCCAGGGCGCAGCTGCAGTAAAAACCATTTTTGTTTCTGGCCAATACAGACCGGAGAGCTGTCCCAACGCACAAGTCGTTTTGGTAAGCGGTATTTGAGCCAATGGCGGGTCGAGGTCAGCACGCTGACATCCTCGGGCTTTAAGCCAATCTCTTCATACAACTCGCGATACATCGCTTGCTCGGGTGTCTCGCCCTCATCGAGTCCCCCTTGGGGAAACTGCCAAGAGTGCTGCCCGTAGCGCTTTGCCCACAACACTTGTCCATCGTTGTTACAGATCACGATACCTACATTGGGACGAAAACCGTCACCATCAATCACGCGATCACCTTTCGCAGGCTGAATCAATGGGGGGGATTGTTCCACATTCACTGCGCGGCGGCAAACGGCGTGTCGCCTCGCAAAACGAATAACTAAAGATCATTTCGCCACTTATCAACAGCGCGTTGGATCCGACGCGCTTGCTGGTACGGCTCACCTGTGCATAACACTGTGATTATCTGTGCATCGCAGGCAGCCACTAGCCATGCATTGGCGGCAGGGCATAGCCTATATAAAACTACTAATTACATTAAAAACAATAACTTATTCTTGTTTTGCTACATCATAAAAGCTGATCATCTATCCAGTATCAAGTTATCCTTTCCTGTGGGTAAAGGTGCCAATTATTCGATCATATAGCGCTTATATTGGCTAAAAAGATCGATCATTAACACTAACAACAGCATAACAAACGGCATTGTTTTTCCTGCGGCGCCAAGTTATTCAAGTTTTTTGTGGATAAGTGGGTGCACGGCGCGGGGTAAGGTGGGTGCCCGCCCGCGCGCATCCCCGTGCCGACGGCCGGAAATAGCCCACCGCGCCGACAGGCGACAAACTATGCACCTGCTGCGCGGTAGCGGCTGTTTTGCCCAGCTGCACTCGTGGCCAAGGCGGCGCGCGCGCGGTAACATGCTCGGCCATCATCAGCGCCGCCCATCGTGATTAAGGTAATTCCTATGCGCCCTTCTATCGACAAACCGACCAGCGCCGCCGAGCTACTGGTGCGCGCCGAAGCACTGGCTGGCTTAACTTTTGGCCAGCTAGCCGCGCTGGCGGGGCGTGCGTGCCCAGCGGATCTAAAACGCGATAAAGGCTGGGTGGGGCAATTGATTGAGTGGCACCTTGGCGCTAGCGCAGGCAGTAAGCCTGAGCAAGATTTCCCCGAGCTTGGCATTGAGCTTAAAACCATCCCCATTGATCGCTACGGCAAGCCGCTGGAAACCACCTTTGTCTGCGTGGCGCCGCTGCTGGGCCTCACTGGCTTAACTTGGGCTCAGTCTAATGTGCGTAACAAGCTAAGCTGCGTGCTGTGGGTGCCAATTGAAGGCGAGCGCCAGATCCCACTGGCCCAGCGCCGCGTGGGCACGGCCTTTTTATGGCAGCCGAGCCCCGCGCAAGAGGCGGTGCTGGCGCAAGATTGGGAGGAGCTAATGGAGCTGATTACCTTGGGCCAGGTCGAGCAGATCACTGCTCGGCATGGCCAAGCGCTGCAACTGCGGCCCAAAGCGGCCAATAATCGCGCCTTGACCGCTGCTGTCGGTGCAGAGGGTCAGCCGATCATGACCTTACCGCGCGGCTTTTACTTAAAAATAGGTTTTACGCATCAACTGCTGCAAGCGCAGTTTGGCAGTTAAGGCGCTTCGGGTGGCGTGGCGGTTGTGCGGCTTGCCGGCAATTGTGCTTGCCAGCGGCTGACCGCATACACCAACAGCAACACGGGAATGCCCAGCAAACTGGTGGCGATAAAAAACGCGCTGTAGCCAATGTGCTCGACCACTTGACCGGAAAAGCCGGCCAGCAGTTTGGGCAGCAGCAACATCACCGAACTAAACAGTGCGTACTGCGTGGCAGAAAAAGCCACGTTCGTTAGGCTGGAGAGATAAGTAATAAAGGCCGATGTGGCGATGCCGGCGCTTAAATTATCCAGCGAGATGATCACGGTCAGCAGCGGCACATGGTGGCCGAGCTGGCTTAACCAAGCAAACAGCAAATTAGTCGCCGCGCTAAGCACAGCGCCGAGCATCAAAATGCGCAAGGTGCCAAAGCGCATCACCAGCACCCCGCCTAAGGTGGCGCCCGCTAGCGTCATGATCACGCCATACACCTTGGTAATGCTCGCCACTTCGGTTTTGCTAAATTGCATATCGACATAAAAGCTATTGGCCATCACCCCCATCACTACATCGGCAATCCGATAGCAGGCGATCAGCGCCAAGATCAGCAGCGCCGTGCGGCCATAGCGCACAAAAAAGTCACTAAACGGGCACCACACTGCATCAATTAGCCAAGCGGCCACGTGCGCGGCGAGCTTGGGCCAGCCGCGCGCCTGCAACGTGGCGGCATGGCTGGCTTGGGCTTGCTGGGGGGGCGGAGTCGTTAAGCGGGGTTCGTGGCAGCACAGCGTGGTAATCACGCCAACGCCCATGAGGCCGGCCATGGTGAAATAGGTAAAGCGCCAGCCCAGGTAGTTATAGCCGCTGTCTTGACCAAACCAAGCGGCCAGCGCCAAGGCGCCGGCGCCGGCCATGATCATGGCTAAACGATAGCCGGTCATATAGGCCGCGGCCATCGCTGCTTGCAGCCGCTCGGGCGCCGATTCAATGCGAAAAGCATCGATCACAATATCTTGCGTGGCCGAAGCAAACGCCACGATCAGCGCAAACAGAGCCAAGGTCGGCAGCGCGCTGAGTGGGTCGCACCAGCCCATACCCACCAGTGCCGCCGCAATACTAACCTGCGCTAGCAGCATCCAGCTGCGCCGGCGGCCGAGCCAGCGTGAGAGCAGCGGCAGTGGCAGACGGTCAACCAGCGGTGCCCACAGCCACTTCATGGCATAGGCCAGCGCCACCCAACTCATGTAGCCAATATCGGTGAGGCTGACGCTGGCTTCGCGCAGCCAAAAGGACAGGGTGCCAAACACCAGCAGCAAAGGCAGGCCTGAGGAAAAGCCCATGGCAAACAAGATCAGCACGCGCCGCTCAAGATAAACCGCCAGCGCCTTGTGCCAGCTGGGCGAGGGAGTGGGCGGTAGCGGAGATGGCGCAGTCATGTGGGGCACTCGGTAGCGGGCAAGAATACGGGCCGCCATTTTGGCAGGTAAAACCGCCAACGCCAAGCGAGCAAGGGTAAACTCGGGCCGGATCAGGTGCGAAAGCGGCAAAAATCAATGCTTTCAATAGCCACGTGTTTTTGTATAATACGCCCACAAATAAGCAGTTTTAGCTCCCCTAGCTCAGCAGGATAGAGCGGACCCCTCCTAAGGGTCAGGCCACTGGTTCGACTCCAGTGGGGAGCACCAATTAAATCAAGGGGTTAGCATCATCATGGTGCTAACCCCTTGTTCGTTTGTGTGGTGTGAGATGTTTGTCTGCCGCCGAGCGCTCAGGCGCTTGAAAACCCTAGTCCGTTAGGCTGCGCCCGTTAACGGCGCCGGCACCGTCAATAAAAAAGGGAGGCCGAAGCCTCCCTTAGGATTTAGGTGCAGGGCAACTTAGTTGCTCTTCATCCAGATATCCATTTCAGTCTTAAGCACGTCAGACTTGGTGCCGAAGATGGCTTGTACGCCAGAACCTGCTACCACTACACCGGCAGCGCCAAGCTTTTTCAGGCCGGCTTGGTCAACTTTAGCGACATCTTTCACGCCAACACGCAGACGAGTGATGCACGCGTCGAGTGATGCGATGTTCTCTTTACCACCGAACGCAGCAACCAATGAGGCAGACATTTCGTCTTTGCTCTGAGCGACTGCGGTTTCAGCTGACTCGTCTTCACGACCTGGTGTTTTCAGGTCTAAAGCACGGATCACCGCGCTGAACACGATGTAGTACAGGGCAGCGTAAGCCAGACCCAAGCCAACCAGCAGCAGCATGTTATCAGCGCGTGGTGACTGCACAACGAAGTCGATGAAGCCGTTAGAGAAGGTGTGACCGTGTACTACGCCCAGCATGTTGGTCAGCACGTAAGCCAGACCAGCCAGTACCGCGTGGATTGCGTACAGTACAGGGGCGATGAACAAGAAGGAGAATTCGATTGGCTCGGTGATACCGGTCAAAAATGAGGTCAGCGCGGCTGAACCCATGATGCCCAAGATCTTAGCGCGGTTCTCAGGCTTAGCGGCGTGAGCGATAGCAAACGCGGCAGCTGGCAGGCCGAACATCTTGAACAGGTAACCACCGGCTAACTGACCAAAACCGTTGCCCGCAGCGCGAGTTGCGTCGTTAGCGGTCAGGAAGCAGGTCATGATGCCGTGTACCGTTTCACCCGCACCGTTCACACAGGTACCGGCTTGATAGAAGAACGGTACGTTCCAGATGTGGTGCAGACCAAATGGGATCAGTGAACGCTCAATCACGCCGTAGATACCAAAGGCAGTCACAGGGTTTTGGTTCGCGGCCCAGTCAGAGAAGGCACCGATGGCGCTACCGATAGGAGGCCAAATGAACGACAAAATCACGCCCAGACCGATAGACAGGAAACCGGTGATGATAGGCACAGCGCGCTTACCGGCGAAAAAGCCCAAGTACTCTGGCAGCTGGATTTTGTAGAAGCGGTTGAACGACCACGCCGCGATACCACCGGCTAAGATGCCGCCCAGTACGCCGGTGTCGATCTTATCTACGCCCATCACTGGCGCCATCACGCTCAAGGTAGCGGTCATGATACCGTAACCAACGATAGCCGACAGGCCAGATACGCCGTCGTTATTGGTAAAGCCAAGGGCGACGCCCACGGCAAACAGCAGCGCCATTTGGCCAAAGACGGAACCGCCGGCCTGCTCCATTAAATGAGAAACGATTTCTGGCAAAAAGCCGAATTTAGCCGCACCGACGCCCAGCAGAATACCTGCTACAGGCAGAACGGATACAGGCAACATCAGCGATTTACCGACCTTTTGCAGGTTGGAAAATGCATTCTTTAACATGTGTATGCTCCTGAGTGGAATGTTTCCCCGTGGACGTTATTTTGGTTTTAACAATTAAATAACGAGCAATTAGGGAAGTAACTCTGACCGGAGGAATATACCCTAGTGAATTTTAAAATGCTGCGTTGAGATGGCGAGAATGCGCAAAATTGGAGCAGAGATCACAAGATAATTGCCGTGAGTGCTTAAATTAAGTGCAGAAAAAGGCGCGCAATATTGGTGATAAATTATTCAATGCCCACTCGGTTCGGCGTATATGTAAATAACTATTAGGGCAAAACGGATTATTGTAATCAAGTGTAACCGCGAGTTTTTTAATGTAATGCGCGGGCGTTATCCCCCCGGCATTTATTTATTTTTTAAAAATAAAGCGCGCAGAGCGTGGCGTTCTTGCACGCGAAATAGCGCCTATTGCTTTGTAGCGGGGACAACAGCTGGTGAGCTAGGTGCCGCATGCGCCCGCGCAGTGACTTCCAGCGTAATTTCGCCCCACGCGGCGTGAGGAAATAGTGGATCGCGCATGCCATCGTCTTGCACCGCCATTGAGCGGGCGCGTAATTTTGATAGGCTGATCCCTTGCGTGCTGCCGGCAAGATCGCGCTCGGCGCTATAAATAATTAGGTGGCGCTCGCTCGGCCCTACGTCAGTTAATGTCGATAAGAGATTAAATTGGTCCTCGAGCCGATCGCCAGCTAATAACAGCGGCGGCTGGTAGCTAAATTGCGCACTGCTGATGGTGCGGATGGGCTTAAATTGCGCACTTAATAGCAGTACGGTGGGTTTCAATACGCTTTGCGTGGCTAAACTGGCCAAGGTTAATGTAACCGGCGCGCTATTTGAGGCCGTATCTGGCAATTGATAAGCTGAAAATAGCTTTTGCCTTCGGGAAACATAAAGGCTGGACTTTTATTATCAATCTGCACGCTTAACTGTTTGCCGACAGGTAACCAGGGCGGGAGCACACTTTGTTAAATTTAATAACAAACACACAAATCGAACAGATATTGACCACTCATGGTTCTCTTTTGTATTAACGCAACTAGTCAGCAGCTTAAATTTTGAGCATTGACGTTGTCTGGGTTGTTCGACATTTATGCTTTCGATAACTTTTAACCAAGTGTGTACCCGCCCAGGCTCCGCATATAACCGTGGAAATCGACCGCGCTGGCGGCTGCAGACGCAAGGGCAAAACTGACTGCAGCTGCAATGGGGAGCCACTTCATTTTCATTGTTATTTCTTTATGACGACGAAAAAAGGCGTACGTTAAAAATTGGCCATTACTTACGCCGCGTTGGTGGGTAATCACGGAATGGATTATAAGGAGCAAAAAATACCGTTTCCGAAGATCCGGCTCACAGAATGGATTTTGATTGCGCCAATACGCGGCAACAGGCAATTACAGTGTGTTTTTCAGTGTTTAAGAGGAATAAAACTACTAAAAACGTTTTATTGTGCAATGTTTCGCTAGTTGAAAATGCTATCAGGGCAATTGCTGTCGATGCTAAGTTTCACAATCGCGTAACAAAACATGATTGCTATCGCATTGCTTCGCGCGGCGAATTTTTTGTTTGTGTATCATTTTTCTTTTCTCGCACTGGCAAGACGATTATCTTTTGCGCTCTTTTGCTTTAGCGCTGATTTAGGTATTGCGATGCGACAACCACTCGCCCATTTGAAGGCGACCGATCTTCTGATCGCTTTTTTATCTATTGTGTCTGTTTTGTTGGTTTCTGTGCGTTGGTGGGGGCATGACGACATGAGCCTGCAAACGCTGCAGCTATTTTATGACCTTGATAGCCTGATCTGTTATTTCTTTTTGGGGCACTTCATTTACGGATTCGTTCGCGCGCCGAAAAAGCTCTCCTATTTAAAAGAAAACTGGATCTATTTGCCGGGCAGTTTGCCGATGGCCGAGCAACTGCGCTGGGCGCGCTTGCTGCAGTTGTGGCGGGTGTATCGCCTGCTGCGCAACAACCCCGACTTGTTTGGAATGTTTCGCCGCGAGCGGCAAGAGACCACTATCTCGGGCATTGTGTTTTTGTTTGTGCTGCTGCTCGGCATTGGCACCATGGTGATGTACTGGATTGAAGCTGGGCATCCGGATTCACAAATTTCCACGCCGTATGATGCCTTTTGGTGGACGCTGGTCACGCTGTCGACGGTTGGTTATGGCGATATGGTGCCGAAAACCGAAGAGGGCCGTTTTGCTGCCAGCTTGCTGATCTTGTTTGGAGTGAGCTTGTTTGGTGCCATTAGCGGTTTTATGGCCAGTTTGTTTTTATCGCCCGATAACAGCGATAAAGAGTTGCAGCGCTGGCAGCAGCGGCAAAGCACTCAGCAAGAACTCTTATTGCAAGAGATAAAAGCTCTGCGCGCCGAAGTGCGGGCGTTAAAGTCCAAGCCGTAAATCAGCCGCTGGCCTGCAAAGGGCTTGGTGAGGGGCGAGGCGGCCTTTATACTGCCGCTCTTCACCTTTTATTCTGGGCCTGCGCATGTCCCGTCGTTTACCGCCGCTCAATGCCTTAAAAGCCTTTGAGGCGGCGGCGCGCCATTTGAGTTTTACCCGCGCGGCGCAAGAGCTGTTTGTCACCCAAGCGGCGATAAGCCATCAGATCAAGGCCTTAGAAAGCTTTTTGGGCTTGAGTTTGTTTCGGCGCAAAAACCGCAGCTTGCTGCTCACCGAAGAGGGGCAGGGCTATTTTTTGGATCTCAAAGAGATCTTTGTTGCGCTCGGGGAAGCCACCGATAAGGTGCTGGCACGGCAAGCCAAAGGCGCGCTAACCGTTAGCCTGCAGCCGAGTTTTGCCATTCAATGGTTGGTGCCGCGCCTGCTGCAATTTAGTCAACTTCATCCCGATATTGACGTGCGCATCAAGGCGGTGGACATGAACGAAGGTTCATTGACCGACGATGTGGACGTGGCCATCTATTACGGTCGCGGCGGCTGGGCGAATTTGCGCTGCGATAAGTTACACACCGAGTATTTAATCCCTGTCTGCGCGCCGGCGCTGCTAACTGGCGCCAAGCCGCTGCGCACGCCGCACGATTTAACGTCCCACACCTTGTTGCACGATACGTCGCGCCGTGATTGGCAGGCTTGGTTTCGCCAGTTGGCAATCGAGGCGCCGAATGTCAATCAAGGCCCCTTGTTTAGCCATTCCAGTATGGTGATCCAAGCGGCGATCCACGGCCAAGGCGTGGCGCTTGGCCACAGCGTGCTGGCGCAGCCAGAAATTGCGGCAGGGCGCCTGATCTGTCCGTTTGAAGAGATTTTGCTCAGTAAAAACGCCTTTCATCTGGTGTGCCGCGATAGCCAAGCGGAGCTCGGTAAAATTGTGGCGTTTCGCGAATGGATGCTGGCACTGGTGGCCGATGAAGAGGCGCGGGCCAATGGTGGCTGGCAAGCCTAAGGCCGCGAGCACGCCGAAGTCGGCACAAGCTGCTGCCTTTAGCGCCATTCTCGGGTATCCTTGACGCCTTTTGCGCCGCGTGAGGAAAAAAGCGTGCCTATCCAACGGATCTGTTTACTGTTAGCCGGCCTTGGCGGCGCGACAGCGACCTTGCTAGGCGCGTATGGCGCGCATGGCTTGGTTAGCCAAGGCGCCTCACCGGCGCAGATCAGCGCGTTTAATACCGCCGTGCTGTATCAATTTATTCATGTCTTAGCGCTGCTGGCACTGGGGCTTGCGCCACGTTGGCGGCCGCTTTTTAGCGTCAGCGCCGGCTTATTTGTGCTGGGCCTGCTCGGCTTTTGTGCTTCGATTTATGCCAAGGTGCTGCTGGGCACGATGCTTGGCCACCTGATCACCCCTGCGGGGGGTATCTGTTTTATGTTGGGCTGGGCCGCGCTGTGTGGTGCGGCGCGACCGTTTGGAGGAAAGAATGAATAATCTGCTGCTTTATTGCCGCCCTGGGTTTGAAAAAGAGGCGGCGGCGGAGATCACCGAGCGCGCCGGCCAAATGCAGTGCTATGGCTTTGCCCGCGTTAAAGATAACAGTGGTTACATCCTGTTTGAGTGTTATGGCGAAGATGAAGCGGAATTATTGGCGCGCAAACTGCCGTTTCGCGAGCTGATCTTTATCCGCCAAATGCTGGTGGTGACCGCTGAGTTGAAAAACTTGGATCTGTCTGATCGCATTTCGCCGATTGTTGAGGCGACCAAAGATTACGCGATTTGTGGTGATCTGCGGGTGGAAACAGCCGATACCAACGACGCCAAAGAGTTGTCGGCGTTTTGTCGCAAATTCACTGTGCCGCTGCGCCAAGCGCTGCGTAGCAATGAGTTGTTGACCAAAAAAGAGACGCCAAACCGGCCGGTATTTCACGCCTTTTTTATGGCCAGTGACCATGTTTTGCTGGGTTATTCCTATTCCTTTAATAACTCCAGTTTTCACATGGGCATTCCGCGCCTGCGTTTTCCGGCCGACGCGCCCAGCCGCTCAAGCCTCAAATTAGAAGAGGCGTTTTATGTGTTTGTGCCGCACGAAGAGTGGGACACGCGCTTAACCTCGGGCATGAAGGCGGTGGACTTGGGTGCGTGCCCAGGCGGCTGGACTTATCAGTTGGTGCGCCGCGGCATGATGGTCACCGCGATTGATAACGGCTCGATGGCGCCTTCACTGATGGAGACAGGTCAAGTCAAACACATCCGTGACGATGGTTTTGTGTGGAGGCCGAGCAAGAAAAACACCTATTGGCTGGTGTGCGACATGGTGGATAAGCCGGCGCGCGTAGTGCATATGGTGGCCGATTGGTTCCGCGATAACCTGTGCCAAGAGGCGATGTTCAACCTGAAACTGCCGATGAAAAAGCGTCATGCCGAAGCTGTGCATAACATCAATGTGCTGCGCGAGTTGCTGGCCGAGATCGACAATGCTTTTATCATTCAAGCCAAGCAGCTCTACCATGACCGCGAAGAGATCACGGTGCATGTGTACAACAAATTCTGGGTGTCGAAATTAAGCCCGAAAGAGTAAATAGAGCGGCCGCGTTTGCGGCCGTTTTTTATGGTTTTTTGCCCACAACTAAAAGCGATAGTCCATCTGCAACGAGGACTCATCGTCGGTAATTTTTAACTCCACCTTCAGCGGTACGCTTTTATCTATCGGGCGCAGCTGCAGTTTCACGCCATCGCTGCGCAGCTTAATCGCGGTGTCCATGCCGCCGGCTTTAAATTTTATTTTCGGTTTGTGCTCTTCAAACGACAAGCTGACGCCTTTTTGCGGCTTGAGATTAAGCTGGTGGTACGAGCGCAGGGTTTGCTTGCCGAAATTATCCACGCTGACTTCAATGCCAAACGACAAGGGCTGCGGCGTATTAAGCAGTTCGGCGGAGTTTAAGTCACTTTGCCACACCGGCCGCTGCTGCTTTTCTTGCTGCTTGGGCGTGAGCAAGCGTTGGCTTAAGGATGGCTCGGGGTGGGCCAACACCGGCGCGTTGAGCGCATAGACCCGCTGGCTATAACTCACGCCAAAGACAACACACAAAAAACATTTAAGCCCCAGCCACGCGCGCATGATCCGCTCTCCTTTGCCTCGCCTTGCGCCTAGAAAGACAATAGACAACGGCGAGCCAATAGGGCAACTCGCGCCGCGTGAAAGTGCAAATTTATTTTGTGGGCGGCGCGTCGGCGGGCGGTGGCGGGTAGCGCAGTGCTTGCAAGTTAAAGCCCAGCGCAATATCGGTGCGTAAACGCACCAATTGCTGCGCTAGTTGCGCCGCTGGTGCTTGGCCATTGAGTTTTTTCATTGCCGCGGGCGCAGTGTCGCCACGGGCATGGGCGCTTAGCAGCGCCGTCAAGCTGGTAAATTGGTTGAGTAACTCGGCGGCGGTTTTGGGACCAATGCCGACCACCCCTTTGATGTGGCTGCCACTGACCCCTGTAAGCGCCCAAAAATCGACCAATTGCGCTGGCGTTACGCCAAAATTTTGCGCCACAAAGGCCGCATCCAAGGCGCGCTTATTGAAGTAATCATAAATCTGGATCTGCGGCTGGCTGAGCAGTTGGCAAAAACCTTTATCCGTTGAGATGATGGTGGCGCGGTGGCCATGCGCAGCCATTTTGTTGGCCAAGGTGGCAATCAGATCATCGGCTTCATCACTGGCGGAGCACAACGCATCCACGCCACAGGCCCAAAAGCTATCTTGTAGCGCAGTGAGCCCCGCTTTTAGCTCGGGCGGCATGGGTTTGCGTCCGGCTTTGTACTCTGGGTACAAGGCGCTGCGCCAACCGCGCGGAGCATCGGCAGCGCGATCGCTATCAAACACGGCAATCACATGGCTTGGCTTAAATTGCTTGAGCAATTTGCGGCACACGCTTTGCGTATTGTTTAGGCTTGATTGCAGCGCGGCGCTCGGGTTTGCCGGCGCGTCACCGTGCGCAGCGTGCACGCGCCGGATCAGGTTCATGGCATCGATGATGAGTAAATGGGGCATGGCAAGGTCGCGGCTAAAAAATTTAAGCGATGGTAACAAAGCAGGGGCGCAAGCGCCCCTGAGTTTTCGGCCGAGCCGTAAGCTGCTGGCTTTTTTGGCTGCGTGCTAGCGCACGATTTCGTAGCAGGGCTCGTAGTGGCTACCGGGCAGTTTCATGCGCTGCTGGCTGACAAAGCTTTCTAATAAGGTATCCATCAGTGCCATCAGCTCGGGATCGCCGTGTAACTTAAACGGGCCGTGGCGCTCAATGGCGTGAATGCCTTGCTCTTTGACATTGCCGGCTACAATGCCAGAAAAAGCGCGGCGCAGGTTGGCCGCCAGCAATTCGGGCGCTTGGTTACGGTGCAGATCCAAACTGGCCATGTTGCTGTGGTCAGGCTCAAACGGTAGTTGGAAGGCCGGATCAATGCTTAGTGACCAGTTAAATGAATACGCATCGCCTTGCACTTTGCGAAAGCTGCGGATTGCCGGCATAGCGGCTTTCATGCGCCGCGCCACCTCGGCGGCATCGCCAATAATGATTTGATACAGCTGCGCTGCGGCCTCGCCCAGCGTGGCTTTGACAAAGGCATCAATGGCGCTGAAATAGGCGGCGCTCTCTTTGGGACCGGTGAGAATGATCGGCAGCGGCTGCGCGGCGTTATCCGGGTGCAGCATTATGCCCAAGATATACAAAAGCTCTTCAGCGGTGCCGGCGCCACCGGGGAAAATAATAATGCCGTGGCCCAAGCGCACAAAGGCTTCTAGGCGCTTTTCAATGTCGGGCAGGATCACCAATTCATTCACAATCGGGTTCGGCGGCTCGGCGGCAATAATCGACGGCTCGGTGAGGCCAATATAGCGGCCATCGCGCACCCGCTGCTTGGCGTGACCGACCGCCGCGCCCTTCATCGGCCCTTCCATTGCGCCCGGGCCACAGCCGGTGCAGATATTAAGCTCGCGCAGGCCCAATTCATGGCCGACGGCGCGGGTGTATTGGTACTCGGTGTCGTTAATCGAATGCCCGCCCCAGCAGACGACTAAGTTCGGGTCACTGCTCGGCTGGATCACTTTGGCATTGCGCAAAATGGCAAACACCACGTTGGTAATGTGGCTGGAGTTGGCCAGATCGACCTGTTTGTTGAGTTTGAGCT
This sequence comes from Aeromonas sp., assembly GCA_051658125.1. Classification (GTDB taxonomy): domain Bacteria; phylum Pseudomonadota; class Gammaproteobacteria; order Enterobacterales; family Aeromonadaceae; genus Aeromonas. The sequence goes on from JBOFMA010000208.1 coordinate 32,335, forward strand.
GGCTGGAGACATACAAAATATCGCGCAGCACCGAAAACAGGTGCTCTTGGATGCCGCGAATAATTTCGCCATCGACAAAGGCGTGGGTAGGAGCATTAAACAGCTCGAGTTTGACGCCGCGCTCGCGGTGTAGTACCCGAATATCAAAGGCGGCAAAGCGCTCGAGGATCTCTTTTGAGCTATCGGTGTGGCTGCCAGAGTTGAGTACGGCCAGTGAGCAGTTACGGTACAGTTGATAAAGATCGCTCGCTGCACTTTGCTGCAGGCGGTCAACTTCTAGTTGTGACAGCAAATCCATGCTGCCGACAGGATTAATATGCGTGATCATCCGCTTCCCCTTCCTTAGGTTGATGTTGTTGGTTGCGGGGGGTGAACTGCGTTGCCACCGGCGTTGGCCGGCGGCTCATGCGGTATCCGCGCAGAGCAAGGGCGGCGGCTGGCGCGCAAACCCTTGACCTACTCAGGGGATAGTAGGGCGAAGGCGGCGGTAGGGGAATAGCTGCGCGGTTTAACTGCTGCTTTTTTGCGCGTACAGCTGCTCGATGCGCTGCCACAATTGCGCCGGCTTGGCGTGGGAAGTGCGGACTTTGACCAGTCCTTTGGCAATCGCGGCCAGCGTTTTTGGCCACACGTCACCGGTGAAAAACGCCGCTTGCTGGCAATCTATGGCATCAAGGCTTAGCCAAGCGGGCGCTTGGTGTAAGCGCGCCAGCTCGCTGGCGCCGGCAAGGGCCAAATAGCACAGATCAAACACCGCATCGGGCGTGAGTGCGGCGGGAGTTTTGGGTAAAAACGGGTGGCTGATAATGCCCAAACTTACGCGTTTATCCAGCGCGACGCCGGCCTCAAAGGCCGCGATTTTTTCCAGCCAGTGGTTGGCAAACTGGCTCAGATCTTTAATCGCGCTTTGCGGCACGGCCAGCAGCAAGCAGCCATCGTGCAGATCGTACAAATAACTGTGCTCGGGCTGCAGCGCTTGCACGTGGGCGGCAAAGGCTTGGGTGATCTGTTGGCCGCGGCTATAACCATATTGGCTCAGCACGTGGTTTAAAAACGGCACATAAAACAGTAAATAGACACGCTTATCGGCAAAGCTACGAGCTGATTGCTCGCTTAAAAACCAGCGCTCCGAACTTTGCTGGCGGGCGTTCATCTCTTGCGGCGCATGGCGCAGCAACTGGCGCCAGTTGGCCAGACCACTGCGTACTTCGGTTTGGCTTAACGCGGCGAGCTTATCTTGCTGGTGCTGGCTGCGTTGCAGGCGCCAGCGGCCCAGTAGCCAGAGATAAAGCAGGGCGATCAAGACCAGCGCGCCGGCGCTAGCGGTCCAGCGATAGCGCAGGTTTATTTGTTTTTGCTGGGCCAGTTGCTGGCTTAAGGCTTTGAGCAAATTATCTTGGCCATAGGCAAAAGGCGCCGCGCGGTGGCTGCTTGGCCGCACCACCGGTGCGGGCATTAAGCGCGCGGCCGCCGCCAACTGCTGCTCGGCTTCCTGCACGTGGCCGGCTTGGTGGGCAATATTGGCCAGCAAGCGCCGCGCTTGCTGCTGGCGCCTTGTGTCGGCTTGTTGCTCTGCTTGGGCTAATGCAGAGCTGGCATAGGATTTGGCCTGCGCGCTATCGGCCGGGGCCTGATTTAAATGCAATTCGGCTAGGCGCAGCGCGGTGTCGATAGCCCGCGGGGTGGGGGCTAAGGCGGTATACAGCAAGCGCGCGTGCTCAAGGTAGCGCTGCGCCAGTGGCATATTGCCGCGGCGCAAATAGGTGCGGCCGAGCTCGTAGTTAATCGCCGCGTGGGTCAGTGGCAGCGGGCTGGGGTGAGGCAGATCCAGCGCATTGAGCAAATGCACCAGCGCTAAATTGTCTTCTTGCAAAGCTAAATGGTGCTGGCCCAAGGCCAGCAGGGCGTCAGCCAGCTGCGCTTTATCGCCCAAGGCGTGAAAATAATCGGCCGCCTGCTGGGCATAGTGGCGCGCTTGCGCCGGTTGCAGCATGGCGCTGGCACTGCGCTCTAAGCCGCGTGCCAGCCAGCCCAGCAATACTTCATCGTGGCTGCGCAGCGCATATTGGCGCGCCGCTAAATAGGCGCCTTCGGCTTGTTCAGGCCGGCGCTTAGCCAACAGCAAATCGCCTTCGGCAGCATTAACCCACGCACTTAAGCGCGGCTGATTGGCTTTGTGCGCCCAGTGCTCGGCCAGCGCGATCTGTTCACTGGCCGCTAGCAGTTGCTGGCGCGCAATCAGGTCATGGCTTTGCAGCAGGGGTGTGTAAACCTGCAACGGGTGGTGGCGCAGTGGCGCAGTGGCGAGCAAGTCTTGCAGACGGCTAAAAATGGCTGGGCGCTCGGCGGGGGCGCTCGGCAGCAAGGCGTGGCCGCGCAGAGTTAAAAACAGCGCTTGGGCGAGCAGCACCGGCTCGCGGCGGCGGGCAGCGAGGCTTACCGCCTCGGCGAGCCGGTGGCTGGCTTGCGGATAATCGCCTAACTGCAGCCAGCATTCGGCTTGCAGCAGTTGGGCGCCCAAGGTGTGTTGGCGTGAGCGAAAGCTCAGCACCGGCTCGCGCGGGGCCAAGGCATAATAGTGCAGGGTATCGCGCTGAATACCTTCGGTTTGCGCTAAAAAGCGACTGGTTTGTTCAATGCAGTGCGACGCATCGCGGTGGGCGAGGTTTTGCAGAGTGTGTAACGCTTGCGGCAAGTGTTCCGGCACCAGATCCAAGTCGGGTACTTGGGCCGAAGAGAGCGTGATGGCAACAAACAGCAGTGGCAGCATAGCAACTCACGAGTAACCGCAAAGGCGGGCATGTTAGCCGCGCCCTATGGGCGCGTCTAGTTTATTGACGGATCAGGCGCAGTGCGGCGGGCGCTGTGCCAGATGCTGCGTTGGCATCGCTGCGAAACGGGTTGATGTCTAAGCCGCCGCGACGGGTATAGCGCGCATACACCGTAAGCTCGCGCGGCGCGCAGTAGCGTTTGATATCCATAAAAATGCGTTCAACGCATTGCTCGTGAAACTCATTGTGCTGGCGAAACGAGATGAGATAGCGCAGTAACGCCTCGTGATCTATCGCTGCGCCGCAGTAGCTAATCACCACCGAGCCCCAGTCGGGCTGCTGGGTGACTAAGCAGTTGGATTTGAGCAAATGGCTGTGCACGGTTTCGCTGATCTCTGCGCCGCCGCTGGTGGCATTGGCCAGCCAGTGGCTAGAAAAATGGTAATCCTGCACTGCGATATCTTGCTCATCTAAACAGGTGCCCGGCAAGCGGCTTAACTGGTGTGGCGCTTGGGCCAATGCATACAGCGTGACGCTGACCGCTTCTCCCGCGCAGGCACTCAAATCGTGGCGCAAGTGCGCCGCTAACGCCTCGATAGAATCCAGTTGGGTCTGATTAAACGAGTTCAAATAGAGCTTAAAAGATTTGGACTCAATTAAATGCGGGCTGGTGGCCGGCACGCTCACTTCCCCCATCGCCACCATCGGCTTGCCTTTGGCATTGAGCCACGACAGCTCATACAGCGTCCATACATCGGCGCCGCGAAACGGCAGTGTTTTACCGAGAGCCAGGTCATCGCGATTGAGCTGGCGCGGCACGGCTTGCAGCAAATGCGGCGCGTACTGGCTGATATACGCCGACGATTGGCCAAGGCTTAAATTTTGTAAGGCGCTGGCGCCGGCATAATCGGCAACGGCTTTGCCGCTCGGCGGTAGGGAAGAGGAGGTCATGTGGGCTCCGGGCGTTGTATTGTTGGGGGCTTGGTGGTGCAATGCGCACTTCACTTTTGCCGTGCATAGAGATGGTTGGATGTCAGATCACGATTTTGCCGTGTCACCGGCGGGCGCAACACGCAGCGCGTTGGCGCATTTGTTGGCGCGCGCGCCAAACCCGTGCGCGCTAGCGCCCCTGCCCGCGGCCTTGGCCGATTTTTCGCCATGGCAAGCGGCGCTCTCGATCACGCTGCACCCTAGCGTGCCAGCGCTGCTAGCTAGTTTTTATCACCCGCCGCTAGTGGCCTATTTTCGCGGCTTGGCGCTGGAATTATTGCTCGTGGCCGATGAGCAAGATGTCGAGCGGCTAAAAGAAAACCTGCTTGGCCATGTGCTGATGCAGCAGCAACTCAAACGCCCGATTAGTCTGTTTATTGCCAGCACGCGGCACAACGACGGCTTGGTGGCGCTAGATAACCGCACCGGCGCGGTGGTGTTTGAGTGGCTCGAAAGCGGCCGGCAAGTCACCTTGGCGCCAGATGCGGCCCAGTTTTTGGCGCAACTAACTTTTTAAGCTTAAAACAGCATGCCGAGGCTCATGAGCATTAAGCCGAGCGCTGCAAAAGCGCCTTCGTGCAGGGCCAAGCGCGGCACCAAGGCTTTGGGCAGCGCTGGAAACAGGCTTAACGCAAACCCAAGCCCTGGGATCAGCCATTGGCTGGCTTGGTAGTGCGCCGGATCCACGCCGCGACTCATAGTCAGCAGCAAAATAAACAAGGTAAAGGCGGGGAACACAAACCAGCGCACATGGCCGTGCGCTAAGGCGCGTAGCGGCGATAGGCGATAGAGCAGCAAGGTGCATAAAAACAGTGCGAGCGGGGCGAGTAACGCCAGGTGGGCAAGGGGCATGGAGGCTCCAAAATAGTCAAGTGGCATAGGTTAGCGCCAACGGGGCGGTTAGCGCGGGCAGTTCAGGCCAAACCAAGCGGCGATAAAGCCAAGCCAGCTCAGGCACAATAAAATCCACGGTAAGCGTGGTGCTGCCGGCGCGATGGCGGCGGTGTGGTTGGTTGCTGCGCTGGTGGCTTCTTGCGTTTGCGCTTTGGCTTTCGCGGTGCGCTTTTTTTGCCGGTCGCTGTCGCGCGCCTTGGCATTTTGCTGCTTTTTATACAGCTCTATGCCCTTTTGAATGCCTTGGGCGATAAGCTGGGTCTGCTCTTTGCTTTGCCCCGGCTTTTGTGTGGCGCGGGCAATTTTTTGCGCCGCGGCAACGCTGCTGGGCGAGGAAGTATCGTAGTGGGCCATGTTCGCTTCACATCCGCAAGAAAGCGCGCATTATGCCAGCGCGCAAAAAATAAGGCAGCCTTTGGCTGCCTTAACGTGATTTACATCGGCGTGGTTAGTCGAGTTCTTCAATACCGACGATAAACCAAGGCGCATTAGCCGCGCGCAGATCGCGCTCTAAATGCCACAGCTCGTTGATGTCACTTTCGACTTTTTCTTGGCGGTCCATGTAGCGGCCGCTAAATTTCACGCTCACCTGTGCCCAGTCTTGGCCGTGATCGGCGCGCACCAGTTGGGTGTCAACATACATCACTTCGGTGTGCTGCTCGCCGCTGTAGCTAGCGCGCTCGGTGCGCAGTTGCTCAAATAGCTCGGGGCTGACGTATTCGCGTATTTTTTCTAAATCGCCACTGTTCCACGCGCCTTGCAAGGTGCGGTAGTGGTCACACGCGCCACTTAAAAAACTGTTCATTTCAAAGCCAGGCGGCAGGCGAAATGGCACGTCACTGTTGGCAAAGCCGGTCGCTTGCGCGCTGGTGGCGGTTTCAAAGTGTTGCCCGTGCTGCCCGTGCGGATGGCCACCGAGCCCACTGGCTGCGTAGGCGGCTTGCTGACCAAACGGCGAAGTGCTAGCCGGCTGGCGCGCTTTGCGCTGGCGTGAGCGCCAAAAATAGAGGCCACCCATCACCAGCAGCGCGATCAAGAACATATCAAAGCCTTGCAGGCCGCTAAAGGCGCCGCCGCCGAGCAATGCAGCAAACAGACCACCGGCTAACAGGCCGCCTAATAAGCCGCCCATAAAACCAGACTTTTTGCTGGTTTGACCGGCAAGGGTCGGGTTTTGCGTGTTGATAGGCTTATTGGCAGTGGCTGCGGCAGGTTGACTTGGCGCGGTTCTAAAGGTTTTGCCCATGCTGCGGCTGCCGCCAAATTTGCGCGCCTCGGCGTCGGGGGCACTTAAACCGATGGCGCAGATCATCGCGCAAATGGTTAAGAATTTTTTCATGGTGAAGTCGCTCTTGTGAAGGGTGGTGCGGCCTAGGTGGTAGCAAGTGTAGCCGCTGAATGGCGTGGCGTGCTGCGCCGGCTAGGCGAACGCTGGCTTTGATAACAGGGCGTCGCTGAATTGAGGGTGAACAAGGCGGCCGGTGTGGGCCGATCGCGGGCTTAGCCCTAACTTGCACTCGCCGCCTTGGGCAAAGTTTTGTAAGATTGCCGCCCTCTTTTATCTCGGTGGTTGTAGGACTATGGCAGAGCAGGTGAGCGCGGCAAAAGACGCGAAGACACAACAACTCAAACTCCCCCCACATTCGTTTGAGGCTGAGCAGTCGGTGCTCGGCGGTTTGCTGCTCGATAACCAAGCCTGGGATCGCGTGGCCGAGCGGGTGATTGAACGCGATTTTTACAGTCGCCCGCACCGCTTGATCTTTAGCGCCATGACGCGGTTATCTAACGCCGGTAAGCCGATTGACCTTATTACGTTGCAAGAAGAGCTCGAGCTCTCTGAGCAGCTCGAGGACGTGGGCGGCTTTGCCTATTTAGTTGAGATGGCGAAAAACACGCCGAGCGCGGCCAACATCGGCGCCTATGCCGAAATTGTGCGTGAGCGCGCGGTGGTGCGCGAAATGATCAGCGTAGCCAACGAAATTGTGGAAGCGGGCTATGAGCCGCAAGGCCGCAGTTCAGGCGATCTGCTCGATTTAGCCGAAAGCAAAGTATTTAAAATCGCCGAGCAGCGCACCAGTGCCAACGAGGGCCCGCAGCCGCTGAAGCATCTGTTAGAAAAGACCGTCGATAAAATCGAAGAGTTGTTCCAAAACCCGCATGACGGTGTGACGGGCGTGTCCACTGGCTATGACGATCTAGACAAGATGACCGCCGGCTTGCAGCGCTCGGATCTGATTATCGTCGCGGCGCGGCCATCGATGGGTAAAACCACCTTTGCCATGAACTTGTGTGAACATGCGGCGTTAAGTCGTGACAAACCGGTGTTGATCTTTTCACTCGAGATGCCCTCCGAGCAGATCATCATGCGTATGCTCGCCTCGGTGGGGCGCATTGACCAAACCAAGGTGCGCACCGGCCAGTTGGAAGATGAAGATTGGGGACGTCTCTCCTCGACCATGGGCTTGCTATTGGAAAAAGGCAACATGTACATCGATGACGCCTCGGGGCTGACGCCGACCGATATGCGCTCGCGGGCGCGGCGCATTGCCCGCGAACACGGCGGTCTGTCGATGATCATGGTCGATTACCTGCAATTGATGCGCGTGCCGAATTTATCGGAAAACCGGACGTTGGAAATTGGCGAGATCTCGCGCTCGCTCAAAGCCTTGGCTAAAGAGCTAGAATGCCCCGTGGTGGCGCTGTCGCAGCTTAACCGTAGTTTGGAGCAGCGCGCCGATAAGCGGCCAGTGAACTCAGATCTGCGCGAATCGGGCTCGATTGAGCAAGATGCCGACCTCATCATGTTTATTTATCGCGATGAGGTGTATCACGATGACTCGCCGGATAAAGGCATTGCTGAAATCATTATCGGCAAGCAGCGTAACGGCCCGATTGGCCGGGTGCGCCTGACGTTCCAAGGCCAATATTCACGCTTTGATAATTACGCGGGCCCCGCGTTTAATGAAGATTACTAACCCCTGCTGTTAAGGATGACCTGATGAAAGCGGCCACGGCTCAAATCAATACGCAAGCGCTGCGCCATAATCTGGCGGTGGTGAAATCCTTTGCCCCGCACAGCAAAATTATCGCCGTGGTCAAAGCCAATGCCTATGGCCACGGTTTGCTGCCGGTGGCGCGCACCTTGGTCGATGCCGATGCCTATGCGGTGGCGCGCATTGAAGAGGCGCTGATGCTGCGCTCGTGCGCGGTGGTCAAGCCCATCGTGCTGCTGGAAGGCTTTTTTAATGTCGATGATCTGCCAGTGCTGGCGGCCAATAACCTGCAAACCGCCGTGCACACCTGGGAGCAACTTGAAGCGCTGGAACAGGTGGTCTTGCCTGCGCCCGTGGTGGCGTGGCTCAAACTCGATACGGGCATGCACCGCTTAGGTGTGCGCGCCGAAGAGTTGCCAGAATTTATTGCGCGCTTGCGCGCCTGCAACAACGTGGTGCAGCCGTTTAACATCATGACCCACTTTAGCCGCTCCGATGAGCTCGCTGAGCCAGAAACCGCGCAGCAAATTGCGCTGTTTCAGCAGATGACAGAGGGTTTGGCCGGCGAGCGGGCGCTCGCTAACTCGGCGGGTGTGTTGGCTTGGCCCCAAGCGCACGCCGATTGGGTGCGCCCAGGGGTGATTTTGTATGGGGTGTCGCCGTTTGCCGATAAAACCGCGGCCGCGCACGGCCTGCAACCGGTGATGAGTTTAAAAACCCAGCTAATTGCCGTGCGCCAGCATAAGGCCGGTGAACCGGTAGGCTATGGCAGCAGTTGGGTCTCGCCGCGCGATACGCGCCTTGGTGTGATTGCTATTGGTTACGGCGATGGTTATCCACGGCAAGCGCCCAGCGGTACGCCGGTGTTAGTTAATGGCCGTTTGGTGCCGTTGGTGGGACGGGTGTCGATGGATATGAGCACGGTGGATTTAGGCCCCGAGGCTACTGACAAAGCCGGCGATGAAGTAGTGCTGTGGGGCGAAGGCCTGCCGGTGGAGCAGGTGGCGGCGCACATTGGCACCATTCCCTATGAACTCATCACCAAACTCACCTCGCGGGTGTTTATGGAATACCTGTAAGCTGTGGCCGCTGCGCTTCAATCGCTAGTGGAACGCTAACTGGCCGGCGGCCTATCACGTGGGCTAAAGCGTGCGATGACACAGTAAAAAAACGCGAAGGTTTTAGCCTTCGCGTTTTTATTTAAGCGGCAAACTTACTCTTCGCCGCCGATCTGAACATCCACCCACACCAAGCGGTGATCCGAGCTGACACCCTTATCCTCACCTAGCTCGGGATCGTTGACTAGATGATAACCGTCTTCGCTTTCGCTGGGCCAAAACACACCCGAAGCGGTGGCGGTTAAATTGGCCGATGGCAGCACATAGTCGAGGCGCAGGTTGCTGATGCTAGTATCACGGTCGCCGCCGGAGCTGGTTGGTAGTAATGCACCATTGCTAACCTCTGGGTTAATACGAGCGTCATCGAGCAAGGCTTGGATCGCCTCGATATCACCATCACCATCATAGGGATCGGCATTTAAGTCACCGGCGATGACAAATTTGTCTTCGTTATCTAGGCCGGAAAGAGCGCTACCCAACTCATCGTTGATATAAAAGTGCCAGAACGCTACTTCGGCGGCATTTCGCTGCACGTTATAGCTAGCACCAATCGGCGGCGTGGGATGTGAGATCAAAAAGTGAATGGTTTCATCTTGGCCGCTGCGCTGAATATTAATCGGCAAATCGACATGGTTTTTCGACGACAGCGGGAAGGCATTCCAGATGTCACGGCCCCATTCGCCGACATTTTTGCCATAGGGCGTGGGCATATCCTGCCATTTGAAGTCTTGAAAGCTGCGCATGCCGCTGCCAAAGGGGTGCTGCGAGAGCACGGCAAAGGCGTATTGGCCGTGAAAGCTGCCGTAGCCCCAAGCATCTTCGGGCTCATTTTTTTTGCCATTGTTATTTAAATCGCGGCCATCGGTGCGTCCTAGTCCGGTATTGGTAGCAAAGCTGCGGCGGTGCGCGTAATCAATTGCCTCAACATCATCGTGCTGCGCATGCTTTAAGTAGTTGTCGTTAAACAGCTGCAGATCACGCAAATCCTGCGCATCGCCGCTGCCTCGGTTATTAACTTCGTTAAGTAGCAGCACATCGGGGCGGGTGCGCTGGATGATCTCGGCTACGTTGCGAATTTGGCGGATGGCTTTGGCGCGCTGGACCAAGTTGCTATCGGCGCCAGACCACTCGGCATCTTTTAAAATGTCTTCTTGTGCGGCGCGGCTTTTATCGAGTTCCGCGGTGAGGCCGCCATTGAGCTCGGTGTTTTTCTCACTGCGATCAAACGACACATTAAAGGTAGCAAAACGGATCATGGTAGGTTCGGCATCCTCGGGCGTGCAGCCCGTCAGCGTACTGGCGGCAAGCGCCGCGCAAAGTAATGATTTCAGCGTTGGGGACATAAGTCATCCTTTAAGCAGCGTGAGGCGCTGGAATTTGCGCCTCGCGCTTGGGCCGCAGCGAGGTGCTGCGCAGATAAAAAGTGGCCCATGATAAAGAAGCGGCCGCGGACTGTCAGCTAAAAGGTGTAAATTAAGCCAGTAGCGTTACCACTCGGTGCGGTCTTTATGCGCACAGTTGCATATTATTCTGTTGTTTATGCAGGTTGAAATAAGTTCCTGCGCGATGAAAAACGCTAGAAAATCTGCTGTGCGGTGTTTTTTGCGGCAGCTTATGGCGTAGCAGAGCTAAAATCATGATAAAAATCGTGCTTTTGCCACAAATTGTAAAATCTTTTGTAAAAAATGCTTGGCAAGGGCTGCATAAAAAAATATAGTTTACCGCATAAGATTGGCAATGCCGTATTATCTGAATTCCAAACTTTATCTAGTGTAAAGGGCAAACCTACTGAAAAGTAGGGGCGCAAAGCTTCCGGTCTAAGGGCGATTGCCTAAGATAGCGGGGCCACCACAGGCAGATGTCTTTGTCTGTTTGCGCTTAGGGCTTTTTCGCCTCGTGTGGGCATGCTCACCAGTGCAAACCAGATCATCCCGCTTCGGT
>JBOFMA010000209.1:0-6666 GCA_051658125.1 Aeromonas sp.
GAAAAAATGGCGGCAGTGTAACACAGCGCGGCGGCGAAACGAGCCGCCGCCGCGGTGGGTATTGGCTGGCGTGGGCGCAGACTTATGCGCTGTGGCCTTGGCTCAGATCAACGTTTTGGCCAAAGTAGTTGGCTAAAAATTCATCAAAGCTCAGGCTGTCGCCCTCTTCACGCTCGCGCTGCTTGGCCAAAGAATCGCGCGCCTCACCGGCAAAATAGGCCTCATCCCAATAGCGCAGTGGCGCTTTGAGCAAATCGTCGCGATAACGCGTGGCTTGCTGCTGGCCCCAGTTTTCGCCGCGCGCGGCTGCGTCTTTTAGCTCGCGCAGCAGGCGCGCGGAGAAGGTTTGATTCACATCGTTAAGCTTGGCTTGCTGCAGACGCAGGGCGCGCTGGTACAGATCGCGGCCGTGGCTGGCATCCAGCAGCTCGGCGACCTCTTGCATCTCGGCAAACAGCGCTAAGCCGTAGGCTGGTAAGCCAATCGCCTGACCTTGCTCATCTTCTAATTGCACGCCGGGTTTGCGCCCTTCTAGCACCACGGTGGTTTGGTTACGGCGATTGCGTGCGCGGCTGGCCTCATCGAGCGCTGGGGAGGGGCGCAGCAGACACCAGACCAAGAAAATATCCAAAAAGTGGATCTGATCGCTGTCGATGCCGAGCGGCGTGAACGGATTGACATCCACGGTACGCAGCTCGATGTATTCAATGCCGCGCTGCTCAAGGGCATCGCTCGGCTTTTCGCCGCTGCGCGGGGTGCGCTTGGGGCGGATCGGCGCGTACAGCTCGTTTTCTAGCTGCAATACCTTGTCATTGAGCTGGCGATACTCGCCATTAACTTTCACGCCCAAGGCGGCAAAGTCGGGCGCGTCAGTGTTAATAGCGCGGCGCAAGCTGGCGACATAGCTGGGCAGATCATCGTGGCTGATGCTTAATGCGGCTTGCGCATGGTTGGTGTAGCCCAAATCAGATAAGCGCAGCGCGGTGGCATACGGCAAATAGCGGCCATGCTCGCCAAGTGGCGCAAACGGTAAGTCGCTATCGCGGCCGGCTAAAAACGAGCTGCACAGTGCAGGTGACGCGCCAAACAGATAGGGCACTAGCCAGCCAAAGCGATACACGTTGCGGATAAGGCCCATGTATTTATCCGAGATAAAGCGCTGGCGGCAGCAGCCGGCGCATTCGAGCTGGTGCCATTCGCTCCAAAAACTCTCGGGCATGGAAAAGTTAAAGTGCACGCCGGAAATTACCTGCATCAGGCTGCCGTAGCGCAGTTTTAAGCCTTGGCGATAGAGGTGCTTCATGCGGCCAATGTTCGACGTGCCATATTCAGCCAAGCGAATACTCTCTTCGCCGCCGACAAAGCACGGCATAGAGAGCGGCCACAGGCGCTCTTGGCCAAGGTGCTGGATGACATGCTGGTGAATATCGCCGAGCTGCGCCATCAGGCTGTCGATGGCGTCGGTGGCAGGCGTGATAAATTCCAGCAGGCTTTCGGCGTAATCGGTGGTGATGTTGGCGTGGGTCAGCGCCGCGCCCAAACTGGCCGGATGGTCGCCTTGCGCCAAGCGCCCTTCAGGATCAATGCGCAAGCATTCGCGCTCTAAGCCGCGACGTATGCCCTTAAGGCTGGGCAGGCGCTCAGGCGCGCGAAAGGCGCGCAGTAGATCGTTAAGCGGGGCGGTAGTGCATTGGCAAGCAGAGGTATCTGTCATAAAAATGGGCACATTGTTAGCTAAGAAAAGCGGCAGGTAGGCGAGAGCGCCAACCTGCCGTGCAAGTTAAGGCGCGCTGGGCGCAGCAAAGGCAAAAGCGTGAATGGGTAAATTGAGCTGGCGCAGCGATTTTTCAAGGCGCGCCTTATCGCCGACCACCACAAAGATCTGTGCGCGCGGGTCGAGCCAGCGCTTGGCGCGGGCGGCCAGATCGGCGCGGCTCGCGCTGTCAATCAGGCGACTTTGCTCGGCAATAAAGGCCGGCTCAAGGCCATAGACCACCATTTGCAGTAGCAAGCCGGCCTTATCGCTTAAGGTTTCATAGGCTAGCGCATCTTGCTGTGAAACCGCGCTTTTTAAATAACGCAGCTCAGTGGCCGTCGGGCCACTGGCGTGATAGCGGCGCAATTCGCGGATGATATCGCCTAGCGCGGCCGCGGTGGCCTCGCTGTTCACATCCGCGCGCCCTTGCCACACGCCAACTTCTCGGTTGCCGCTAAAGCGCGTGCTGATGCCGTAGGTGTAGCCTTTTTCCTCACGCAGTTTCATGTTTAAGCGGCTGTTAAAATTGCCGCCCAGATTAAAATTCATCAACTGGTTTAGAAAATAATCGCCGGTGGCGGCAAACGGCAGCGCGCGGCGGCCAAAGCGGATCACCGACTGTGGCGCGTTGGGCTTATCGATAAGATAAATCCCCGGTGCGGCCGGTGCGGCGGCCGGCAGATCGCCAAGGCGTGGCACCTCACCTTGCCAGCGGGTTAAAAACGCCAGTTGCGCGCGCGCTTGGGCTTGCTGCACATCGCCCACTAGTACCACTTTAGCGCCACTTGGATGATAAAACTTTTGGTAAAAGCGCTGCACATCGGCCAAGGTGAATCTGGCTACCTGCTCGGGGGTGCCGGCCTCAGGCTGGCCCAAACGGCTGCTGGCGCCATAGACCAATTGCTCAAACGCTTGGCGCGCTTGCCACTCGGGTTGCTGGCGCGCCTGTTGCAGGCTCTGCTGGGTTTGGGTTTGCACTCGGGCAAAATCGCTGGCGGCAAAGCGCGGCTCGCGCCACATCTGTTCAACTAAGGCCAAGGTTTCTGGCAGTTTATTGGCTAGCGCCTTTACCGTGATGAGGTTGCTGTATTGCGCGGCGCTAAACTGGATGCTGGCGCCAAATTCGCGCAATTTGTCGCTCAGCGCGGCTTTATCTAACTGCCGCGTACCTTGCTCGAGCATAGTGGCGGTCAACTCCGCTAAGCCCTCTTCGCCGGCTTGTTCGGCGCGCAGGCCGCCCGGTAGCGCAATCAGCAGCGAAACAGCGCCAATTTCGTGGTTTTCATGGCCTAGCAAGGTGATAGGTTCACTGCCCGTTTGGGCTAGCGGCAAATTCGCGCGCCAAATGGCCGGTACTGGCGCCTTGATAGCGCCTTGGCTGGGCGGCACCTGAGCGCGGTCAAAATTATCCACAATGCGTGGCGCTTGCGGCGCGATAAAAGGTTCGCTACGTGCGGCCGGTGCGGGGCGTGGCGCGGGGTTAAAGTTCGGCGCAGCTGCCTGCCAAGCGGTTTTGCCGTGGGGCACCACGCTTAAATTCACGCTGGGCTGCTGGGCAATAAATTGTTGATAGGCGTCAAGCACCGCGCTGGGCGTGACGCGGGCATAGGCGTCTAGCTGTTTAAACACTAAGTTGGCATCGCCCGCCAGCACATGACCGGCGGCTAATTTGCTCACCTTTCCGGCCACACTGCCCAAGCCCCACAAGGTGCTGGCGCGCGCTGAATTCACCGCTTTATCAAGCTCCGCCTGCGTCACCGGCTGGGTGGCAAAGGCATCCACGGTTTGCATCAAGGCGCGGCGCAGCGCGCTTAACCCGCCTTGGGTTTGCAAATTGGCGTAAGCGTAAATATCAAAACTGCAGGCGAGCTCTTCACAGTGGTGGCTAGCGCTGACATCGAGTGCCAGCCCGGTGTCGACTAATGCACGATACAAGCGCGAGCTTTTGCTACCGCCGAGCACGTCGGCCAAGAGGTCTAGCGGCGCTTCATCGGCCGCACCGAGCGCCACCGTGGGGTAGCTGATATACAGCAGCGGCAGGTGCACCTTATCTTCCAAGGTCACATAGCGCGAGGCGCTTAAACGCACCGGTTGCGGCGCCGGATCGGCGACCGCTGGGCCGCGTGGGATGGGGCCAAAGTATTTTTCAATCAGGGCCAAGGTGGCGGTGCGGTCAAAATCGCCGCCAATGGTCAAAGTGGCGTTATTAGGGCCATACCAGCGCAAGAAAAATTGCTTTAAATCGCCCACATCCACCCGATCTAAATCTTCTACATAGCCAATCGGCTGCCATGAATAGGGGTGCTCGCGCGGATAGAGTGCTTCGTTGAGCTTTTCATACACCAAGCCATACGGCTGGTTGTCGACCCGCTGCGCGCGCTCGTTTTTCACCGTGGCGCGCTGCACTTCAAATTTGGCTTGGCTCACAGCATCGAGCAAAAAGCCCATACGATCGGCCTCGAGCCACAGCACTTTTTCTAGTTGATTGGCCGGTACGGTTTGGTAATAGTTGGTGCGGTCGCGATTGGTCGAACCATTGAGCGTGCCGCCGGCTTCACTGATCAGGCGCAGATGCTCGGTGCCGGCCACATGTTTGGAGCCTTGAAACATCATGTGTTCAAAAAAGTGCGCAAAACCGGATTTGCCCAAACTTTCTCGCGCCGAACCGACATGGTAGGTGATATCGACATGCACTAACGGATCGGAGTGATCCGGCGCCAAAATCACAGTCAGGCCATTGGCCAATTGGTAGCGCGTATGCGCGATGCCCAATTCGCCGGCCACTAAGGGGTAATCGGCGCTTAAGCTTGGCGCCGCCTGTACGACACTTGCGCCCAATAGCAGCGCTAGGCTGAGTATTTTTTTCATCACCACCACTCCAAAGCTAAACCGGTTAAATGCAATACCACGCTGTAGCGCAGGCCTTTACTCAGGGCAATGAGGCCCACACAGCGCCAAAACGGCATATTTAGCCAGCCAGCCAACAGGCATAAGCCATCGCCGACCAGCGGTACCCATGCCAGCAGCAGCCCGGGCATGCCAAAGCGCGTGAGCCACGCGAGCGCGCGTTGCTGGCTGGGCTTGTGAAAATCGTGCGGCGCCTTGCCCCGGCGTAGGCGTTGGCCGAGCCACCAGTTGGTCATTGAGCCCCAGGTATTACCCAGTGTGGCGATAAGTAGCAATAGCATGCCAGACCATTGACCTTTAGCCACCATTGCGGCCAGCACCACCTCCGAGCCGCCCGGTAGCAAGGTGGCAGCGGCAAAGGCGCTGACAAACAGCCACAGTAAATTTAATTCCAGCCCCATGCGTACTTTGCCACCTTGCCGCATAAAAATTCACATCAGCCTACCAAACGAGGGCAAACTTTGCTATTTTGCGCGCCAATTTATACCAGCAAAGCAAACGTTTTCTCACCTCACCTGCAGGATATATGCGATGACTCAGCCTTTGGTTTCGGCCACCCCCGCTTGGCGCGGCCGCTTAGATGACTATTTTTCTATCCATGCGCGGGGCAGCAGCCTGCGCCAAGAGTTGCTCGCCGGCCTGACCACCTTTTTGGCCATGGTTTATAGCATTATCGTGGTGCCGAATATGCTCGGCGCCGCCGGTTTTGCGCAGGGCCCGGTGTTTGTGGCCACCTGTTTGATTGCGGCTTTTGGCTCGCTGCTGATGGGGCTGTGGGCGCGCCTGCCGATGGCGATTGGCTGCGCCATTTCGCTGACCGCCTTTACTGCCTATAGCTTGGTGCTGGGCCAAGGTATGAGCATTCCGGTAACCTTGGGTGCGATTTTTCTGATGGGCGTGCTGTTTACCCTGATCAGCGTTACCGGCGTACGCCAGTGGATTTTAGATAACTTGCCGCTCGGTATTGCCCACGGCACGGGCATTGGTATCGGCCTGTTTTTGCTGCTGATTGCCAGCAACAGCGTGAGCTTGGTGGTGAAAAACCCCCATCCTGGTTTGCCGGTGCAACTGGGTGATATCACCGCGTTTCCAGTGCTGATGAGCGTGCTGGGTCTGGCGGCGATTTTTGGCTTAGAGCGTCGCCGCGTACCGGGCGGCATTTTGCTGGTGATTGTGGCTATCTCGCTGCTCGGGCTGGCGTTTGATCCCAAAGTCACGTGGCAGGGCTTTTTCGCTATGCCGAGTTTAAGCGCAGAAAACGGCACCTTGCTTGGCAGCCTCGATATCATGGGCGCGCTCAATCCGGTGGTGTTGCCGACGGTGCTGGCGTTGGTGATGACGGCGGTGTTTGATGCCACTGGCACCATCCGCGCGGTAGCGGGCCAAGCTGA
This sequence comes from Aeromonas sp., assembly GCA_051658125.1. Lineage (GTDB taxonomy): Bacteria > Pseudomonadota > Gammaproteobacteria > Enterobacterales > Aeromonadaceae > Aeromonas. Next base: position 6,055 of record JBOFMA010000209.1, read on the forward strand.
TCTTATCAACGAGCGCGGCAACATTATCAGTGGCGGCAAAGCGCTGACCGCTGATTCGGTGAGCAGCATGGTCTCGGGCTTAGTCGGCGGCGCGCCTGCGGCGGTGTATATCGAGTCGGCGGCCGGCACAGCGGCGGGCGGCAAAACCGGCCTGACCGCCGTGGTGGTTGGCACGCTGTTTCTGCTGATGATTTTCCTGTCGCCGCTGAGCTATTTGGTGCCGGCTTATGCCACCGCACCGGCGCTGATGTATGTCGGTTTGCTGATGCTGGGTAACGTGACCAAATTAGATTTCGGTGACAGCATTGATGCCTTGTCTGGCATGCTGTGTGCGGTGTTTATCGTACTGACGTGCAACATCGTTACCGGCATCATGCTTGGCTTTGTTGCGCTGGTGGTTGGGCGTATCGTGGCGCGCGAGTGGGCTAAATTAAACGTGGGCACCGTGGTGATTGCGCTGGCACTGGCGGCATTCTATTTAGGCGGCTGGGCGATTTAACCGCGCTTAAAACCTGAACAAGAAAAAGGCTCCTGACGGAGCCTTTTTTGTGCGTGCCAGAAGGTGGCCTAAGCCCCTTTGGGGGGGGGGGGCTCAGTTTGATTGACCCAAGC
>JBOFMA010000210.1:0-3829 GCA_051658125.1 Aeromonas sp.
GCGAGCTAAGCCACCAGATGGCCAGCCAGCGCCAATAACCTTAACGCCGCCTTACGCGGCGTTAAATTTTTATCAACGTGGGTCTATTCCGCCGGCGCAAAGGCGCCAAGCCGCGCAAAAACAGGGCATAATTGGCAAAAACTAAGGAGAGCGTCATGAGTTTGCAGCAGCTCGTCGCCTGGCGGCGCGAATTACACCTGTATCCGGAAGCGGCATGGAATGAATTTCGCACCACTTGTTTAATTGCCCGCACCTTGGCCGCGCAAGGCTATGAGATCGTGCTCGGCGATAAAATCATCGCCAGTAATTTAGTCATGGGCCGCGATACCGATGTCGCGGCGCAAAAAGCCCGTGCCTTGGCCCAAGGCGCCGATCCCGTGTGGCTGGATCAAATACAGCAACTCACTGGCCTGATGGCGGTGCTCGATACCGGTCGCCCCGGCCCTACGCTGGCCTTTCGCTTTGATATAGATGCGGTAGAAGTCGATGAGGCGCGCGATGACAGCCACCGCCCTAACCAAGCCGGCTTTGCTTCGTGCAATAAAGGCTGGATGCACGCCTGCGCCCACGATGGCCACACCGCAATTGGCCTAGGCCTAGCCAGCGCCTTGATGGCGGCGAAAGCCGAGCTAAACGGCAAGATTAAATTTTTCTTTCAGCCGGCTGAAGAGGGCTGTCGCGGCGGTAAAGCGCTGGCTGCGGGTGGGCGGCTAAATGATGTCGATGCGCTGCTCTCTTTACATATCGGTATTCACGCCGGCAGTGGCGAGCTAGTGATTAACCCCACCGAGTTTCTCTGCTCGACCAAATTTGATGTGCAATTTTACGGCACGGCGGCCCACGCCGGTCTTGAGCCCAATGCCGGCGATAACGCGCTGGCAGCGGCGTGTATGGCCACCAGTTTAATGCTGGCTATCCCACGCCACCGTGATGGCATGACGCGGATCAACGTCGGCGTGTTACATGCCGGCAGCGGCCGCAACGTGATCCCGGCCGATGCCTTGCTGCAAGGCGAAACCCGCGGCGCGGATGTGGCGCTAAATGACTACATGTTTAGCCAAGTGCAGCGCATCGTGGAGGGTGCCGCTATCGCCCACGGCGTAACCTATCGCATTATTAAACAGGGCGAGGCTGTGGCGCTAAACAACAGTCCCGCGTTGCAGCAAGAAGTAGCTGAGATCGCCCGTGCGCAAGGGCTGCACACCATTCAAACGCGCCGCTTTGGCGCCAGTGAAGATGCCAGCTTTTTAATGGAGCGGGTGCAAAAGCAAGGCGGCGAAGCGGCCTACCTTATATTGGGTGCCGATTTAAAAGCGCCCCACCATCACAGCGCGTTTGATTTTGATGAAAGCGTGATGCAAACCGGCGTTGATCTGCTCAAAGCTTGGGCACTGGCGCGGCAAACACCGAGCACAGAGCGGCTAGAAGCGTCAGACACATCCGCAGACCAGCCCAGCGTTAGCTAGACTGCGCGCGCAACTTGGCCTGCTCGGCCCGCTGGCGGCGGATCTCTTTAGGGTCGGCCAGCAGCGGGCGATAAATTTCCACCCGATCGCCCGAATTTACGGCATCGGTTAATTTCACCAGCCGGCTATAAATCCCCACCGCCTGCTGACCAAGATCAATCTCGGGGTAACGGGTTAAGATGCCCGACTGGCGAATAGCCTCTTGCACCATGGTGCCGGGGGCCACGCGCAGCGTCAGCACGGTTTGCGCTTCTGGGCGCGCATAGGCCACTTCAATGCTGATGAGTTCAGCCACCATAAACCTCCTTTGCTCGTGTGGAAAACGCGCTCACCATGGCGCCAACCACCTCATGAAAGATGGCACCAAACCATTGCGCCATCAGCGGCGAGCTAAATTCAAACTGTAAATCCAGTGCGACTTCACATGCCTCACTATCGAGCGGGGTAAAGCGCCAGCAGCCACTGAGCTGGCGAAAGGGCCCCTCGACTAGCGCCATACGAATTTCTCGCCCCGCAATTAAGCTGTTGCGCGTGGTAAAACATTGCACCAGCCCCAAGCGCCCCACGGTAACGCTCGCCAGCATGCTTTGCGCGCTCTGCTCGGTGACCGCACTGGCCACGCAGCCGGGCAAAAATTGCGGATACGCCGCCACATCATTGACCAAGGCATACATCTGCTCGGCACTAAACATCACTAACGTTTTGCGGCACACAACACCCATGCTGGCTCCTCTTCACTGATTGGCCGCCCAATGGCGCTTGCAACTGATGTTACCAGCTTGCGTCACATTGGGCAGTATTGGGCAACCGGCGCGTGCAATTTGCCGAAGGCTCCCAGTTCACCGCCGTAAAATTCGCGTCGAGACGACAATTTGCCGCGTGTGCATTTTACAGCCGCGGCCACAAACGTATAATGCCGTTTTATTTATTCAGAGACTTGTCTGGCATGAGCAAGAAAAACAGCAAAAATAAAGCCGGTGCCAACACCATCGCGCTCAACCGCACCGCACGCCATGAATACTTCATTGAAGAAAAAATCGAAGCGGGCTTATCGTTGCTAGGCTGGGAAGTAAAATCCCTGCGCGCGGGCAAAGCCAACATCAGTGAGGCGTATGTCATTTTTCGCGATGGCGAAGCGTACTTGTTTGGTTCGAGCTTTTTGCCCCTGCAAGCGGCGTCTAGTCATGTGCTGTGCGATCCCACCCGCACGCGTAAATTACTGCTCAGCCGCCGCGAGCTCGACAAGCTCGAAAGCTTAATTGCCCGCCAAGGCTACACTGTGGTACCGCTGGCACTGTATTGGAAGCAATGCTGGATCAAGGTGGAAATTGGCTTGGTGAAGGGCAAAAAAGAGCACGATAAGCGCGAAGACACCAAAGCGCGCGAGTGGAGCCGCGAAAAAGCGCGCATTATGAAAAATAAAAACCGCTAAGCGCCACCGCGCAAAATAATTCCGCAGGCCTTAAGGGCCTGCGGATTTTTTTTATATACCAGCGGCGCGCGGCAGATTAATCCTGCGCCGCGAATTAAAGCTGCGCGCGGATCAGTGCCAGCACCCGAACGATCTCGGCGGGGGTTAACTCACCCTCTTTGACAAACAACACCTGACCGGATTTATCCAGCAGCGCGATGGCGGAACTCTCTTTGGCCAACGCCCAGGTTTTTTGCGCCACACCTTGGCTATCGATGATCAAAGCGGACCAAGGAAACGCTAATTTAGTCTCTTCCGCGCTGCTTTTTACCAAGCCGCTGGTGCCCCAAATCGCATCATCGCTGTTGATAATGGTCACGGTCTGGTAGCGGCTTTGATCAAATTTAGCCGCTTTAATCGCTTCAATCATGGGCGCGTTCAGCGCTTTAGCGCTGGTGCGGCCGGCAATATGCTGAATTAAAAACACCTTGCCGGTCAGCACTTGGCTTTGCCACGGTTGATAGCTTATCTCTTTGCCCGTTACCTGCAACTCGCCCGCCTCGGCGATACTCACCGCCGGTAGCGGCTGATTTAAATTCAAGTTGTGGGCCAAGGCGAAACTAGGCAGCAGCGCCAAGGTGAACAGTAGCTTTTTCATCAATAACTCCATTTAAGCCCGAGGGCGCATAAAAAACGCGCCAAGCATGGCAGGAGTTACTAGAAAATCAATACTTTAGCTTTTTTATGCACAGAGGTTAGACCAGCAGGCAAGACATCGGGCGAGCTGTGAGTGCGACATGCGCCGCGCTTTAACCGTCATTCCGCACCTAATTTTGGCTTTTTCAATGCTTGACGGCGATCGGCCATTCTGATCTATTACTCTCTTTTGCTGGTAGATCATCATGGCCGCTCCCGCTATCTCCATCCGTAACCTCGATCACCTTGGTTTAGT
>JBOFMA010000211.1:0-3334 GCA_051658125.1 Aeromonas sp.
CATCGACTCACCGTCGGGGCTACGCACACTTTCGCTAAACACGGTGTAATGGGTGTTGCCACGGCTCAACTGCACGCTGTAGCGCATGACCGAACCCATGCCGCTCCACTGATAGGTTGCCGCGTCGGCTTTGGGCTTAGAAAACTGTAGATCGGGCACTTTATTGAGTTTGCCAAATTGGTAACCCACTTGCGTGCCGTCGTAGCACAATGCCAATACTTTTTGGTTCGTGGTTACGCAATAAAAGAGGGTTTGCTGCGGGGCGCAGACGGGTGAGTCGCCCAGCGCGGGCGCGGCGTGTAGCGCAACCAAAGGCAAACTCGTCAACACGGCGGCAGCAACACGTAACGTTAAAGACATAACAATTTCCTGAGTTAAATTGGGTGTAGGAACTCCCAAATAGTGACTCCGCGCATCATCCGCCTTATCCCTCTTGCGTGCAAAGCAATTTTTCGCCCGCCGCCGACAGGCCGGTTTGCCAACAAAAGCACACTCCCTAAGGTTTAATTTGCCGGCAACTGATGTACCATGCCGCACAGTAATGCGGTTTGTGGTCGCCGCCGTGGCAAAAAGCGCGGCGCACGCACGACACAACAACCTCTTTTTTGGTGTAACTGAATCAGGATGAAGCGATGATCCCTCCTTCCCCGCGACACTACCGCTGCCTAGCCTGTGGCTGGAAAAAAACCGTTACCCCCAAGAGTGACGCGCTACTTATGGGGGTGGATATTTTTTTGGCTTGCCCCAAATGCCAGAGCGAGCGCTTAACGCAGCGCGCACCGAATCTAGTTGAGCGCGCTTTAGCGCAGCTCTTTGGTGCCTAACGGAGACAAAAGCATGCCATCGATTGCTTATTACCAAACCCATGCCGCTGAGTTTGCCCAAGGCACCCTAAGCGTGGATATGGCGCCGCTGTATGCGCGTTTTTTGCCGCATTTAGTCCAAGGCGCGCACATTATTGATGCCGGTTGCGGCGCGGGGCGCGATAGCCGCGCTTTTTTAGCCCAAGGTTTTACGGTGACGGCATTTGATGCCAGCGCCGCCTTGGTGGCGATTGCCCGCGAGCAAACGGGACTTGCGGTGCAGTGCTGCCGCTTTGATGAGTTTCAGACCACTTCACCGGCCGATGCGCTGTGGGCGTGCGCGAGTTTGCTGCATGTGCCGGCGGCTGACTTGCCGCGCACGCTGGCACATTTAAGCGCGCAATTAGTGCCCAATGGCCTGCTGTATTGTTCGTTTAAATATGGCCAAGGCGAAGTGCAACGTGGAGGGCGCAGTTTTACGCAACTGGATGAAGCGGGGTTGGCGGCACTGATGGCGCCGCTGCCCTTAGCGGCCATCGAAGTGTGGGTGACGGTCGATCAGCGCCCCGACCGCGCGGGCGAAGCGTGGCTTAATGCCGTTTTGAGGTATCAGCCATGAGCCCGATTTCCTTGATCCATGGCGGCAGCGCCAGCGATCCACAGTTTAACGATCCGCTGTTGCATCATTTGTCGGCCGCGCTGCACAGCTGCGGCGCGGGCAGCCAGATTGAGCTGTGCGTGTCGTTTATTCGTCACAGCGGCTTAAATTTGCTGCTGCCCGCGCTAAAAAGCGCGCTGGCCCGTGGCGCCCACTTACGCGTGATCACTTCAGATTACATGGCGATCACCGAGCCGGTGGCGCTGCGGGCGCTGTTAACGCTCGACAGTGCCCGCTGCCAACATTTGATCTACCAAAGTCAAGGTAATGTTGGCTTTCACCTCAAAGCCTATCTGTTTGTGCATCACGGTGAACCGCTGCAGGGGCAAGCGTTTTTAGGTTCGAGCAATATCTCGCAAGCGGCGCTGACCGAATCGTTAGAGTGGAATATGGCGCTGCGCACGGATAAAGAGCGCGGTGGTGAGGTGCGCACGCAGTTGCAGGCGCTGCAGCGTAACATGGATGAGCTCGCGCGCGATCCGCGCGTGTGCCCGCTGACGCCGGAATGGATTGATGCCTACGGCGCGCGCTATCGGCAGTTGGCTAATCAGCCGCTAATTGAAATGGTGACCGGCGATAAAGCACCGAACGAGCGCCCGATCCCCAACAGCGTGCAACACGAGGCGCTGCTAGCACTGGCGCAAACGCGACGTGACGGTTTTAGCCGCGGTTTGGTGGTGCTGGCGACCGGCCTGGGTAAAACCTATCTCGCCGCCTTTGATGCCCAGCAACTGCAGGCGCGGCGTATTTTGTTTGTTGCCCACCGCGAAGAGATCTTGCAGCAAGCCCATGCCACGTTTGCGCGGGTCAGCCCCGAGCGCCGCGGCGGTTTTTATCAAGGGCAAACGCAAGAGTTGCACGCCGATGCGCTGTTTGCCTCGGTGCAAACCTTAAGCAAAACCGCCCATTTGCGCCGCTTTGCCCCCGATCACTTTGATTACATCGTGGTGGATGAATTTCATCACGCCGACGCCCACACTTATCGCCGCTTGCTGGCGCATTTTCAGCCGCGCTTTTTGCTCGGCCTCACTGCCACGCCCGAGCGCAGCGATAACGCGGATATTTTGGCGCTGTGCGATGCCAATTTAGTCTTTGCGCGCCATTTGGCCGAAGCGATTGAGCTCAACGCCTTGGTGCCGCTGCACTATCACGGCATCTTGGATGAACATGTGGATTACGCGCAATTGCCGTGGCCTAACGGCCAATTTGATCCCAAAGCGCTGGAATTTGCCTTTGCCAGCCAAAAACGTGCGCAGCACGCACTGCACGTTTGGCAGCGGTTAAAACAAAGTCGCACGCTGGCGTTTTGCATCTCGCAGCGCCATGCCGATTTTATGGCCGAATACTTTTGTGCCCACGGTGTGCCTGCTGCCGCGGTGCATGGCGCCAGCGCGCTGAGTCGACAAACCGCACTGGCACAATTTGCTGCCGGTGACGTTGAGATCTTGTTCTCGGTAGACTTGTTTAATGAAGGCACCGATATCCCGAGCTTAGATACCGTGCTGATGCTGCGCGCCACCCAATCGTCCATTTTATTTTTGCAGCAACTCGGCCGCGGCCTGCGTTTGCATCCGGGCAAAAGCCATTTAGTAGCGATTGATTTGGTCGGCAACCACACTAAATGTTTAGATCGGCCGAAATTTATTGGTCAAACCTTGACCCCCTCCTCCCAACCGATGCCAGAGCGGCCTTGGCAAACCCCGACACTGGCTGGCGGCTGCTTTATTAATCTCGATCCGGCATTAATTGCCCAGTTTGAGCAAAGGTTAGCTGCGGCCACGCGCGATCCCGCATCCACCGCAGCGGCGCAGCCTAATGCCCTCGCCCGAACGCTCTACCGCCGCTATAAAATGCGTCACGGCAGCCGCCCCTC
>JBOFMA010000212.1:0-3224 GCA_051658125.1 Aeromonas sp.
ACAAATAAATTTATCGAGCCGCATCGTGCCTCCTTCCCAAAATGGTGGGCATTATAGCGAGCAGCACCCATGCGGCCAATGTAAAACGCGCCCACCTCGGATGAAGGTGGACGCGTTTAACGTGGTCAGCGGTTAGCCGCGCGGCCACGGGGCGCGCGTTATTACGCTGCGTTGCTGGCCGCGCGTGCTTGGCCGGCACTTTGGTAAGTGAGCGCTAAGGCCAGCAGGACCATGATGGCGCCAATCCACGGCGTGTGCAGCAAACCTAAGTGGGTTACCACTTGACCGCCGATCAGCGAGCCCAAGGCGATGCCGACGTTAAAGGCAGCGATATTTAAGCCCGAAGCCACATCCACCGCATTAGGTGTGTGAGTTTGTGCTTCTTGCACCACCAGCACTTGCAAACCGGGCACGTTACCAAAGGCAAAGGCGCCCCAAATCAGCACAGTGGCCAGCGCGGTGTAAGGGTTGTGCGCGGTGAAGGTAAAGGCCAGCAGCACTATGCTTAAACCAGCAAACATGATTTTTAATGCCGGCAGCGCGCCAAGTTTATCGGCTAATTTACCGCCCCAGACGTTACCAATGGCAACCGATACCCCGTACACCAGCAGGATCAGGCTCACCGCGTTCGCGCTAAAGCCGCTGACTTCTTGCAAAATGGGCGACACAAAAGTGAACGCGGTAAAGGCGCCGCCATAACCGAGTGCGGTTTTGGCATACACGCGCAGCAAGGCGCCTTTGGTCAATACGCGTAACTGCTCGCCTAAGCTCGCGCTTTGACCTTTAGGTAAATTGGCTGGGATAAGCAGCAAGCTGCCGAGCAAAGCGATCACCCCGAGCACGCTGACCACCAAAAAGGTTTCGCGCCAGCCAAACGTCTGCCCAATCCAAGTGCCGAGCGGTACGCCAGTCACCAAGGCCACGGTTAGGCCACTAAACATGGTAGCGATAGCGCTAGCGGCTTTCTCTTTGGCCACAAGCCCTGTGGCGATGGTTGAACCGACCGAGAAAAACACGCCGTGGGCTAAACCGGTGAGAATGCGCGCAATGACCAAACTTTCGTAGTTGGGCGCTTGCCACGCTACCAAATTACCTACGGTAAACAGCGCCATCAGGCTTACCAGCAACCATTTGCGCGGCATATTGCCGGTCAGTGCGGTGAGCACCGGCGCGCCAATGGCGACGCCTAAGGCGTAGAGGCTGACTAATAAACCGGCCGAGGGCAGCGACACGTTTAACTGCTCGGCGATAGTCGGGATCAGACCGACGATAACAAATTCGGTGGTGCCGATAGCAAAGGCACTCAGGGTCAAGGCGAATAACGCAAGGGGCATAACAATCCTTAAAACAGAACAAAAAAACCAAGAAGTATGGGTTGAGCGCATTCTGCCTGCGGCTTTTGTTGTTAAAAATGCCGTCAATAACAAAATACTTTTGCGTTTAAAGCAGCAATACGCGCACACTGGCCAGCCCGTGAGGTAATAAAGGCAGGACGATGCAGATCCATTCTGATGAGTTGGCGCTGTTTGTCGCTGTGGTGGAGGCGGGCAGCTTTCGCCAAGCGGCAGAAAACTTAGGCCAAGATAATTCGGCGCTAAGCCGCGGCATAAAACGGCTGGAGCAAAAATTAGCCACCGTGCTGCTTAATCGCACCACGCGGCGCTTGAGCCTGACCGAAGAGGGGCAGTGGTTTTATCAGCGCGCGTTAAAAATTTTGGCCGATATGAGCGAGGCGGAAGATGAGCTGCTTAATCGCCGCGAGCAGCCGGCCGGCGTGCTGCGCATTGATGCCGCCACCCCGTTTATTTTGCACCGCTTAGTGCCGTTAATTGGCGAGTTTCGCCGCCAATATCCCGCCATTGAATTGCAACTGCACAGCTCTGAAGGGTTTATCAACTTGCTTGAGCGCCGGGTGGACATGGCCATTCGCATTGGCGAGTTGGATAACTCGTCCCTGCGCGCGTTGCCGCTGGGGCGTTCACGGCTGCGTTTGCTCGCAGCTCCCGCCTATTTGGCCGCGCGCGGCCAGCCCGAAAGCCCCAGCGATTTGGCCACACATGAATTACTCGGCTTTGTTTACCCTGATAGCTTGAACCAGTGGCCTGTGACGAGCGCTAGCGGCGAGCGGCTCGCCATCACGCCCACGCTGCGCGCCACCAGCGGCGAAACCTTGCGCCAATTGGCGCTCGCCGGCCAAGGCATTGTGTGCTTATCGGATTTTATGACCGCCAGCGATCGCGCGAGCGGCGCCTTGGTCGAGGTGCTGGCCGAGGTCAATAGCGGCGTGTCGCGGCCGATCAATGCGGTGTTTTATACCGATGCTCAGCGCGATGCACGCCTGCGCGTATGGTTGGATTTTTTAAAGGCGCAGTTTGCCAGCCTAGCGCTGTGAGGCTGGCGTTAGCCGCGCAGCCACAGAAAAAATCCAGCGGATAGACAAAAACTATTTGAACTCCATTTTTAGCGGATTATATTTTTGCGCCTAGGCCTGCGTGCCGCGAACTAATCTAAAAATGAGCCTGTGGATAGTCTATGAGCTTCGCATCTGACAAACGTTTTACTGACATGCAACACTTCCCCCGTGGCCTGCGCCGCAGCGGCGAATTTACCGTAGCGGAAGCTACGCAACTGGAAACCTATGGCGTGGCGATGCAAGCGCTAGCGAGTGGTGCGTTGGCGCCGCGCGATGAGGTGGAAAATGCTTTTGTGGCACAAGTGCACAGCGGCATGGCCGGTGGCAACCCCTTAGCCAAGGTATGGCTTAAGTACCTTAAAGTCATTGCACCGAAGCGAGTGCACCGCTTGGGGACGCATAGCCCTGGCGGCGGTGAAGATGGGGCCAGCACTGCCGATGTGGTGAGTGGCAGTGACAACGAGCATGACAGCGATAGCCCAGAGGCGTAACACCGGCTCTGGACGTTGTGTTAGCAAATTAGGCGCTTGCGCTCCCCTTTCCCTAATCAAGGCGTAGTAAAAGCTTTTTTTAACGTGGCGGGCAGTGATATAACTAGCCCGCCAAGGCGCCGCCTGACTGACGTCAGCGATATAACAATAAGTGCTTCGCCCTTGGCATCGACTTCTTATCCGACTTAACCGAGGCTCCCATGTTTGAACAGGTAGTTGCTGCGCCCGCTGATCCCATTTTGGGCTTAACCGAGGCGTTTGCCCGCGATCCCCGTACCCATAAAATCAATTTAGGGGTCGGTATTTACAAAGATGAAGCG
>JBOFMA010000213.1:0-31017 GCA_051658125.1 Aeromonas sp.
ATCGCCAATTGCCATAAAACGTACAGCACCAGCGGCAATGCCGAACCAAAGATAAAGACTTGTTTCAGCTGCTTCGGGCAATCGCCCAAATAGAGCATCACACTGGGGATCGAACCGTGGAAGCCAAACGAGGTGAAGATCACCGGCAAACCCGCCAACAACAACCCTTGCTCCAGCGGCAAACTCAGCAGCAGCGAGCCTTGGGTTTTTGGCAGCAAAAAGGCCAGCACCACCACGATGATTAGCATTTTGATGCTAAACATCACGCGATTAAGGTGATCCACCGCTTTAGTGCCCACGCTAACCAAGCCACCAAACAGCAGCGTAAACCCCAGCGCAGCTTGCAATTGCGAAACGCGCCAGTCGCTTAAGACCGCCACCAGCAAGTTACTAGCGCCGCTAATATAGGCCGACGCCAACGCGTACAGCAGCAGCAACATACAAAAACTGGCGATCTGCTTGCCCGCTCGCCCCAGCAGTTGCTCGGCCAGTTGGTGCAAATGCCATTGTCCGGTGGCGAGGCTCGCTTCTACCTGCAGCAAAGCGGTATAGGCCATTAGCGCCCAGAAACCGACCATCAAGGCCAAAGTGGCCGGACCGCCGAGCGCGGCCGAGGCCATCGGCAGGGCGAGCATACCGGCACCGATGGTGGTGCCGGCAATAAGTAACGTACATCCTAAGGTTTTGCTATTCATGGGGTCTAACCTACTTTTCATCCAAATTCGGTGTCGCTGCGCTAAACCTCTGCGCAGCCGTTAACGCTTCACAGCAGCGCCCCCGGGGATGAGCCCGGAGGCTAGCAATATCGGCAAATAGCGGCGTGGGCGACATGCGGCCAAGCCTTGAGCAGCGATGGGCACATAGTGCGGCTCCTACGGCGGCTAAAAATAGCGGTGAATGTATAGATTCGGTAAAAGTTCAATACACGTGTAAAAATTTTGTGCCACGTTAGTGCTTTTTGCCCCAGCGCGCAAGTTTTCTTGTCTATTTTCTCGGGAAACGTCGCCACCAACCGCCGCTCATGGGCTGATACACGGCGCATTGCGTGTAACTTTATCTTTACGCTAATGCAATACAGCGACCCAGACGCACGCATGTGATGAAAAAAACATCGCTTTGACCCGCACCGGCCTGCCGTTTTGTGCAAACACAGCCCTATCGGCAGCAAAATCGGCTAAGGACAGCCTCAACTGTATACTTGTACAGTAGATTAATTTTTCCCACAAAACCTAAACCTAAGGATTAGTTTTTCCAGCCAGTTTTTGCTACCGTTATCCGCAGCGCGGGCTAACCGCGTTACCGTTTGCCACCACTGCCAGTCACAAGGAGAAGTTATGGGCATTTATTACCGCAAGCGCATCCGCCTATTGCCGGGGATCTATTTGAATTTAAGTAAAAGTGGCTGGTCAGTGAGCATCCAGCTCGGTCCTTTTCACTACAACTTTGGCCCTGGTGGCAAAAGTGTGGGCGCCAATTTGCCCGGCGGCTTGAGCTACCGTAAGCGGTTATCGCGCAATAAAAAGTAAGCAAAGCGCTAACACTTGCACCAAATCGCTTGGCTCTTTAGGATCGGGGCAATTTTTTGCCCCACGCCACGCCGCATTGCCGCGTGACGTCGCCCGCCAAAGGACGTCCGTTTTGCCAAGCTCACCACTCTGCCCCACGCAACCGCTTACCCTCGAAAGCCTGCATCAGCGTCTGGCTCACTGCCAACACATCGACGCGCGTAAGTTTCACGCCCGCCTCAGTCAAGCCAAACGCCTGCACGGCGAGGTGCTGGTCCAAGCGCTAAGCGCATTAGACGGGCAGATAGCCCAAGCCGAGCAAGCCCTGCGCGCGCGGCAAAACGCCCACCAGCTCACAGTGGCCAACCTAGTGCTGCCGGACAATTTGCCGGTGAGCCAAAAGCAGGCCGACATCGCCGCTGCAATTAGCCGCCACCAAGTGGTGATCATTGCCGGTGAAACCGGCTCGGGCAAAACCACCCAGATCCCGAAAATTTGCTTGCAGCTCGGCCGCGGCATCAAAGGCCTAATTGGCCACACTCAGCCGCGGCGCTTAGCCGCGCGCACAGTGGCGAGCCGCATCGCTGAAGAGTTAACCAGCGAGCTGGGGCAAACGGTCGGCTATAAAGTGCGCTTTACCGATCAGGTCGGCGAGCAGACGTTTATTAAATTAATGACCGATGGCATCTTGCTGGCGGAAATTCAAAACGATCGCTATCTCAATCAATACGACACCTTGATCATCGATGAAGCGCACGAGCGCAGCTTAAACATCGATTTTATCTTGGGCTATTTAAAGCAGCTATTGCCCAAGCGCCCTGATCTGAAAGTGATCATCACCTCAGCGACCATCGATCCGCAGCGCTTTTCGCGCCACTTTAATCATGCGCCAGTGATTGAAGTCTCGGGCCGCACCTTTCCCGTTGATGTGCGCTATCGGCCGCTGTTTGAAGAGAGCGGCGAGCGCGATGAGTTGCAGGGCATTTTTGCTGCCGTTGAAGAGCTCAGTCACGAGGGCAACGGCGATATTTTGATCTTTATGAACGGCGAGCGGGAAATTCGCGACGCCGCCGATGGCCTGCGCAAATTAAACCTGCGCCATACCGAGGTGCTACCGCTGTATGCGCGCCTGTCTAACAGCGAGCAGAACAAAATTTTTGCCCCGCACACCGGTCGGCGCATTGTGCTGGCCACCAACGTGGCAGAAACCTCCCTCACAGTGCCGGGTATTCGCTATGTGATAGATCCGGGCACCGCACGCATCAGCCGCTATTCGTGGCGCACCAAGGTGCAGCGCCTACCCATTGAGCCGATTTCCCAAGCCAGCGCTAACCAGCGCAAAGGCCGCTGCGGCCGTGTCGCCGAAGGTATCTGTATTCGTCTCTACAGCGAAGAGGATTTTAATCAGCGCCCCGCGTTTACCGATCCGGAAATCTTGCGCACCAACCTAGCCTCGGTGATTGTGCAGATGCTGAACTTGGGCCTCGGCGAGATGAGCGCTTTCCCGTTTGTGGAGCCGCCGGAAAGCCGCCACATCAATGATGGTGTGCTACTACTCAAAGAACTGGGCGCGGTCAGTGCGCAAGATCATGCGCTCAAACTCACCGCCACCGGCCGGCAACTGGCGCGCATTCCGCTCGATCCGCGCTTAGCGCGTATGGTGATTGCCGCCGCACATACCGGCTGTTTGAGTGAAGTGCTGGTGATCACCGCCGCGCTGTCAATTCAAGATCCGCGCGAGCGGCCTATGGAGAAAAAACAGGCCGCCGATGAGGCGCACAAGCGCTTTGACGAGGATCAATCTGACTTTGTCAGCCTGCTTAACTTGTGGCACTACCTGCAAGCGCAGCAAAAAGAACTCGGCAGCAACCCGTTTCGGCGCCTGTGCCAAAAAGAGTTTTTGGCCTATTTGCGTGTGCGCGAGTGGCAAGACATCCACTTTCAGCTGCGCCAAAGCGTTAAAGAGCTCGGCTTTAAGGCTAACAGCGAGCCGGCAGATAACCAAAGCCTGCACAGCGCGCTGCTCACGGGCCTGTTAAGCCATATCGGCAACAAAGATCTGGAGAAAAATGAATTTTTAGGCGCGCGCAATGCACGCTTTCACCTGTTTCCCGCCTCCAGTTTGTTCAAAAAGCCGCCGAAGTGGGTCATGGCCGCCGAACTGGTGGAAACTTCGCGCCTGTATGCACGCTTAAATGCGCGCATTGAGCCCGAGTGGGTCGAGCCCCTAGCCAAGCATTTGGTGAAATATCACCACAGCGATCCGCACTGGTCCAAGCGCCAAGGCGCGGTGATGGCCAAAGAGAAAGTGACGCTGTATGGCTTAACGCTGGTCAATGAGCGCAACATCAACTTTAGCCACATCGATCCGGCGCTGTGCCGCGAGCTGTTTATTCGCCGCGCGCTGGTCGAGGGCGATTTTGTCACCAAAGCGCGCTTTTTTGCCGCCAACCGCCAACTGCTGGCGGAAGTGGAGCAGCTCGAGCACAAATCGCGCCGCCGCGACATCGTGGTGGATGATGAAGATCTGTTTCGCTTTTATGACGATCGCTTGCCGGCCGAGATCATCAGCGCGCGCCATTTTGAGGCATGGTGGAAGACCACCGAAAAAACCACACCCGAGCTGCTCAATTTTGAAAAAGAGATGCTGATCAAAGGTGATAAGGCCCAGATCAGCGAGTTCGATTACCCCAACACCTGGCAGCAAGGCAACCTGAAACTTAAATTAAGCTATCAATTTGAGCCCGGCGAAGCGGCCGATGGCGTCACCTTGCACATTCCGCTAGCGCTGCTTAACCAAGTGGAAGTGAGCGGCTTTGAGTGGCTCATTCCTGGGTTGCGCGGTGAACTTATCATCGCGCTGATAAAATCTTTACCCAAACCCATGCGCAAAAACTTTGTGCCAGCGCCCAATTACGCCCAAGCGCTGCTCGCGGCGATCAGCCCCGAACAGGGCCCGCTATTGGCGGTAATGACCCAGCATTTACGCCGCATGAGTGGGGTGACCGTGCCGGAAGACGCCTGGAGCTGGGCCAGTGTGCCCGATCACCTGCGCCTGAGCTTTCGGGTGATAGATGAACGGCGCA
Organism: Aeromonas sp.; assembly: GCA_051658125.1. GTDB lineage: Bacteria > Pseudomonadota > Gammaproteobacteria > Enterobacterales > Aeromonadaceae > Aeromonas. Next base: position 4,592 of record JBOFMA010000213.1, read on the forward strand.
AAACCGTGGCTGAAGGCAAAGATCTGCTGGCGCTCAAAGAGGCGCTCAGTGGCCAGATACAACAGGTGCTGGCCAATGTCGCCGATGATGATTTAGAGCAGCGCGGCTTAACCTTGTGGAGCTTTGGCACCTTGGCCCAAGAGTACCGGCAAAAGCGCGCCGGTTTTGAGGTCAAAGCCTATCCGGCATTAAAAGATGAGCAGGACTCGGTGGCAATTGTGCTGGTCGATAGTGAACAAACCCAGCGCAGCGTAATGTGGGCGGGGCAGCGGCGCTTGCTGCTGCTTGGCATTCCTTCACCGATCAAATATTTGCAAGACAAGTTGCCGAACAAAGCCAAGTTGGGGCTTTATTTCAACCCGTTTGGCAAAGTAAGCGACTTAATTGATGACTGCATCGCCTGCGGTTGCGATGAGTTGATGCGCCGCTTTGGCAAGATAAACCCCAGCGATGCCCAGCAGGCAGGCTTGGTGTGGGATGAAAGCGCTTTTGCCGCGCTCAAAGAGTTTGTGCGCGCCGAACTCAACGAGGCAGTGGTTGAGGTGGCCAAACAGGTGGAAGCGATTTTGACGCTGTCGTTTGCCATCAAAAAACGCTTAAAAGGCAAACTGCAGTTAGATACCGCGTTTGCCATGTCGGATATGCAAAATCAGCTCAACCATTTGATCTATAAAGGTTTTGTCAGTGAAGCGGGCACGGCGCGTTTGCCCGATCTGTTGCGTTATTTACGTGGTATTGAGCGGCGCATCGACAAACTGGCCACCGATGCCAACCGCGATCGCGTCTATATGCTCAAAGTGCACAGCGTGGAGAGTGACTACAAGGCGCTGCTAGCCAAGATCCCGAAATCACAGCCACTGCCTGATGAGGTGTGCGCTATTCGCTGGATGCTTGAAGAGTTGCGCGTGTCATTTTTTGCGCAAACCCTCGGCACGCCGTATCCCATCTCGGATAAACGCATTAGCCAAGCCTTGAGTGCGTTCTAGGCTTAGCGGCCCCGTCGCACGCGGACGGGGCCATGGCCCGTTGACTTAATCTAAGCATTAGCGGCTAAGTAACGCGTCGCGCAGGGCGGCGATTTCATCGCGGGTGGCGGCGGCGCGCTCAAATTCTAAGTTGCGCGCATGAGTAAACATTTCCTCTTCTAAGTGCTTGATCGCGGCGCTGATCTGCGCCGGCGTGCGCAAGGACGCCGACGCACTGGCCTCGACTACCCATTCACGCAGCGAGCCAACCTTGCCTGATTTGCTCTTTTTGCTACCGCGCTCGCCGCCGCCTAATTCGAGCACATCGCCGACCGCTTTATTTAAGCCCGTTGGCACAATCCCGTGGCGGGTGTTGTGCGCCTCTTGCAAGGCGCGCCGGCGCGCGGTTTCATCGATGGCCACCTGCATCGAGGGCGTGATGCGATCGCCATACAAAATAACATGGCCGTTTAAGTTACGCGCCGCACGGCCAATGGTTTGAATAAGCGAGCGGGTCGAGCGCAAAAAACCCTCTTTATCGGCATCTAAAATCGCCACCAGCGACACTTCGGGCATATCTAAGCCTTCGCGCAGCAAGTTAATCCCCACTAAAACATCAAATTTGCCCAAGCGCAGATCGCGAATGATCTCCACCCGCTCCACGGTGTCGATGTCTGAGTGCAAATAGCGCACTTTGACGGCGTGATCGTGCAGGTATTCCGTCAAATCTTCTGCCATGCGTTTGGTCAAGGTGGTGACCAGCACCCGCTCGCTGAGCGCCACGCGCTGGCGAATTTCAGATAACAGTTCATCCACTTGAGTGGCTACGGGCCGTACGCTAATGGTCGGATCCAGTAAGCCGGTTGGCCGCACCACTTGTTGCACCACCTCCTCACCGGATTTTTCCAGCTCATACTGGCCAGGGGTGGCAGAAACAAACACGGTTTGCGGCATCAGTGCTTCAAATTCAGCAAATTTTAGTGGTCGATTATCCAGCGCTGAGGGCAGGCGAAAACCGTAATCCACCAAGGTTTCTTTGCGCGAGCGATCGCCCTTATACATGGCGCCAATTTGCGGCACAGTGACGTGGGATTCATCAATGATCAGTAGGCCATCCGCGGGCAGATAATCAAATAGGGTCGGTGGTGGCTCGCCGGGCGCACGCCCAGATAGATAGCGGCTGTAGTTTTCAATCCCCGAGCAGTAACCCAACTCTTGCATCATCTCGACATCAAATTGGGTGCGCTGAGTGATGCGCTGCTCTTCCACTAGCTTGTTATCGGCAAAAAATTGCGCGCGGCGGGTCACTAGTTCAGCTTTTATCGCCTCAATAGCGCCCAAAATCGTCTCTCGCGGCGTGGCATAGTGGGTTTTGGGGTAAATCGTCCAGCGCGCCACACTTTTTTCCACCGCGCCGGTTAAGGGGTCAAACAGGCTTAAGCGCTCGACCTCTTCATCAAACAGCTCCACCCGCAGCGCCAGTTGGTCCGATTCGGCCGGATAGATATCAATCACTTCACCACGCACACGAAACGTGCCGCGGGCAAAGGCTAGGTCATTGCGCGTGTATTGCAACTCGGTCAAGCGGCGCAAAATGTCCCGCTGGTTAATGATGTTGCCCACCTTTAAGTGCAGCATCATTTTTAAATACGCTTCAGGGTCACCCAAACCATAAATCGCCGACACCGAGGCCACAATCACCACGTCACGGCGCTCAAGCAAAGCTTTGGTGGCCGACAGGCGCATCTGTTCGATGTGATCGTTGATGGCGGCATCTTTTTCAATAAAGGTGTCGGTGGTCGGCACATACGCTTCAGGTTGGTAGTAGTCGTAATACGAGACGAAATACTCCACCGCGTTGTCGGGGAAAAAAGCCTTCATTTCACCATACAGCTGCGCGGCCAAGGTTTTATTTGGCGCCAAGATCATGGTGGGGCGATTAAGCTTGGCCACGACGCTGGCCATGGTGAAGGTTTTCCCCGAGCCGGTCACCCCCAGCAGGGTTTGCTGTGCCAGCCCCGCGTCGATGCCGTCAATTAGCGCAGCAATTGCCGCGGGTTGATCGCCGGCGGGAGCATACGGGGTCACTAATGAAAAGGGTTTAGACATAAGAACTCACTTGCAACGGGGCAAAAGGTGCCGCAGATGCCAAATTCATCAGCACGGCGACAGACGATGGCCGAATTTAACCACCAAACTGGCGCTAAAGGCCAGTACGGTGACGGCCGAGGGGGCTCTATGCGATGGCTAATCGTCGATCGGCCTAAAAACGCTGGCCAAGCGATCACCCATCATCCTTAGCCAAGTGCCATTGCGCCGCAGACCCGCACGCTAAATCAACTCAAGGCTTGACCCTTAGCGATGGCTTCGCTACTATCACGCCCCTTGCACGCCGCTAGGCGTCCTTCTCTATTTTCTGCTTTGTCCACCTGCCGCCTAACGGCCAGTGTCAGCGGCGCGCATCACGCCCTTGTGGGCATGCATACGCTTGTCGCGTTTTACCCGCATAAGTCAAGCATTTGTGTGAAGTTATACACAATTTTAATTCCCCCTTTACGTTTTAATACACAAAACGCGTTTTGCCGTATCTGCGATTTACTGGCGCGTACGCTGCGGGCAGTGGCGGGGCACGCTTTTTCATAACTCTATGATTTTAAAGCAATTAATATTTTTAAGCTGGAACGCTTGCAATTTTCGCAGGCCGCTTTGCGCCTAGGTTGAGCATGGTTAATCAAGCGTCATGCACAACCTTATCCACAGAATCTGTGGGTAACTTGGTCAAACCGCGTCAGATAAGGGCTGGCAGCGGATTTAAGCCCGCCGAGCCCTTCATTCTTAGCGCAAAGTGCGGCACAATGGCCGCCCGATTGACCTGACCGCACTGCGCCATGACCGTTGATTTTGTCTCTTTACTCAAACAGAGTGATTCACTGCTGCTGTTTGTTATCTTGGCCTTTGGCTTGCTGCTTGGCAAAGTCAAGGTGGGTAACTTTCAGATCAGCAACACCGTGGGCGTGCTGTTTACCGCGCTGCTATTTGGCCAATTTGGTTTTCATTTTGCCACGACCACCGAAAACCTCGGCTTTATGCTGTTTATCTTCTGCGTCGGCATTGAAGCGGGGCCACATTTTTTCGGCGCGTTTCTACGCGATGGCGTGCGCTACATCGCGCTGACCTTGGTGATTTTGCTGACCGCTTTACTGCTAACCGTGGGGCTGGCCAAATTTTTTGCTCTCGACGCCGGTATGGCGGCTGGTATTTTGGCTGGATCCTTAACCTCCACCCCCGCATTAGTTGGTGCGCAAGATGCCCTGCGCAACGGGCAATTGGCCCTAAGCAGCGCCAGTGAAGTCAAAGCGGTGGCTGATAACATGGGCATTGGCTACGCCTTAACCTATTTAGTTGGGCTAGTCGGCCTGATGCTGGTGGTGCGCTTTTTGCCAACCTTTGCCAAGTTAGATTTAAATCGCGAAGCGCAAAAAGTCGCGCGTGAGCGGGGCCTAGCCGATGAGGGGCTGCGCAAAATTTATCTGCCGATTATTCGCGCGTATCGCGTTGGCCCAGAATTTGCCGCGTGGGTGGCAGGGCGCACGTTGCGTGAAACCGGCATCTATCCGCACACCGGTTGCTATGTCGAGCGCATGCGCCGCCACGGCATTTTGGCCCGCCCTGATGGCGATGCCGTGCTGCAAGAGGGCGATGAAATCGCCTTGGTCGGCTATCCGGAAAGCCATGAGAAACTCGATGTCAGCTATCGCAATGGCAAAGAGGTTTTTGATCGCAATTTACTCGATTTACAGATTGTGACCGAAGAGATTGTGGTGAAAAACGACGGTATCGTCGGCCGCCATTTAGCCGAGCTCAACATTACGGCAAAGGGCTGCTTTTTAAACCGCATTGTGCGCTCGCAAGTGGAAATGCCGTTTGATCGCAATATCATGCTGCAAAAGGGCGATATTTTGCAGATCAGCGGAGAAAAGCAGCGCGTCACGCAACTGGCTGATTTGATTGGCTTTATCAGCGTGCACAGCCAAACCTCTGACCTTATTGCCTTTACCACCTTCTTTGTGCTCGGGCTACTGATTGGCTCGGTGTCGCTGATCTTTGGCGCTATCGAGTTTGGCTTGGGCAATGCCGTAGGCCTACTGCTGGCGGGGATTATGATGGGGTATCTGCGTGCCAATCACCCCACCGTTGGCTATGTGCCGCCAGGCGCTTTGCGCTTGGTCAAAGACTTAGGCCTTGCGGTCTTTATGGTCAGCACGGGGCTTAAAGCCGGTAGCGGCATTGTGGATCACATCACCAACGTCGGTGCTGTGGTTCTATTTTGCGGCGTAGTGGTCACCACCTTGCCGGTGGTGATTGGCTATCTGTTTGGTGTGTGGGTGCTAAAACTCAACCCCGCCTTGCTACTTGGCGCCTTAACCGGCGCACGCACCTGCGCGCCAGCGATGGATGCGGTTAATGAGGCGGCAAAAAGCTCCATTCCGTCACTGGGCTATGCCGGCACCTATACGCTGGCTAACGTGCTGCTCACCTTTGCCGGTTCGCTGATCATCGCCTTTTGGCGCTAGTGGGCCGCCCCATGCGCGCGGCTTAACAATGTCACGCGCATGGGGCCAAGCCAGCGGCCAATAAAAAAAAGCCTCGCGCATGTTCGCGAGGCTTTTTTATTAGGCGTGTATACACACGCAAAGCTTACATATGGCGCACGAGATCTTTCACTAGCCCCGGCCCTTTATAAATAAAGCCCGAGTAGATCTGCACCAAACTGGCACCCGCAGCCATTTTTTCCCGCGCCGCCAGCGGGCTATCAATGCCACCGACGCCGATGATCGGCAGCGCGCCATCTAAGGCCTGCGCCAGTTTGCGGATAACTTCCGTGCTCTGGTGCTGCAACGGGCGCCCGCTTAAGCCGCCGGCTTCTGGCGCATGCGGCATATCAAATACCGTGCTGCGATCTAAGGTGGTGTTGGTGGCAATCACGCCATCAATGCCATGGCGCACCAAGGCAGCGGCCACGCCCTTTAACTCTTCAGCGCTTAAATCGGGGGCAATTTTTACCGCCAGCGGCACATATTTGCTATAGCGCGCAGCTAACTCGGTTTGCTTCTCTTTAAGTGCTTGCAGCAACTCATCGAGCGCCGCGCCATATTGCAAGGTGCGCAGATCAGGGGTGTTGGGCGAGGAGATATTCACCGCGATATAGCCGGCGTACAAATACACCTTCTCCATACAAGCCAAATAATCCTCTTTACCCTGCTCAATCGGCGTATCTTTGTTTTTGCCAATGTTAATGCCAATCACGCCTTGGTATTGCGCGGCTTTAACTTTTGCCACCAACGCATCCACGCCGTCGTTATTAAAGCCCATACGGTTGATGATGCCTTCTGCCGGGATGACGCGAAACAGGCGCGGTTTGGGATTGCCCGCTTGCGCGCGCGGGGTCACGGTGCCCACTTCAATAAAACCAAAGCCCATCAGGCCCAAGGCGTCAATGCAATCACCGTTTTTATCTAAGCCGGCAGCCAGCCCCACGGGGTTGGGGAAGGTCAAGCCCATCACAGTCACAGGGCGCGCCGGCAGGCGGGCTTTAAGCAAAAACTTCAATGGGCTTTGCGCAATTTTTGGCAGGTATTTGACGGCCAAATCGTGGGCTTTTTCTGGGTCTAATTTAAAAATTAATTCGCGTGCAATAGGGTAAAACATCCCGTCTCCTTTGGGCCCCGAAGGGAAGATTGGCAACGTAGTCGAGCTGCGCTTAGCGCAACCGTTCCAACGACACAAAGCGATTTTGTGCATCACACAACAGCCGAAAATGGCCCTGCACACCGGTGCGGGTCACAAACGGCCGGATCTTTTCTAATCCAATTTCTAAGCTCACGCCTTGATCCGTGCGCACCACCAACCGGCGCGCGTGGCCCTGATACATGAGTAAAATTTTTTCCGCCGACAAGCTCAGCGCAAAGGTATAGTGGCGCACATTCACCTCTGGCACCTTGATTAAACTGTGAGAAAACTGCGGTGGCCTCACGGCCAGCCGTTATTGGCGCAGCGCCTTGGTCACTTTTTCATACAAATCACGTGCTAAATCAGCTTTACCCAGCAAGCGGGTGAGCTGCGCTTTGATCAACTGCTGGCGCACGTGATCCAGGCGCTTAAATTGGATCAGTGGCGTTATCAAGCGTGACGCGACTTGGGGATTAATTTCATTTAATTCCCACAATCTATCGGTCAAAAAGCGGTAACCACTGCCATCAATGGCATGAAAGGCGCGCAAATTGTTGCTAAAGCTGCCAATCAAGGCACGCAAGCGATTGGGGTTTTTTAAGCTAAAGGTCGGATGCGTCATCGCCGTTTCGACTTCGCTTAACGCGTGTGCGTGCGGGCAACTGCCAATCAGGCGCAAGTAGTTATCAAACACCAAGCCATCGTGCGCCCATTGGGCAGCAAAATCGCTTAGCAGCGCCGCGCGGGCCGGCAACTGATGGCTATTGGCCACGCTAAGCGCCGCCAAGGTATCAGTCATGTTATCAGCGGCGGCATAGCGCGCACGCACTTCGCTATCGGCGCGCCGCGGCTGACTGGCCGCCAGATAATCCAGCAGCACCACTTTTAGCGCACGGTTAGCTACCTCAGTGGCGTTGTAGGCGTAATGGGGCGCACTTAATGCGGCCAGTTGCGCGGGCAAATCGCCCAACGCGGCGCCAAGCGCGGCTTTTAACGCGTGGCGCGCGCTGACAATAGCCTCGACATCGGCGCAAGCAAACAACTCGAGCAAGCTCGCTTCACTTGGCAAGGTTAAAATTTCCGCCTTGAGTGCGTTATCGAGGGTCGGCTCTGCGAGCACGGCGGCAAAGGCAGCCAGCATCTCGGCAGCAAAGCTGGGTGCTTGCTGCGCCTGCAGCGCCGCGACCGCGTCTATCACCGCCGCATTGGCCAAGCCTTGGGCGGCGTCCCAACGGATAAATTCATTGCGCGCAAAGCGCAGCAATAAGGCCAATTGCGCCGTGCTATAGGCATAAACAATTTTCACCGGCGCGGAAAATTCCAGCCCCAAGGCCGGCACTGGGGCGCAGGCGAGTTGCTCAAAGACAAACGTCTCGTGAGCTTGGGTTAGCTCTACTATGTGCGAGCACACTTGACCATCGGCAATCAGCGGCAACGCTTCACCTTGCGGTGAATACAAGGCTATGGCCAGCGGCAGATGCAGCGGCGCTTTTTCGCTTTGCTCTAAGGTCGGCGGCGTGTGCTGGCGTACGGTTAAATGATAGGTCTGACTAGCCGCGTCATAGTGATCGGTCACCGTTAATTCCGGCGTACCCGCTTGGCTATACCAGCATCTAAATTGGCTTAAATCGCGCCCCGAGGCCGCTTCCATCGCCTGCACAAAATCTTCGCAGGTGGCGGCGCTGCCATCGTGCTGGCTTAAATAGATCTGCATGCCGGCTTGAAAGGCCTTTTCGCCGAGCAAGGTGTGCAGCATTCGGATCACTTCTGCACCCTTTTCATACACAGTTAAGGTGTAAAAATTATTCATCTCGATAACTTTATCGGGGCGAATAGGGTGGGCCATGGGGCCAGCATCTTCGGCAAATTGCGCGCTACGCAGTAACCGCACATTGCTGATGCGATTGACCGCCCGCGAGCCAAGATCTGAGGAGAACTCTTGATCGCGAAACACGGTTAAGCCCTCTTTTAGGCTTAACTGAAACCAGTCACGGCAAGTCACGCGGTTACCCGTCCAGTTGTGAAAATATTCATGGCCGATCACCCGTTCAATGCCGTGGTAATCGCTGTCGGTGGCGGTTTGCGCATTAGCCAACACAAACTTGGCATTAAAAATATTTAGGCCTTTGTTTTCCATCGCGCCCATGTTGAAAAAATCCACCGCCACGATCATGTAAATATCCAGATCGTATGCAAGATTAAAGCGGCGTTCATCCCAGTGCATGGCGTTGATCAGGCTAGCCATCGCAAAATCGGCCCGATCTAAGTTGCCTTGATCAACAAAGATCTCCAGTGCCACCTCACGGCCAGTTTGGGTAATAAAACGCTCGCGCTTCACGTCAAAATTACCCGCCACCAACGCAAACAGGTAACAGGGTTTGGGGAAGGGATCTTGCCAGGTAACAAAGTGGCGCCCGCCATCAAGCGCGCCTTGGTCAATTTTATTACCATTCGACAGCAGATACGGGTAGCGCGCTTGATCGGCGCTAATGCGCGTGGTGTAACGCGCCAGCACATCGGGTCTATCTAAGGTGTACGTAATGCGGCGAAAGCCCTCGGCCTCGCACTGCGTGCAATAAGCCGCGCCCGATTGATACAGGCCTTCTAAGGCGGTGTTATTGGCCGCATCAATTAAGCTCACCACCGTGAGGCTAAAGGCCTCGGGCAACTGGCTTAAGATCAGGCTAGATTCAGTTTGCTGCCAATGGGGCCAAGGCTGGCCATCAAGCAGCAACTGCTCCAGCGTAAAGCCTTCGCCATCTAGCGTTAACGTCGTGCTCGGCGCAGCGGCCGGATTACGCGCAAACGCGCTGGTGGCCTGCACGCGGCACACCGGCTCAGCTAAGGCCACATCCAGATCAATTTGGCTGATAAGATACGGGGGAACTTGGTAGTCATGGCGCAATTTCGCCACGGGCGCGTTCGAGGTCATAGTGGGTTCCTTGTCACAAGCGCCGCCCATGGCACCATGCAAGGCGTGCCACAGGGGCTAAAAAAAGAGGCGACATCTGCTACAAACAACAGAGGTCGCCTCGTCTATCTGGCGCTATTTAACCAAAGGCCGCTGCGCCTGCGCATTACTGCGCGTTAAAGCGGGCAAAGTCCGCGGTAATGTGGGCCGCTTCAGTTAAATACTCATCCGGCAGTTTAAAATCGCTGGGCAACTCATCTAGGTTTTTCACCTGCGCCTTGCCGGCTTTGGCTAAACGCGCGTTGGTGCGGGCAAGGTGCGCGGCATCCATGCGGGCTTGCTCGGCTAAGCGCTCCGCTTCATTTAGCGAAACCGATTTTTTCGCCTGTTGCGCTTTAAACTCAGCAATATCTTCCAGCACGTAGCTAAAGCTGGCCTCTTTGGCAATCCGCGTTTGGTGCGCGCGGGTCAAAGCGGGCACCTGACTGGTGATATCTGCCACGCTTAAATAAGGCGCCGAAGGGATTTTATCCCACGGCAGCGCATTAAATTCGCGACTTTCACCGGTGTCAGCGGGATCCACGGGGCTGGGGAAACTGATATCCGGCAGCACGCCTTTATTTTGCGTACTACCGCCATTGATGCGGTAGAACTTAGCAATGGTGTATTGGATATGGCCTAAGGGCTTATCGTAAAAGTCATACATCTTGCTTAAGCCACGGTGCTGCTGCACGGTGCCTTTCCCAAACGAGTTTTCCCCAATCACCAGCGCGCGGCCATAATCTTGCATCGCGGCGGCAAAAATTTCTGACGCCGAGGCGCTGTAACGATCCACCAGCACCGACAGCGGGCCGTCATAAAAACGCTGGCCATCGTCATCGCCGTTCACGCTGATGCGGCCTAAGTGGTCGCGAATTTGCACCACGGGGCCACTGGAAAAAAACAGGCCGCTCAGGGCCGTCGCTTCGGTCAGTGCGCCGCCGCCGTTACCACGCAGATCGATGATCAGGCCGTCAATTTTCTGCGCGTTGAGCTTATTGAGCTCTTGCAGCACATCTTGGTGCAAGTTGACGTAAAAGCTCGGGATCTCAATCACGCCGATCTTTTTGCCCTGTATGCTCAGCACGTCTGATTTAGCCGCGCGATCTTCTAAGCGCACCTTATCGCGGGTCAGTTCAATGGTTTCGGTTTTCATCGCCGCGCCCAGACCACGCTGAATTTCTAAGCGCACTTTGCTGCCTTTCGGGCCTTTGATGAGTTCCACCACATCATCTAAACGCATGCCGATCACATCGACCATTTTGCCGCTGGCTTGGCCAACACCAATGATCTTATCTTCCGCTTTGAGTAAATTGGAGCTAGCCGCGGGGCCACCCGGCACTAGCGAGCGGATGAGGGTGTAATCATCTTCGCCTTGCAGCACCGCCCCTATCCCTTCAAGGGATAAATTCATCTCGGTATTAAAGCGCTCGGCATTGCGCGGTGAGAGATAACTGGTATGCGGCTCAATGGCACGGGCAAACGAGTTCATCACCACCGAAAAAACATCTTCGCTTTCGGTCTGGGCCATGCGTTTGAGCACGTTGTTATAGCGCTTACCCAGTAACTCTTTTATCTGTGGCCAGGTTTTGCCATTGAGCTTTAAACTCAAGGCATCAAATTTCACCCGTTGGCGCCACAATTCATTCATTTCGGCGTCAGATTTTGCCCACGGCGCGGTTTCGCGATCGAAAAAGTACGCCTCTTGCGCGGTAAAATCGAACGGTTGCTCAAGCAACCGCAACGCATAACTAAAGCGCTCATAGCGCCGTTTTTGACTCAAATTGAAAATGGCATAGGCGGCAATCAGGTCGCCACTGGCCAATTCATTATCAAATTGAGTGCGAAATTTTGAGATCTGCTCAATGTCAGCGGCGGTAAAAAGGTGCCGACTCGGATCTAGATTTTCTAGGTATTTATCAAACACCACCGAAGAAAAGCTGTCATCGAGCAAGATCTGCTTGTAGTGCGAACGCGTAAAGAGCGCGCTGATGCGCTTAGTGGCGATAGTGTGTTGCCCCTCTTGCGCGAGCACCGGCAGATCTGCGGCTTTGAGCACAGGTTCAATGGCATAAGCCGCGCCGGTTAAGGCGAGGCTAGCCGCAACGAGAGATAAACGTACTACGCCATGCTTTAGCATCGTGATTCCTTAGCGCACCAAATGTTCGTACTTAACCCGCATGACCATGCCGGTTTGCAATTGCACTTGGGCATCATCCTTGGTCAGTTCTTTAATGGTGGCCGCCATCGGCGACTGGCCGAGCAGCACACGCACCGCTTGGTTTACTTGTAACTCGCCCGCGGTCACCTTGACCAGCGGCGCGTTGTCTACCGCTGCGGCAGCTTTGGGCACGCTAGCCGGCTTGCCGGCTTGTGGCTTCTTCGCCGCTGGGCGACGTGGCGCTTTTGGCTTCTCTTCTTTCGTGTTCACGCGGCGGCTAGCAAATACTTTGTCTTTGCTCTCTTTGAGTGCCTGCTTAGCGTGCTCGATGTGCTCTTCGGTCAGCACTTCACCGGCGTTGCCATCTAAATCGACACGGGCTTGACCGGCTTTTAAACCGTGCAGATAACGCCAGCTCGAGGTGTATTGACGCAGGGCTGAACGCAGCATGGTTTTTGACACACGCTCGTCATCGGCCAGACGCGCGGCCAAGTCCTGGAAGATGCCGATCTTAAGGGGCTTAGCTTCGCCTTGGGCGATGAAACAGGCGGGGAACGTCTCGACCAGATAAGCAATGATTTCTTTACTGTTTTTCAACTTCTCAGTGTTTTCCATGTAGAACCTTGGCTTTGCTATAAAACGCGCGGGCAACCCCGAGCACAACAGAGGCGCCATTATAAAGACCTTGCGCCTATTTGCGAACCTTGAAATCAGCCTTAAAGCAGGCTTTGTAAAATTAAAACGGTTTCTTCTAGTCCTTTTTGGTCTATTTTATCAAACCGCGCCGGCTGCGGACTGTCTAGATCCAGCACCCCATAGATCCGATCGCCTACGCGCAGCGGGATCACGAGCTCAGAATTACTCGCGCAGTCGCAGGCAATATGGCCGGGAAATTGGTGCACATCGGCCACCAATTGGCTTAACCCTGTTTGCGCCGCGGTGCCGCACACGCCGCGCCCCCACGGGATACGTACGCAGGCCGGTTTACCTTGAAACGGCCCCAGCACTAACTCATCGCCTTGGGTTAAGTAAAAGCCCACCCAATTAAGCGCCGGCAAACTCATCGCCAGCAGCGCCGAAACATTGGCCAAATTCGCAATCACATCGGTTTCACCGGCCACCAGCGCGCGCACTTGGGCATTGAGACTCGCGTAAAATGCACTTTTTTCCGCGCTATCAACCTGCTGGTCAATCGGTGCGGTGATTACAGGCACGGAAATGGGGGATGTTAAGCTCGCCAACATGCACTCTCCTTGTTAAAACAGGGGCTAACAAAGCCTCTATTCCTACCCTGTGCGAGGCAAAAGTGCAAGCCGCGCGTCGCCATTAGCGCCCAAATGCCTTAGACCGCACTCACGTTTGATAACGCACAACTCACCGCCATCAACCCGGCTCGCGCGCAACAGGCGATCTTTGGCCGCGACTTGTATACACTTTGCGCCTAATTTTCTTGCAGTAGGTTTCCCATGGCGCTCAAGGCCACCATATTTAAGCTCAACTTAACCCTCTCGGACATGGACAAGCACCATTACCAGAGCTACTCCCTCACTCTCGCGCGTCACCCGTCAGAAACCGACGAGCGCCTGCTTATTCGCATTGCCGCCTTTGCTTATCACGCCCACGAGCGCTTGGAATTTACCAAAGGCTTGTGCGCCGACGATGAGCCTGAGTTATGGCGCAAAAATTACAGCGATGAAATCGAGCTGATGATCGAGCTCGGCCAGCCGGATGAAAAGCGCCTGAAAAAAGCCTGTCACCGCGCTAAAGAGGTGGTCTTGTATCTGTACGGCGGCCGTGGCACCGAGATTTGGTGGAAAAACAATCAAGGCAAATTGAGCCAGCACAGCAATCTGACTATTTTTGAGTTAGAGGAGGCGCAAAGCCAAGCGCTGACCAGTTTTGTTGAGCGCAGCATGCAGCTCACCGCCAATATCAGTGAAGGCGAGCTGTGGCTAAGTAACGGCCAACAGGAAGTGACCTTAACCCCGCGCCGTTTACTGGGTAAAACCGCCGCTGAGCTGTAACAGCCGCGCATCACACACAAAAAAGCCGCGCGAGCCTATCAAGCTCGCGCGGCTTTTTATTTAAGCACCACTAAGCCCGGGAGCCACAGACGCAAACGCAAACGGGTTACAGTGTGGCGCCGTTTTGCGCCATCACGCCTTGGTACCAATAAAAGCTGTCTTTTTTAATCCGCTGCAAGCTGCCGGCGTTTTGCTCGTCGCGATCGACATACACAAAGCCATAGCGCTTTTGATAGCCATTAAGCCAACTCAAAATATCGGTAAATGACCAAGCGCAGTAACCGAGCAACTCCACCCCATCACTTAACGCCGCTTGGCACGCTTGCAGATGGCAGCGTAAGTAATCAATCCGATAGTCATCATGCACCTGACCGTCGGCGGTTAACTGGTCAAACTCACCTAAGCCATTTTCAGTGATCATCAGCGGCAAGCCATAGCGACTGCTTAAACGACGCAGCGCAATGCGCATGCCGGTGGGATCAATCGCCCAATCCCAGTTGCTGGTTTCTAAATTCGGGTTAGGCGCGGTTTTATACAAACCGGGAATACCGCTTGAAGGCGTGGTGCCCTTCTGCCCCGTGGTATTGATGCGCTGCATGGTTTGGCCACCTAGCGGGTTATCGGTAAAGGTCAGGCTGTAGTAATAATTCACGCCGATGTAATCGGGCACGCCTTCACGCAGTAGTTGCATATCACCGGCTAAGATCTCGGGCGCTTCACCGCTGGTTTGCAAATAGCGCAGCGCCGCTTGCGGATAACGGCCAAAGCAGTAAGCGTCCAGCCACCACAGATTGGTAAACTCTTCGGCGTTTTCAAACGCCAGCATGTCGCTCGGCGCGCTGGAGGCCGGATAGGCCGGTGAATAGGCAAAACTCGGTCCAATCAGACCAGTGGGCACATGCTGGCGAAAGGCTTTGATCGCCTGCGCGTTGGCTAAAAACGCCACGTGGTTGGCGGCAAAAAAACGCTTGCGGTCTTGCACCGCCGGTGGATGGGTGCCGAGTTGATAGGCGTTGGTTAAGTTAAAGTTCTGCTCATTGAGCGACACCCAATATTTCACTTTTTGGCCAAAGCGTTGATACAAAGTGACGCAGTAGCGCTCAAAATCGGCAATGATGCGCCGATCTTCCCAGCCACCGTATTCATCTTGCAGCGCTTGCGGCAAATCCCAGTGGTAAAGCGTAAGCACCGGTTCAATCTTATGCGCCAGCAATAGATCAATTAAGCGCTCATAAAACGCTAAGCCCGCTTCATTTACCTCGCCGCGGCCTTGCGGATAAATGCGCGGCCAGCTGACCGAAAAACGATAGGCTTTTAAGCCCATTTCAGCCATTAACGCCACATCTTCTGCCATGCGGTGGTAGTGATCGACCGCCACATCACCGTTGCTGCCTTGAAACGTGCGCCCAGGCTCTTTGGTAAACAGATCCCACACCGACAGCCCTTTGCCCTCTTGCTGCCAGCCGCCCTCGACTTGATACGCCGCCGAGGCGGCGCCCCACAAAAAATCTGCCGGAAACGGCGCTAACTTGGCATGGTGCATAACGCACTCCCTTTTAGGTCAATGTGGCTCAATCGCTGCGCGCTAGCTTCTAGCAGAATGTCTATAGCGTCAAATGACATTTAACGGCATGATGGATTCCATTTTGGAATTAAACTAAACGGCACACTCCGCCTGCGCCATCCCTTCGCATCAATAAAAACAGAGCCGCCCGATGGAGCTAAAAGATCTGACCGCCTTTGTCACCTTGGCCGAAGTGCGCCATTTTGGCCACGCCGCTGCACGCCTACATGTCACCCAATCGGCATTAAGTAAGCAGATCAAACGCTTAGAGCTAAGCCTTGGCGCTGAATTGTTTGTGCGCACGCGCCGGCAGACCGAATTAACCCCGTTTGGCCGCGCCTTGTATGGCCCCAGCCTCGCGTT
Source organism: Aeromonas sp. (assembly GCA_051658125.1). Lineage (GTDB taxonomy): Bacteria > Pseudomonadota > Gammaproteobacteria > Enterobacterales > Aeromonadaceae > Aeromonas. Next base: position 20,349 of record JBOFMA010000213.1, read on the forward strand.
GGTCGAGCAGGGGCAGAGCCTAAAGCGCTTAGCCAGCGCCGTGCTGTCGGGGCAAGAGGGCGTGCTGCGTATCGGTTTTGGCGTCGCGACCCACGATCTCGTGCCGCGGGCGCTGAGTGCGTTTCGGCAAACCTATCCGCAGGTGCGAGTGGAGTTAAGTGATTTATCCACTCACCACCAGCTCTTGGCCCTTGAAGAGGGGCGACTGGATTTGGGCTTTTGCCGCCTACCCGCGCCCAATGGCTGGCATGCCATACCGGTCAGCCAAGGTCACTTTGTCGCTGTGTATCCGGCGGCGCTAGGTGATATCGAAACGATCAGCGCGCTGGCGCCCTTGCCGCTAGCGGTGCTTAAGCGTGAGCAAGCGCCGTCATTTTACGATCAATTGCTCAGTTTTCTCGCCGCCTGCGAGCGCCGCGCCTTAGCCGAGCAGGCGCAAGGCTTTATCTATACTGGCGCGGTGAATGATTTTGCCGCCGGCATTGCGCTGGCGGCGGCGGGGCTGGCGTGGACGCTGGTGCCAAGCGCCCTGCCGATCAATCAAGCCGGCGTGCGCAGCTTGGCGCTGCACGACGCGGGCGCTAGCTGGCGTATTGGTCTGGTGCACGCGCCAAAACCGAGCTTAAGTGATCCGCTGATCAGAGCCTTTAGTGCGCAGGTGCTGGCGTTAAGTCCCCCGAGGGATGCGCCGTGATACCCGTTTAGCACAGGTCCGTGTCGGCAGATGGCGCCGACCCCGTTATTTGCGCAGTGACCAGCACCGCCAGCAGCGCAATATGCGCCGGCGTGCTGTTTAGCGCGGGGATGTAGTGATAGCTCTTGCCGCCGGCGTGCAAAAAATGCGCGCGGTTCTCCACCGCGATCTCTTCAAGGGTCTCTAAGCAATCGGCCGCAAAGCCTGGGCAAAGCACGGCAACGTTGTGCACGCCCTCACGCGGCAACCCCGCAAGCACCTCATCGGTATTCGGCGTTAGCCACACTTCGCGGCCAAAGCGCGATTGAAAACTCATGCGCCACTCGTGCGCCGCCAAACCGAGCGCTGCGGCCAGTAATTCACTGGTGCGCGCGCACTGCGCGCCATAGGGGTCGCCTTCGGTTTGGTAGCGCAAAGGAATACCGTGATACGAGAGCAGTAACAGCTCAGGGCGTCCGTGTTGCTGCCAGTGAGCGCGCACACTTTGCGCCAAAGCCTCGATGTACAAAGGATGAGCATGATAATCCATCACCATGCGCGTGGCCGGCAGCGCGCGCTCGGCGCTGAGCATCTGACTCCAGCCATCAAACACCGCTGCGGTGGTCGAGCATGAATAATGCGGATACAGCGGCAGCACAATAATTTCACGCACGCCTTGCGCTTTGAGCTCTTGCCACGCCGAATGCAGCGATGGCTGGCCATAACTCATGCCCAGCACTACCGGCAGCGGCGTGCCGCGCGCGGTTAATGCCTGCTGCAACGCAACTTGTTGCGCGCGGCTAATGGCCAACAGAGGCGAACCTTCTGCGGTCCAAATTTTTTGATAAAGTGTGGCCACTTTGCCCGCGCGACGGGGCAAAATCACCGCGTTGAGCAAAGGCCACCATAGCGCACGCGGCAGATCTACTACCCGCTTATCTTGCAAAAATGGCCGTAAAAATGCTTTTACCGCCGCGGGGGTCGGCGCGCTCGGCGTGCCTAAGTTAACCAACACCACCCCAGTCTTGGGGGCAGCGCTGCGCGCTGGCGTAGCAGGCATAGTCTCTCCTTGCGATGTCAAATCAGCCATGGCGGTGGCTAGCCACCGAGCGGCAGTTAAAAAAAGAGCCCCAACGGGGCTCTTTATCACCAAACGGGCTTAAACCAGAGCGGCGGCAAGCTGGGCGCTTACCTCAACCACCGGCAGGGTGCCGTCAATTTTGATGTAACGGGTTGCGCCGTTGGCCGCTTCCGCGCCGTAAAAATCGATCAGTGGCGCGGTTTGCGCATGGTATACCTCTAGACGCTTAACCACGGTCGCTTCTTCGTCATCGGCGCGGATCACCAGCGCTTCGCCGGTTTCATCATCTTGGCCTTCTACTTTTGGCGGGTTAAACACCACGTGATAGGTGCGACCGGAGCTCAAATGCACGCGGCGACCGCTCATGCGTTTGACGATCTCGGCATCTGGCACGGCAAATTCGAGCACAAAATCAATCGCGACGCCGGCGTCTTTCATCGCTTGCGCTTGCGGGATCGTGCGGGGGAAGCCATCTAACAGGAAACCTTTCACGCAATCGTCTTGCGCGATGCGCTCTTTTACCAAACCGATAATGATCTCGTCAGACACCAGTTGGCCGGCATCCATCACCGCTTTGGCTTTTAAGCCAAGCTCGGTGCCCGCTTTGATCGCCGCACGCAGCATATCGCCGGTGGAGATTTGCGGAATGCCATGCTGCTGCATGATAAATTGTGCCTGAGTGCCTTTACCGGCGCCGGGCGCCCCCAACAAAACGATGCGCATACACGCTCCTGTAAAAAGTTCAATCCAATGTGTGCAAGGCGCAAAAAATTACACTTTTTTAGCGCTAACTACAAGCCAAGCGCCGCCCCTTGGCGTATTTGCTGCCAAATGGCGAAAAATTGCGGGAAAGTTTTAGCGCAGCAGGCCGGATCTTCGATGGTCACGCCACTCGGCGCAAAAGCCAATAACGCAAAACACATGGCCATGCGGTGATCGTTATAGGTCGCAATCTGCGCGTGTTTGAGCGTGATGGGCGGCGTGATAGCAATACAATCAGCCCCTTCCACCACCTCTGCGCCCACTTTGCGTAGTTCACACGCCATCGCCGCTAAGCGATCGGTCTCTTTTACCCGCCAATTGCCGATATTGCGCAGCGTGGTCGGGCCGTCGGCAAACAGCGCCAAGGTGGCCAAGGTCATGGCTGCATCGGGGATCGCATTTAAATCCAAATCCACCCCGCGCAGCGCCTGCCCCGCGCGTGGGCGCTCGGCACAGATAAAATCCTCGCCCCAGGTAATGCGCGCGCCCATTTGTTCCAGCACCGCGGCGAACTGGCCATCGCCCTGCACGCTGCGGGCACCGACCCCCGTCACCGTCACCTTGCCGGCCAACGCGCCCGCGGCTAAAAAGTATGACGCGCTGGACGCATCACCTTCCACCAGCCAGCGGCCAGGGCTTTGGTAGCGCTGGCCACCGGCCACATAAAAGCGCTGGAAATTGTCATGGGTCACCTGAACGCCAAAGCGCGCCATCATGGCGAGCGTCAAGGTGATATATGGCTTTGAGACCAACTCGCCTTGAATATGCAGCGTGCTATCGCCTTTAGCCAGGGGCGCAGCCAACAGCACAGCGGTTAAAAACTGACTGGAAATTGAGCCATCAAGCACTATCTCGCCGCCTTGTAGCCCCGCGGCGTGAATCGCCAGCGGCGGGTAGCCCGCCGCGCCCAGATAATCAATCTGCGCGCCCATTTGCCGCAAAGCATCAACCAAATGGCCAATTGGCCGCTCCCGCATGCGCGGTTCGCCCGTGAGCACATACTCGCCGTGGGTTAAACACAATGCGGCGCACAAGGGGCGCATAGCGGTGCCGGCATTGCCCAAAAACAGCGTTTTAGGCGCGGTGGGCGCGGTGCCCACGCCCGCCCACTGGCCACCGGCCACCTGCGCGCTGGTTTGCGCGGCATCGAGTGCCACTTTTACACCTAAGTCCTGCAACGCGTTAAGCATGTGCCGCGTGTCATCACTGGCTAGCAAGTTAGTGAGCTGCGTATCACCGTCCGCCAGCGCAGCTAGCAGCAAGGCGCGATTAGAGATGCTTTTTGAGCCAGGCAAAGCCACGGTGGCGACAATGGGCGCTACGCCAGCGGCATCGGTGGCCAATGGCGGGGGCGATAAAAACAGGGACTGGCGCATAACAACGCACTCCTTGAGGGGCAGCCGCGCGGCGCGGCGCGCAAGAAAAGGCGCACTATAGCAAAGCTTGCCCCCACACCGACAGCCGCCCGCGCGGGGCGCACGCCAAGTCTTGGATTCACTGCGCGCGCCCTGTATAGTGCAAGCCATTTTTGTGCCAAGTTTGCCGCGCCCGTTGGGCCGCACCTTGGCGAGCCGGCAGCGTTAACGAAGTGGCAAGGGGGCGCAATGATCACCGCTTATATCTTAAAAAATAAAGTGCTCGACATTGTCGCGCTCAGCCCCAATGACATCTTGCCCGACCACACGGTGTGGCTTGATGCCTATAAGCCGGATAATTTGGAACGCGAATGGCTCACGGGGCTGTTTTTAGAAGAGGTGCCCGATAAAGAAGAACTCGATGATATCGAGGCCTCGGCGCGCTTTTACTGGGACACCGATGGCCTGCATATCCACTCCTTGTTCCCGCAGCGCATCGGCCGCGATACCAAAGGCGTGCACGTCTCGTTTACCCTGCGTAACAATTTGCTGATCAGTATTCGGGAAGAGGATATCGGTCTGGTGCGCTTAATGCGCCACTACATGCGCCAAGAGCGGCTGGAAGTGGAAAACGCGCTGGATATTTTGCTCGAGATCCAAAACCTAAAAGTCGAGTATTTGTCCGATCTTATCGAAGATGGCTATAAAACGCTGGAAAACACCGCCGATCAGATCTTTGAACCCGACCAGATCAGCCCCATGCTCAAAGAGTTAATGGCGCAGGAAGAGGCCAACGGCCAAATTCGTCTTTCTTTGCACGATACCCGCCGCGCCATGCGTTTTTTAAAGCGCAGCTTACGGCAAAGCATGACCGGCGAGCAGAACAAATGGATTGATGAAATGCTGCATGACGTCGAATCTTTGCTGCCGCACACGCAGTTTTTGTTCGACAAGATCAACTTCCAGCTCGAAGCCTCGATGGGGGTGACCAATCTTGAGCAAAACAAGGTGATCAAAATTTTCTCGGTCGCCTCGGTGATTTTCCTGCCACCGACCTTGATCGCGAGTATCTATGGCATGAACTTTAATCGCATGCCGGAGCTGGCGTGGGAGTACGGCTACCCGCTTTCATTGGTGCTGATGGTGATGTCATCGCTGGGTACTGGCCTGTTTTTTAAGCGCAAAGGCTGGCTTTAATTCGTGCGTAAATTAGGCCGCGCTTACCCCGAACAGCGTTTTGATGCCCGCGGGCAACTTAAAGCGCCGCGGTGGTTCTATCCCATCGCCCTGCTGCTTACACAAAGTCTGTGGATTTTTTTAATGGCAGCGGTGTCGCGCCAGCAAGGCGCGGCGCTGCTGAGCCTGTTTTACCCCAAGCCCAGCCAACTCTATTGGCATTTAGCCGCGGCACTGCCCGCTTTACTCGCACTGTTTGCCGCTGGTGGCGATTATCGCGCGCGCTGGCCCTATCGCGCTTGGCTGCGCCAGCAAAGCCGCGGGCTGCTCACCAGCAGCGCGCTGGCGCATGGCGCCCTGCTGGTATGGCAGCTAAAAGCCAGTGACTGGCACTTTAGCTGGCCGAGCGCCTTAAACCTATTAGCCACCCTGTGGGCGCTCGATTATGTGCGCAAAAGCCAACAACTGCGCGACTACAGCCGCGAGTCACTGCTCACTAGCCCCGCCTACAAGCCGGCCGCCTAAGCAAAGCTGGCCAGATCGGCATTAATTTCATCCAGTCTATTACAAGCGGGTCACGCGGATCTCAAGGCGCTGCTGCTGAGACTGTTGTTGGCGCTCGCCGCCGAGCGCAAATGCAGCGACGTCGCCAATGCCCAAACTACCCACCGCGCCTTGCGGCGCGTGCGTTTGGCTGGTGCGCAGCTCACCGGCCACCAGCCATTGACCCACACGACCGGCCAGTGCGCTAGCTTGGCGGGTTTGCTCCAGCGCGTTGGCGGTGATGGCGCGCTGCTCACTGGCTAAATCAATACGCACCTCGTCACCAATCACCACTGCAGTGGCATACAAGCCATCGGTAAGCGGTAATAAGCCGCGCACCGCGCCGCCTTGCCACTGATAGAGCGTAAACGGGCGCTGCTCGGTGAGCGCCATGCGCAGCGGCCGCCCTGACAAACCGCGCAGCTGCCATTGGCTTTCGCCCTGCCGCGAGGCTTGCTGCGCGCCCAAGCTCACACGGCCATCGCCTAGCGCAAGTGCGCCACCTTGGCTGGCGCGCTGCCACGCGCCTGTGACGCGCCACTCGAGCAAAATGCTGGTTGGTGGCAGGTTAACTTGCGCCAAGGTTGCACTGGCCGCAGCAATCAGTGCGGCATTGCCGCTCAATACCAATTGCTGATTTAAAAAGCTCACGCCTAACGCGGGATAAAGCGTGCGCAGCGTTTGCGCCGCGGCAGCCGGTTCAAACACGCTGATAACTTTAATCTCAGCCTGCGCGCTCATAGCCCACAGCAGCGCGCAAAGCGCGCCGCCGCGCCAGGCCCTATTCATACTCATACTACGTTTGTGCTCCTGCATGTTGCGCCCTCTATTTTGCGCGCTGAAGCGTACCGCCTTAAGCGGCGCAAGTGGCTTAACTGCGCGGCTTAGCAGCGCGGCCGATGACTTAATGCCACAGCGCCTAACGCGGTTAAACGGCTTAGCGCACGCGAGGCATTTAAGCCAAGCTCGGCGCGGTGCTGGTTTCGGCCCGCAGCGCGCGCATATCTGCACTTAAAGCGTCGGTCTCAGCGCTAACTCGCGCGCGACTGACAGGCTCATCATGGCTGGGCGCTACCGCATCGCCATTGACCGCTTGCGCCTCGGCAGAGGTTTGAATGCCGCGGATCACATGGCGGGCAAAACCGCCACCGGCTTCGTCATAGACGTTAAACACCGCATCAACCCCCTGCTCTTTGAGCGATTCAATATCATCTTCAAAGCGCACAATCGCCGCGATTTGGCCGGTAAAGCCGTGGCTGCGCAGCTTATCGATGGCATACAAGTTGCCCGAATGGTGCGGCATCGCGAGCAGTACCAAGCTCACCTGATGCGACAGCAGCACTTTTTCCCAAAAATCGGTATCTGTGGCATCGCCTTCAATCACCTGCATGCCGCGGCCGTGTAAATAGGGCAGTTTTTCGCTGTCGTTTTCCACGCCCAAGATCACGGGGCCAAACTTGTTTTCCAGTTCGCGGTACGCGCCCTGACCAATACGCCCCATGCCTAAAATGATGACCTGGGCCTCGCCCAAATCAATCGGCTGCTCTTCGGGGTGCAACTCACGCGCCTGCAAGGTGCGCAGCCACTGGCCAAAGCGGTGATAAATACGCTCACTTTGGCTATTTAACGGCGCCGAGAGCATGAAACTGAGTGACAGCGCCAAGGCAATCGCCACCAGCCATTCACTGCTAATCAGATTAGCTTTCACCAGCATGGCGCAGACAATCAGACCAAATTCGGAAAAATTGGTCAGCGCCAAGGTCGACAGCAGGGCGGTGCGCACGCGCAGATGCGCGCCGCTATAGACCAAGTAATACAGCGCGCTTTTTACTGGCAACGCCAGCACCAGCACGCCGGCCAGCAGCAAGGTATCCACGCTTGGCAGGCCAATTAAGCCGATGGTTAAGAAAAAACAGACCAAAAACAGATCTTTTAAGCTAAACAGCGCTTTGGCCATGCCCGCGGCGCTAGGGTGACTGGCCATCAGCATGCCCACCGCCAGTGCGCCCAAGTCGCCTTTTACGCCCACTGCTTCAAAACCCGCGTGGCCGAGCACTAGAGCCAGAAAAATCCCAAACAATACCTGCAGCTCACCGTGACCGCAGCGCTCTAATAACTTAAACAGCAAAGGCCGCAGCAGCGGCAAGCCCAGCAAGGCCAGTGCCCAGATACTCGGCCATTTGCCGCTGGAGGCAGCCAAAAAGGTCACAGCAAACAAATCTTGCATTACCAGCACGCCGATCGCCAAACGCGCATACAGCGCATTCATATCGCTGCGCTCTTCCAGCACTTTGACGGCAAATACGGTACTAGAAAACGACAACGCAAACGCCAGCGGCAAGGCGCTGGCTAAATCCAAGCTGGTGGCCAAGCGAAAGCCAAGCGCTTTGGCGCCAAACAGCACTGCGGTAAAAAACGCCGTCGACAGCAGCAAGTGGGCGCTGGAGGTGCCCCACACATCGCGGCGCAGCAGCGTGCCTACATTGAGCTTTAAGCCAATGGTAAACAACAATAGCGTGACGCCTAAATCGGCCACGGCAATCACCGTGGGGCCTAAGCTAATGCCCAATCCATTGAGCGCAAAGCCGGCTAACAAAAATCCCAGCAGCGGCGGTAAGCCTAACAAGCTGACCAGCATACCGCCGGCAAAGGCGGTCGCGATGATAACTGAATCCATAGGGCTCCCTGCACGCACTAATACAACCAGCCCTATTGTCAGCCTATCGCCGAGCTTGGCAATGCACAGAGACAAAAACGCCGACAATTCTGTCGGCGCGATCACACTTTTAACGAAACTTTAATAATTCGTTACTTACTTGCTGCTCGAAAATAGCGGGTAATCGGTTAGTCCTTTGGCGCCACCACCAAACAAGGTGTCAGGATCGTGCGCCGCCAGCGGCAGCCCCGCGGCTAACCGCTCCGGCAGATCGGGGTTGGCCACATAGGGGCGACCAAAACCAATCATATCGGCCAGACCCGCCGCTAGCACCGCGCGTGCTTTTTCAGCATCGTATTTACCGGCATAGATCAAGGTGTTGTTAAACGCTTGGCGCAGCGCTTGCTTGAACGTGACCGGCATTAGCGGCGCATCATCCCAGTCGGCTTCGGCAATGTGCAAATAGACCACATTGAGCGCATTTAAACACGCGGCGGCAGCAACATAGGTCTCTTCTGGGTTGGCATCCACCGTACCGTTTAAGGTCGTTAGCGGCGCCAAACGCACGCCCACTTTATCGGCGCCAATTTCCTCAATCACCGCCGATGTGACTTCACGCAAAAAGCGCAGGCGATTGGCTAAGCTGCCACCGTACTCATCGGTGCGCGCGTTGGATTGCGAATCCAAGAACTGGTTAATCAGATAGCCATTGGCGCCATGCAATTCGATGCCATCAAAACCGGCCAGCATGGCATTGCGCGCCGCTTGACGGTAGTGGCCGATCACCGTCTGAATATCGTCGTGGGTCATAGCGCGCGGGGTCACGCACTCGACAAACCCAGGCGCTTGGCTGCCGTTATCAATAAACACGCGCACGCCTTCGGCCTTTAACGCTGAGGCTGAAATCGGCTGCTCGCCGCCGATGTTATCGGGATGCGTCACGCGCCCCACATGCCAGAGCTGGGCAAAAATAGTACCGCCTTTGGCGTGCACCGCATCGGTGACCAACTTCCAGCCAGCAATTTGCTCAGCCGAATAGATGCCCGGTGTCCACGCATAGCCCTTACCTTGTGGGCAAATCTGCGTGCCTTCGCTGACGATAAGGCCGGCACTGGCGCGCTGCGCGTAGTACTCGGCCATCAGCGCGGTGGCCACATCGCCGGCCGCAGCCCGGGAACGGGTCATCGGCGGTAATACAATACGGTTGGCCAACGTGCGCGCACCTAATGACTGCGCTTGAAACAGAAGATCTGCCGACATGACATGTCCTTTTTAAGTAAGAGAGAGGCAAAAGTGCGCCATGCTAGCGCAGGCGCTGGCGAATAAACAGGGCTGCGCTGGCCGCAGACTGCTGCATCCGGCGCAGCAATCAGCGCGCTTTATGCGCTTAGCGCAGCCATTTTGCCGTAGCAATCACTAACTGCGCGGTGGCTTTACCATCGCGACTGGTTAAATAAATGATGCCTTGCTGGCTATCAAAACGGGTCGGCTGCCAGCCATGGCCGTGTATGGCCTTCATCAGCAAATCATGCGCTGGGCGATGCTTTAGCGCGGCGCTTTCCAGCGCTTTCATATCCACTTGCTGATTGAGCAGCGCCGGCAGCACCGGTTGCTGCCAATTAATTTGCGCAAACAGGCTATCGGCCGCTTGGCGCAGTTTATCGCCACCGATTAAAGCGCTGATGGGATAAATTTGTGACCGATAGCTGCTGTGCCGCCACGTACCCTCGGCGGTTTGCTCGCCCTCTAAAATCACGACATAAGCCGGCTTGCCCTGTTTTATGGCGGCAATATGCGCTGCGCGCTCGCTTTGCCCAGGGCTTTTTTGGCTCGGATCCGGCTGGTAAATCAAGGCATAGGCGCCGTTAATTTCTGCCTGCCAAACACGTAAAAACACCGCGTGCGCATTTTCAGCGCCCCCTGACCACTGTTTATTTTTTAGCGGCGCGCATAGATCTTGCGCAAAAAAATCCGATAACGCTTTCATCCTTGCTCCTTTGATTAATTTATCTCCCGCCCGTCTTGCCCAAGCGGCTTATGCCCACGCAGTTTCGCGCATTCACCCACCGTTGTCTTGTCCGCCGGCCCGGAACACCGCGCCAATGCTTGCCGATAACTAGGCGCGCTAACACCAAGCGCTGAATTTTTAAGCACATAAGCGTCTTGCGAGTAAATAGCCCTGCCAAGCCGCGTGGCACTTGGCATAGCGAGGCAAGCGGCGCCACAGACAAAAATTGAAATCCGCATAGTCATGCAATATAGTTGCGGCCTTTTTCATCGGCGCCCCGTGCGCCCTTGTCACCAGGTGGCGCCAACGCTGCCTTTTTGAGCACAGGATCAACTGCGTAATGGATAAAAAGTTAGGGCTCGGAGCACTCATCTCCTTAGTGATGGGTTCCATGGTCGGAGCAGGCGTATTTAGC
>JBOFMA010000214.1:0-12439 GCA_051658125.1 Aeromonas sp.
TTCACGGTATAGCCCTGCAGGCGCGCGCCGTCGGCCGCGACCACATAGTTGCTCGCGTCTTTTTGGAACATACCGGCGCGGGTATAAGTAGTCTGGCCGCTGCCATCTTTGAGCATGAAAAAACCGTTGCCGCTGATAGCTAAATCTAAGCCACGACCGGTGCTCATCATATCGCCGTTACGCTCAAAGTTTTGCGTCGAGCGGGTCATTTCGACACCGCCCGGTTGGCCGCCATTGTAAATAGCGGCAAACTCAGCTCGCCCCGCTTTAAAGCCGGCAGTACTGGCGTTGGCCACGTTATTACTGATGACGTTTAGCTCTTGGGTTACGGCACGCAAGCCGCTTAAAGCAATATTAAAAGACACAACTTATTCCTCTGGTTTTGCTTGATCAGCAGCGTCGTCTGACGTATCTGCGGAACCGAATTCGACCGCGCTAAAGAGTGGCACCTCGCCAACCCCTTGCACATTCAACATGATTTCGCCCGTACCGGGCAAAGAGACGCGCGCTACCGTGCTGGCAACGTAGTTTTTCGTCACCGTGCTCACTTCATCGAGTGATGCGCTCACCTCGAAGGTGTACTTTCCGGGCGGCAAAGGCGGCAATTCATAGTTAATCACGCCCGGTTTTTTATCGCCCCAGCTTTGACTTGCAACTTGAGTGCCACTTTCATCAAAGACCTTCAGTTCAACTAAATCGGCGGTACCGGCGAGTTCAATTTGCCCGCGGATCGCGGTTTCTTTGCTGATTTCCAAGCTATTGCTCGGCACCATGACTTCTTTGTCGATAAGACTGGTACTTTGCAGTACCTGCTGCGTGTCCATCATGGCGATAGATTGCTGCTGCAGGATCTTTAGGTGCTCCACCCCTTCTACCATACTGAACTGCGCCAGCTGGGAGACGTATTCAGTACCATCGAGCGGGTTGGTCGGATCCTGATTTTGGATCTGCGCCACCATCAACTGCAAAAATTCGTTACGCAGTTCAATACCTTGGTTGGTCGGCTGCTCGGGTTCGCTGCGTGAACTGGCGCCAGCGCTGTTACTGGCTACCGACGGCGTGCTGCGCTGCGCGCCGCGGGCGGAATCAAGGGTGCTTACTTGCGGCAAAGCCATGATTAGCCTCCTTGTTGACCCAGACGCAGCACACCTTGCTGCATGCTGTTGAGGCGATTAATCACCTCGACCGAGGTCTCGAAACTGCGCGAGGCACTCATCATATCGGCCATCTCTTCCACCACATTGACGTTGGAGTAGTAAACATAGCCATCGTTATCGGCAATCGGGTTATTTGGCTCTAAGCGCTTTTCGACTTGTCGATCAGACTGCACCAGACCGGCAATTTGCACTTGCGCCGCGCCAAGTGCGCCCGCATCTTGTGTGCGTTGATAGATGGTCGAAAACACCGGCTTAATAGCGCGAAATGCGCCCTCTTCACTGCCAGCGGCACTATCGACGTTAGCGAGGTTAGACGCCACCGTGTCGAGTCGCACGGTTTGCGCGCGCATCGAGCTGCCCGCGATATCATAAATTTGGTTAAACGACATGGTTAACGACCTTCAATCGCCTTGGCGATACCTGAGAGTTTCATGTTAAGAAAAGTAAGGCTGGTTTGGAAATCCGTCGCATTACTGGCAAATTTCCCCTGCTCAACCCCCAGCTCAGCTGTGTTACCATCCATCGAGGGCTGAAATGGCACCCGATAGAGCGGATGGCTCAGATCAGATGACATACTGCCGCGCGCTACGTCTGCGGCTGAATCGCCCGCGGCCATTTGGTCGGCTACGCGAGCCAAGGTCGCCTTGTAATCCACATCCCGCGCTAGGTAGCCCGGTGTATCAACGTTGGCTAGGTTGCCGGCAATCAGGCGAGCCCGTTCAGTGCGAACATCGAGTGCGTAGGGATGAACGCCAAGCGCCTGATCAATTGAGAGACCCATGCTGTATCCTTTTGTGTACTTTAAGCCATTGGCTCATTTGCTTACTCATTCACTACTTACAAGACTCGTGCCAACCATGCCGCTAATGCTGTCGAAAACTCGCTCACGCTGTAGGCGCTTTTTTCCTATGCGTGCCTTTGACGCAAGTTTTACTAAGCAGTTCATTTTTTGTGCATTTTTTTTTGCACTGTCGGCGCACGCCAGTGAAAACACGGCCCCCGAAGCCGCTAAAGTGGATCCCGCAGCATTAAGTGCGCGCTTGCGCGCCGATGCCGAGCAAACCCTGCAAGCTTACTTAACCAAACAGGGCTGGCCGATGGGCCAAACCCGCTTTGAAACCTGGCTTTCCCCGGCGGCAAGTCACCTTCCGCTCTGCCAAGGCGAGCTCCAACTCCAAGCCGGCGCGCTCTATCGCCAGCCGTGGGGGCGACGCCCGTATGTGATCAGCTGCAATCAACCGGCATGGGATGTGCGCGGCCGTGTTGAAGTTTCACTGACCTTAAGCGTATGGACCGCGGCGCAACCGATCAGCAAAGATGAACCGCTCACGCCGGATGATTTATTGGCCAAAGAGATGGAAGTTAGCCGTGTGCAACGGGGCTTTATTCCCAGCAGTGAAAACCTGCTCGGTGCCAAAACCACGCGCAATTTGCGCATGGGCCATCTGCTTAGCGACAGTGACCTGCAGACCATCTATGCCGTGCACGCCGGCGAAGGCGTGGTGATCCGCGCCAGCAACGGCCAATTTAGTGTCTCGACGCAAGGCATCGCGCTGGAAAATGGCGCGATTGGCGAGGCGATCAAGGTGAAAAACAACCAATCCGGACGGGAAATTCAGGCCTGGGTGAGCGGCAAAGGGGAAGTGGAAACTCGTTTCTAATATTTCATATTTTTGATTCAAGTTTATAGCGCGCCAGGTCGCTCTAGGCTTGTGAGACCAACAGGAGCTGACACCATGAAAATTACTCGCACGGAAGTGCCGTTTATCCAGCCACAAGCAGCGCGTAAAACTGAAACTGCCAAAGCGGAAAGCCCAGTCGCCGTCGCTGCTCCGCTGGCGGAAGCCTCAACCATCAGCAGCACTGCGCAGTCGATTGCGCAAGCCCGCACCCAGCTGGCGTCAACCTCAGACGTAGATATGGATCGCGTCAATGAAATTCGCTCCGCGATCAGCGAAGGGCGTTTGAACTTAGATATGGATGCCTTAAGCCAAGCTATTTTGGATATGCACCGTCGATGAGTTTAACCCCACAAGCGCGCGTCAAGGAGTTGATCCTCGGCATCCGCTTAGATATGCAACACTATGCGCAGCTCGAGCAATTGCTCGTAAAGCAGCGTACCCTGCTCGCCGCCCATGATGTGGATGCCTTAAACAGCCACAACAAAGAGCAGATGGCTTTGATGCAGAAAATTGGCCAACAAGCCCAACTGCGTAGCCAACACTTGCAAGCGTTAGGCTTAAAGCCCAGCGAAAAAGGTATGCAAAAGCTGATTGCGCGCCTGCCAGAAAACTTTCGTGAGCCCGTCGCCAGCCAGTGGCAACAACTTGAGCAAAGCCTTGCGCGTTGCCAAGCGCACAACGACAGTAATGGCCGCTTATTAGCCAGCCAGATTGAGACCATCCAAGGCTTACTTGGCCATCAATCGCCGTACGGCAAACACGATTTGTTCCACGAATAGATCCTGCCTGCACGCGATCGTGTCGATGACGCACGCCATCAGCCCCGTTGTGCCGATAGGAATTTCAAATTCGCCAATTCATCCAGCTGGTGCTGGTCTCGCTTTTCCTGCTGCGCACGCGCGTTATCTTCACGACGTGTGAGCAGCAACTCCAATCCTTTCACCCGCCCCAACTGCTTAAGCAGATCTTTTTCATGGCTTTGCAGGGCAATACGCGACTCATTTGAACGCGTGATCTGCTCTTGCAGCATGTACTGCAACTGGCCATCCATTTGCAGCTTATTGCGCCACAGTAAGGGATGAAATTCGCCCATTTCAGTGCGGTTGGTGTCAATCACTTGCTTTAATCTGTGCGCACGCTGCTCTTCGGCGATGGCCGCTTCCCGCAAGCGCTGGCGTTCCTTGCCTAAATTTTCCAACTCATTTTGTTGCAAACCAAGGTAGGACTTTAACATTTACGCTTCCTTTTACTGCCCCAGCACCTGCTTGAGTTGGGTCAGCACTTCATCAAACGGCATTTGTTCATGCAAGCCTTGCTGCAAGAATTTGGCAATCTGCGGGTAACGCTTAACCGCTTCATCCATCTGCGGATCCGCCCCCGGCTGATAGCCACCAATCGGCAACAATTCACGCACTTGCTGATAGCGGCCCCACAACTGGCGCAAGGTCACTGACAGCTTATGCCAATCCGGCGGCACCACTTGGGTCATAACGCGACTCACCGAGGCGCCAATATCAATCGCTGGATAGTGGCCCTCTTCTGCCAAGCGCCGGGTGAGCACAATGTGCCCGTCGAGAATCGCCCGCGCCGCATCGACCACGGGGTCTTGCTGATCATCGCCTTCCGCTAGTACGGTATAAAAAGCACTTAAACTGCCGTGCGGGTGCGTGCCGTTACCGGCGCGCTCAACTAACTGGGTGAGCATACTAAACACTGATGGCGGATAACCGCGCGTGGCCGGTGGCTCACCGACCGCAAGGGCAATTTCGCGCTGCGCTTGCGCATAGCGAGTTAGCGAGTCCATCAGCATCAGCACATCTTGGCCCTGCTCACGGAAATATTCGGCAATCCGGTGGCACAATTGCGCGGCGCGCAGCCGCATAAGTGGCGATTGGTCAGCCGGCGCGGCAATCACCACGGCGCGGGCCAAGCCCTCTTCACCGAGGCTGTGCTCAATAAATTCACGCACTTCGCGGCCACGTTCACCAATCAATCCCACCACCACGATCTGGGCGGTGGTATTGCGGGTCATCATGCCCAGCAGCATACTTTTGCCCACCCCTGAGCCGGCAAACAGGCCTAAACGCTGACCTTTGCCCACCGTGAGCATGCCATTAATGGCACGAATGCCTACATCCAGCGGGGTGGTGACGGGAGTACGCAGCAGAGGGTTAGGCGGCATATTAAACAGCGCCACCGCATCGCCCGCCTCGGGGATGGGCTTGCCATCCAAGGGTTGCAGCAAGCCATCCACCACCCGGCCTAACAAGTGCGGGCCGATCCGAATCGTCTCGACCCCTTCGACCGGCTCCACCGGCGCGCCAGCAAACAGACCGCTCATCGGTTGCAGCGGCATAAGATAGGAAATATCGCGATTAAAACCGACTACTTCAGCGATCAAGGGTTCGCCATTGGCGGTGCGCACTAGGCAGCGCTGGCCCATAACTAACTGGCAACCGACCACCTCTAAAGTTAAGCCGGTCACGCGCACCAAGCGGCCATAGCGTCTAAACGCGGGTAATTCGTCTAAATTATCCAGCGCCGAGGCCAGCGCTTGATGCAGTTTTTCATTCATCCAGCATCTGCTCCAGCGAGCTTTCCACTTGCTCTAAGCACGTTTCTAGCCGCGCATTGGGATTCACATCAATCACCATCGCTTCGGTTTCAAGTCGCGCATCACCCACACCCAACGCCGCATCAACTTGCAACGGCCAGCCTTGGCATTCGTTCACGCCTTGCTCGGCCAAGCGCTGTTTATCAGCTTGGTTTAGATAAATCACTAAATTCTCTGGTGCCTGCGACAAGCTTCCCATCGCTTTTTCCACTTGGGTCAAGACCTGCTGTGGGTTGAGCGTGTATTCGGCTTGGATCACGCGCTTGGCCACCTGTGCCACCAGTTGAGAAATCAGCTCTTTTTGCTGGGCCATGCGCTCACGGCTCAAGGATTCCCACTGGCGCTGCAAAGACGCAAACGGGATCAGCGCTTGCTCAAAGGCAGCGCGTCCTTGCACCAAGCCATCGGCATAGCCTTTAGTCATGCCCTGTGAAACACCTTTCGCTTCACCTTCGGCAAAACCACGGTCGGCACCATGTTGGTAACCCGCCTGATGTCCCTCTTCGTGCCCCTGATCTAGCCCTTGCTGATAGCCATATTCAAACTGTTCGTGCGGGCTTTGCACCTCTTCGCCGTTCTGACCTAGGGTCGGGAAGCGATATAAGCGGGTTGCACCGGGCATCAATTTGCGCACATGGTGACTCATTAATGCCTCCTAATTAACTAACCGTCGGCTCTTCAAACAGCTGGAATTCAATCTCGCCACGCTCAACCAAGTCACGCACCAAGGCCATGACGTCGCTACGCGCTTGCTCAACTTTACTCAAGGAGACCACGCCCTGGTTAAGGATCTGGTCTTCCATGGCTTGTGCCATACGCTTAGGCATAGAACCCAAAATAACTTTGCGGAAGTTCGCTTCGGTATTTTTCAGTGACAGCGCCAGCAACTCGCCCGGCAATTCCTGCACCAAGCGGCGCAAGGTCTCGTCGCTCTGACGACGCAGGGTCATAAAGTCGAACATACTGCGTTCGATTTCATTGGCCACCTCACCATTTTGCGCGCGCAGCATGCTCATCATCTGCTGCTTGTCGCCCTTATAACGGTTGAGGATGTCAGCTACCTGACGCACACCGTTGATCTTGGCACCGGTATTTTCCGCCACATAGGCCAAGCAACGCTCCAAGGTCACCCGCAGTTCCACCAGCACATGCTCACTGACGGTAGTTAACGCCGCGATCCGCACCAACAAATCATCGTGCATCGAATCGGGTAACTCTTCGAGCACCGAAGAGGCGGTTTTCGGTGGCAAAAACGCCAGCAACACGGCCTGCATTTGTGGGTGTTCAGTGCGCAAGAAGCGCGCTAAAACATCCGTCGGTACCCACTGTAAGCACTGGATCTCTTTACTCATCACATCGCCATAGATGCCATCGAGCAAGCTACGCGAGAACTGCTGACCCAGCGCTTTATCCAAGGTGCGCTCCAAGAATTCACGCGATGCACCACCGATACCACTTTGCTCACGGTACTGGTCAAAAAACTGCTGCAGTGTCCATTTTGCCTCTTTTGAGCTCACACCCGACAGCACGGCCATCTTAGCGATAATACTTTGCACTTCATCACGGGTCAGCTGCTGCATCACCTTGGCGGCGGCGTTGGTGCCAAGCGATAGCATCAAGATCGCCGCTTTTTCTAGGTTATCGATATCAAGTGCTACGTTCTGATTATCGTTGCTCATTGGTGCTCACCCACAATCTAATGACATCGGCCACACGGGCTGGATCGTTATGTACCAGCAAGCGTAAATGCTGGAGATGCGTTTCGAGTTCAGAGCCCGGATCCGGCAGGTGATCCAAGCCAAAGTCGCTGATCACCGCTGCTTGCGGCTTCACGCGGCCCCAAGCATCAGTTTCCACTGGGATTTCCATGCCAGTTTCATCAAACTGCTCAACCAGAGGCTCTTCAGGAATATGCGTTTCTTCCGCTTCCTGCTGCGCGACAATATCGCTCAAGCTCACTTTGCCATCGTTGCCACTGGCGCCCAGCGGTTGCTGCGTACGAACCAAGTGCTTGACCAATGGACGGATACCGAAGAACACCAGCATCAGACCCAGTAAACCACCCACCAAGTAACGTAAGGAGGCTTGCCAGAAGGGGTCTTCCCACCATTTGGTCTCTGCAAACTCAACTGACGCTTCACCGGTAAAGTTAAACACTTGCAAGCTAATAGCATCGCCGCGCTGGTCATCAAAACCGACGGCACGTTGCACCATCAAGCGAATTTGCTCAAGTTGCTCCGGTGTCCAGCCATCCGGCGGGGCAATTTGTTGGTTCAACAGTACCGACACGCTCAACTTATCCACACGCCCTGTTTGATAACGGGTATGCACGATGGTACGGCTATTTTCAAACTGACGGCTCACTTCACTACGCTGCGAGCTGGAATCGTTGCTCGCCGGTGGCTGCTGGCCATTTTCCGCTTCCGGTGCTGTCACCGGTGGGCGATTAGACAGCGCACCTGGAATGCCGCGTGCCAATGAGTCGATGGTTGAATCTTTTTTGCTCGACTCTTTAATCAATACGCCTTCTGGGTTGAGCTGCTGCTGCGTCTCTTCAACGGCGTTAAAGTTAACGTCAGCGGCGATCTGCACGCGGAAGTTACCTGTACCCAACATCGGCAGTAGCATGTCATTGGCGCGCTGGCGAATGGTCTGCTCGAGCTTCTTGGTGTACTCCATCTGCTGCACGCTTTGCTTACCAAAGCCGGCCTTATCACCCAACTCCGCACTCAAAAGCGCGCCGGTTTGATCAACAATACTTACCGCGCCAGGCTTCATGCCCGTGATGCTGCCAGCAACTAAGTTGGCAATAGCTTCTACCTGCGCCGGTTCAATCGACTGACCGGGGGTCAAATCCAGCATGACCGAAGCGGTAGGTTTTTCTTCTTCACGGCCAACAAACAAGGTGCGCTTTGGAATAGCTAAGTGCACTCGGGCACTGCGCACTGAATTTAACGAGATAATCGTACGCGCCAGTTCACCTTCCAACGCATGACGATAACGCGCGTTTTCCATGAACTCACTGGTACCTAGCCCCGTCACAGCAGTTAAGCCTTCCAAACCGGACGGCATAGCGGCACGCACACCACGGGCGGCTAACGCCATCCGCACTTGTGCCAGTTGGCTTTCAGGAACTAATACTTGGCCCGAGCTCTTTTCTAACTCAAATGGCACCTGCTCTTTTTCCAAAATCTCCATGATGTTGGCGGTGTCATAGAGCTCTTGCTTGCCGTAGAGCGGCACAAAGTTATTGCTCGAGGTCCACAAAATAACCACGATGGTGCCGGCCACAAACGTCGCCAACAGTGCGATAGTCAAGATGGACTTGTTATCGTTAGAGAGACCTTGCCAATTGCCCATTCTCTCTTGGATTTTGCTGCGCAGTGAGCCGATATAGCTTTGCGAAGGAGCTGCCAATTCAGTCATTAGTTACCTCAGAGCGGCATACGCATGATGTCGTCAAAGCCACTCATTAACTTATTGCGTACCTGCATCATGGCTGAGAAGCTTAAACTCGCTTTTTGGCTCGCAATCATTGCGCCCACCAAATCATCACTTTGGCCTGAATCGACCGCGGTCATTAAGTTGCCCGCTACGTGCTGCTTGGCATCAACTCGCCCGACCGCCTCACGCATTACATTTGAAAAAGACACCGAACTAGAATCGTTGGATTCGATGACTGGAAATTGGCTAGCCACGCGCTGCATCTCTTTCATCTGCTGCAGCATGTCGACCTGTGATGTCATCATCTCAATCTTCACTCGCTAAACCCTCAGTTTTTAATCTGTGTCTCAACATCAATTCCTTGCTCACGCATAGCGGCAATTTTATAACGCAATGCCCGCGTGGTCATACCTAATGCATCCGCGGTGCGGGTGCGATGCCCTTGAAAACGACGCAGTGTATCTAACACAAACTGAAATTCAGCGTTTCTTCGCGTCTCACTCAGACCTTCAGGGGCGACAATTTGTTCCGGAAGCTCAGTAAAATTGTTCAAAATTTCCGCATTTGCCAACATCAAATCGGCCGGTTGAATATGCAAACCTCGTGCCATAATCAGTGAGCGCTGGATCACATTATCTAGCTCGCGGACGTTGCCTGGCCACGAATACGCCAATAATTGGCGGCAGGCGGCGTCACTGAGTTTGTAACCGCGCGCTGGGGCGTTGCGCTCAATAAAGTAGTTGGCCATCGGCAAGATGTCATCGGCACGCTCACGCAGCGCCGGCCAGCTCATTGGTAACACGTCTAAGCGATAAAACAGATCTTCACGAAACTCACCGGCAGCCACCGCGCGGCGCAAATCTTTATTGCTCGCGGCGATAATGCGCACATCTAACGTGATCGTTTGATGACTACCTAAGCGCTCGACCTCTTTTTCTTGCAGCACACGTAGCAATTTAGCTTGCAGCGCCAGCGGTAATTCTGAGATCTCATCGAGCAATAGTGTGCCGCCTTGGGCTAGCTCGAATTTGCCCGGCTGGGCGCAAGTCGCGCCAGTGAACGCGCCTTTGCTGTGACCAAACAAAATCGATTCCAGCATAGACTCAGGGATAGCCGCGCAGTTGATGGCCACAAAGGCTTTGTCGGCGCGACTGGACATCTCGTGGATATAGCGGGCTAAACGCTCTTTACCGGTGCCAGATTCACCACCGATCAAAATCGTTGCCGAGGTTTTGGCCGCACGACGCGCCAATTGTAACACGCGCAAACTTGGGGCGGAAACGGCCACTAAATTAGGAATAGCTTGGCGTAAGCGCAGCGCGCCTTTGACCGCATCAAGTAACTGCTGATCGCTAAAGGGCTTGACGATGTAATCCACCGCACCGGCTTGCATAGCTTCCGCGGCCTGCAGCGCTTGATGCTCACGCACCAAAATAACTACATCCAGCGCCGCCAACTGCGCCAACGCCTGCACATCAAGCATGGCATCCATATCGAGCAGTACCAGATCAATCGCTTGCTGCGCCAGTACGCTGGCGGCTTGTGCCAGATCCTGCGCGCTGTGCACCTGATAGGCCTGCGCCAACAAGGTGCCCGCCACACTAGAGACGGCCTGAGCTTCAGGGCTGATTAGTAATAATTGCTTAACAGGCGTCGATTTAACAGAGGTAGCGCAATCGGTAACGGAAAATTGTGCGAGCATGTCAATGGTTCCATGATTGTGCGAAGAATTACAACAACCGAACCAACAACTCGTAAGGACACGGCAACCGCCGCGATAGAAGAAGCGTTAGAAACACTGCCGCTTACTGCCATCACCTTGGCAACCCCGCTATCATCAGCATTTTCTGCTTTTAGACCGGAGGCTTTGCGTCCTGACTTTTCAGTTCAGTTTGCCTTTATCATCTGACGACCCGCAGCACAGGCTTTGCGTCTCTAAGTTAACGACGACCCAGTGGGCTGCCACATGATTATGTGACGTACGTCAGAAAACTCGGTCATTATATCCGCAATCGCGCACAACTCAAGCACGAAAGAGGAAATTAAACTTCCTCTTTTGCTAGCGCCTTTGCCTGAAACAGTTTTCAGCCTAAGGAGCCGATCACTTCCACCCGCAAATCTTCCGGTATCTCGTTATACGACAGCACTTTTAAGCCCTTGGCAAATGAGCGCGCGTAGCGGGCCATCAACGGCCGCAACTGTGGCATCACGACGAGCACCGGCGCATAACCTTTTTGCTGCAACTGCTCTTTAACCAGCGGCATATTTTGCTGCAATTGGGCCAACAATTGCGGATCCACCGGGAAGCTATCGAGTTGCACTTTGCCGCCCTGCTGCTGCGCAGCATTGAGCGCTGCCAGCAAGGTCTGCTCTAAACGGTCATCGAGGGTAAAGGTGGCTAACATATCGCGTGAGCCAATGGCTTGCTTGACAATCTGCCGCTTGAGCGCGCAGCGCACGTCCGATGAAAGCAGCACGGGATCTTTGGTCACTTCACTCGAATCGAGCAACGTGGTGGCAATCGTGCGGATATCGGTCAGGCTGATCTGCTCTTTGAGCAGCTGGCGAAACACGCGCAATTGCTCCATCTGCGACAGTGCTAAATTTAGCTCCTCTGACAAGCGCGGCGACTGCGCGGCCAAGTATTGGCCGAGTTTACCCACCTCTTCATGACCAAACAGGCCATCAAGCTGCTCCCGCAGGATCTTGCTGGTGTGGGTGGCAATTACGGTAGCTGAATCCACTACCGAATAGCCTAAGTTCAGCGCCTTAGCCTTGGTATCTGGAGAAATCCACACCGCGTTCATGCCATAGGCCGGATCTTGCGTCAGTTCACCATCAAGCGTGCCATAGGTATCGCCCGTACTGATCGCCAACAAGCGCTGACAATCAAGTGTGCCGGCGGCCAGCGCCACACCCGAAAGCTTGATGCGATATTGGGTCGGTTGCAGATGCAAATTGTCGCGCACGCGGATCTCGGGCAATAAAAAGCCATATTGCTCGGATAAGGTTTTGCGAATACCGCGCACCCGCGCCAACAGCTCCGCGCCTTTATCGGCTTCAGCCAGCGGCACTAAGCGATAACCGAGTTCAATGGCCACTGCATCCACCGGTAGCAGATCTTGCCACTCTAAGCCTTGGGGCTCGGGCAGGGCCATTTGCCGCGTCATCTCTTGCGCCGCATCGTATTCGGGCAAATCCACCACGCGTTTGCTGACCGTCCAGCCAGCCCAACCAAGCGCCGCCGCAAAGCTCAAAAACGCCAGTGTTGGCATGCCCGGCACAATACCGAGGATCAGCATGATCGCCGCCGCGGTATAGATCGCTTTTGGCGAGGCCATGATCTGGGCGCCGACTTGGTCGGACATGTCGCCCTCATCGTTCACCCGCGTAACGATAATGGCCGCCGCAGTCGACATCAACAGCGATGGAATTTGTGCCACCAAGCCATCACCAATGGTCAGCAGGGCATAACGCTGAAAGGCTTCACCGACCGGCAGCGCGTGCTGGAAAATACCAATCGACAAACCGCCGACTAAGTT
>JBOFMA010000215.1:0-30682 GCA_051658125.1 Aeromonas sp.
GTCGCTGGTGGCAGGCGCCCTGTCCTGATAAACCCCTTGTTGGCCTTCGGCCGATGATAAGAGGCATTGATGATGAAACCCGGTCGTAACGATCCTTGCCCCTGTGGCAGCGGTAAAAAATTTAAACGTTGTTGCATGACTAGCGAGGACAAGCTACATGCTGACGTGCAGGATGAGGTCGCCGCCATGTTGGCCATGAACCCCAATTTGAGCCAGGCCGATCTCAATGTGGCGTTACAGCACAAAATGGCGGAGCGTAATAATCAACCGCATCCCGATTTTTGTGGGGTGACGCCAACCCAAATGACCAATTGGCTATATGCACCGTTCGAGCAATTACAGTGGCTCACTATCAGCACGCCAGAGCATCTTGCTGCCAGCCCGGTGATGCGCTATTTAGGCCTCATACTTGAGGAGGCCATGGCGCAAGGGGGATCATTCAACGCCACCAGCAAAGGCAACTTGCCGACCAAATTAGTCAAACAGGCCGGTGCGTTATTGCCGGAGTTTGCCGTGGCGCAATGCGGGTTTGACTTCGGTATTTGTGAGTTTTCGGGCCGCAACGAAGACAATTTTAATGCCCTGCATTACACCAGAGCGTTAGCCGAACTCAGTGGCATTATTTATCGCCGCAGCGGTCGCTATCATGTGAAAAAAGCCGCGCAACAACAGTATCAGGCGGCAGGGATACAAGCCTTTTTTAAACCGATGCTAGCGGCTGCCGTCAGCCAATATGACTGGGCCTATTTGGACAATTTTCCATTCGATATCGATGTGCGTATGTTTTGGGTATTTATGCTGTGGCGCCTGCAACACCACCACGATGCCGCCGAGTTGGTGCAAGAGGTGATGACGGCGTTCCCCGATGTGCTATCGGCCCTCTCGACCGACTATTACTTTTCGCCAAAACACACCTTGTCCATGATCATCGAGTCACGGTTTATTGAGCGATTTTTACAATATTGGGGATTTGTGACGATTGAGCCGAGGCGTTATATCAACGCTGAACCGGTCGCCAGAAAGGTTCATATTCAACCTTTATTCGACCACACCTTTCAATTCACCCTTAACCGATAGCAAGGTCATCGTGAGCGCATATCAATACTACAAATTTGAGCGTGTGGACGGGCAGTTAGCCCCTCACGCCCGCCAGGCACTCAGAGCCATTTCAAGTCGAGCCGAGATTACCGCGACCGCTTTTCAGGTCTATTACACCTACAGTGACTTGAAGGCTGAGCCTGCTGAGCTGATGTTAAAATATTTCGACATCGGTTTTTACTATGCCGATTGGGGCTCCATTGATGCTTATCTCAAGCTGCCTGCTGGGACGATCCCCGATGCGTTACTTGGTGTTTCGCGCTATGGCCTTCATGTAGATAAACGCGATGAATGGCAATTGCTGACTTTTTCCATCGAAGAGTACGGCGAATATTTTGACGATGAACAGGCTGACAGCTTTTTCCAACATTTAGCCGCGTTGCGCACTGCCTTACTTCAGGGTGATTGGCGACTTGCCTATTTGATGTGGCTGAAAGCGTGCGAATTTAATGAAGAGATTGACGGGGTACCTTTAATTCATTTCGATTTTGAGCACCTCAGTGAGGAGGTGCAGGCTTTTGCCACCCTTTATGGTATCCCCTTGGCTTGGGTTAACGCACTGGCGATGGTGCTGAAAGCACACCCCAGTCACCCAGCCAAACAGGCCGAGTTGCAGTTTGACGGCTGGTTCTATCAGCTCACTGATACGGAGAAACAGACGCTATTAAGCACGCTGTTTGAACAAGGCCAGTTAACCCGCCATCAAGCCTTGGCGATGACGCGAAAAGAATCGACCAACCAAGACGAAGCCTATCGGTATTGGTTAACTCGTGACCTGATCACGCCTTACGTTGCACCAGCACAACGCCAATTACAGCAAGCGCAAGCCGACACGCGCGCAAAGAAAATGGCGCTTGAAAAAGCGCAAAAAGAAAAAGCATTGACGGCTATCTACCAGCAGCACGAACACGCTTGGCAGCAAGCACAAGAACAAGCGGATCGCACGTGCGCCAGTGGCTACGATGCGGCATCACGCTATGTGCATCAGTTATGCGAAGCCTATCAGTGCAAAGGCGATAGCCCCGCGTTTGCCCAGCACTTTAAGCGATTTTTGGCAGCGAATAACAGCCGTAAAGCGCTGTTAACCCGGCTGAATGATCTCCTGTAGGCAGGTATCCGGTTACGCAACATGAGCCGGTGTGGTTGAGTTATGTTTCCGGCCGCCTTGGTGTTCGCCTCAACATAACCCCTGGCGGCGAACGGGGAGCCATCATCGCCGAGCAAAGCGAGCAGGCGCGGCATGCCGGTTGTCACCGACATCGGCCCATCTATGTGGTCGGGAAAATAAAAAAGCCCAGCATCTACCCTGCTACTTACAAGGTAATGCGGGCTTTCAAGCGCTGCTTGGGCGGGTAAAAAAACTATTCCATATTCTGAATTTGCTCACGCATCTGTTCGATGAGTACTTTGAGCTCAACTGCCGATTGGGTGGTGTCGGCATTGATCGATTTAGAGCCCAAGGTGTTCGACTCGCGGTTGAACTCTTGCATCATAAAGTCCAAACGACGACCACAGGCGCCACCTTTGCGCATGATCTTGTTGGTTTCCGAGATGTGCATCTCTAAGCGATCTAACTCTTCGGCCACATCAATTTTTTGCGCCAGCAGCACGATCTCTTGCTCAATGCGGCCGCAATCGAGCTCGACTTTGGCCTCGGCCAAACGGTCGGTGAGCTTTTGCCGCTGGGCGCTAAGAATGGCGGGCAGATGGGCGCGCACCTTTACCACTTCTGCGGCAATCGCGGTGAGGCGCTGCTCGATCAGGGTTTGTAAGTTCGCCCCTTCGCTGGCGCGGGCGGCCAAAAAATCGGTTAACGTGGCATCAAAACCCGCCAGCAGTTCACCGCTCAGCGCGTCCATATCTTGCTCTGGGGCGGCCATCACCCCCGGCCAGCGCAGCACATCAACTGGATTAAGCTGGCCGCCACCGGCTTGCGTCAGCACCCATTGGCTGCTGTCGATGATTAGCTTGGCCAGCTCGGTGTTCATTTGTAGCTGGTTGGCGCTGGCTGCGGCGGCTTCAAAGCGCAGGTTGCATTCCACCTTGCCGCGCTGCAGTTGGGTACGAAAACGCTCGCGTAAAATCGGCTCAAGGCTACGCAGTTGCTCAGGCAGGCGGATATAGGTTTCTAAGTAACGCTGATTAACCGAGCGGATTTCCCAAACGGCGTTGCCCCACGTCCCTTTGATTTCGCGGCGGGCGTAAGCGGTCATGCTGTGGATCATGTGGTTTTTCCTAAAAATGGCGGCAAAAGTGGCGCGAGTATACCGCGCGGGGGCAGCCGCAGTTACTGCTATTTAGCCACTGATGGCGTATACTGCCGCGCCGATTTGAGCCAGCCAGAGGTCTTATTATGCCCCGTCCAAGTGCACGCAGTGCCAGCGCTATGCGCCCGATTGTTATCCAACGTCAATTCACCAAACATGCCGAGGGCTCGGTGTTAGTCAGCTTCGGTGACACGCAAGTGCTGTGTACCGCGACGGTGGAAAACAGTGTGCCGCGCTTTTTAAAAGGCAAAGGCCAAGGCTGGGTCACAGCAGAATACGGCATGCTGCCGCGCTCGACCCATTCACGTATGAAGCGTGAAGCCGCCGCCGGCAAACAAGGTGGCCGCACCTTAGAAATTTCCCGTCTGATTGCCCGCTCCTTGCGCGCGGCGGTGGACTTGACCGCGCTCGGTGAGCACACCATCACCATCGATTGCGATGTGTTGCAGGCCGATGGCGGCACTCGCACCGCGGCCATCACCGGTGCCTGCGTGGCATTGGTTGATGCCTTAAATTGGATGATCGAGCAGAAGATGCTTAAAACCAGTCCACTGAAACAGCTGGTCGCCGCCGTGTCGGTCGGTATGTTCCAAGGTGAGGCGATCTGCGATCTGGAATATGTAGAAGATTCCGCCGCCGATACCGATATGAACGTGGTGATGACGCAAGATGGCCGCCTCATCGAGGTGCAAGGCACCGCCGAAGCGGAGCCGTTTACCTTTGAAGAATTAACGCAGTTGTTGGCGCTGGCCAAACAGGGCATAGATCAGATCATCGCCGCGCAGCAAGCGGCGTTGGCTTAACTCAGTAACGCGGCCTAGTGGCCGCGTTTTTTTGGATTTTTTTCACGCAAAGGAGTCGCCATGCACGCTTATCAACAAGAGTTTATCGAGTTTGCCGTCCGCAAAGGAGTGCTGAAATTTGGTCAGTTCACCTTAAAATCTGGCCGCACTAGCCCGTATTTTTTTAACGCGGGCCTGTTTAACTCCGGCCGCGATCTGGCGCAGCTGGGGCGGTTTTACGCCGCCGCCCTGATGAATGCGGGCATTGAGTTTGATCTGTTGTTTGGTCCGGCCTACAAAGGCATTCCGATTGCCGCCGCCACCGCGGTGCAACTGGCCGAGCAACACGATCGTGACGTGCCGTGGTGCTTTAATCGCAAAGAAGCCAAAACCCACGGTGAAGGCGGCAATTTGGTGGGCAGCGAATTAACCGGTCGCGTGATGCTAGTCGATGACGTGATCACCGCCGGCACCGCCATTCGCGAGTCGATGGATTTGATCAGTGCCAACGGCGCCACACTGGCCGGCGTGTTGATCGCCCTCGATCGCCAAGAGCGCGGCCAAGGCGCGTTGTCGGCCATTCAAGAGGTCGAACGCGATTACGCGGCCAAAGTCATCTCAATTGTCAGCGTTAGCGATTTGATTAATTACCTTGAGCACCAACCCAACAGGGCCAGCGAGCTGGCCGCCATGCGCGCCTATCGCGCCGAATACGGCGTATAATCGGCGCGCGTTTTCTGCAAGCCAAGCATACGTTGGGCAAATTACGGCGCTGCGACGCCGTTTTTTATCCGCCGCCATCCACTCACACGGGGTATACATGGCCACATCTGTCATCTTTTTAGTCAGCGGCATGCGCTGTGCCAACTGCGCTGCGCGCTTGCAGAGCGCGCTTAGCACGCTTGAGGGCGTCAGCTCAGCGCAGGTCAATTTAGCCACTAGCCAAGCCGCCATCGACAGCACCGGTTTGCTTACGCCCGCCGCCCTGCGCGAGGCGATTGAAGCGCAAGGCTTTAGCGCCGAACTCAAGCGCCAAGATGCCCACGGCCAGCAAGAGCAGTTACGCGCCAGAGAAGCGCAGGCCGCAAAAAAACTGGCCAGTGAGCGCCGCCGCGTGTTGGGCAGTGCCGCGCTCACCGCGCCGCTGCTGCTGACTATGCTCGGTATGAGTACAGGACAGACGTGGCATTTGCCGATGTGGCTGGAGTGGCTGCTGGCTACGCCGGTGCAATTTTATTTTGGCGCGCACTTTTATCGCGGCGCTTGGCATGCCCTAAAAAACCGCAGCGCGACCATGGATGTGCTGGTCGCCTTGGGCACCAGCGCCGCCTATGGCTTTAGCTTGTATCTGTGGGCGACACAGGATCAGGCGGCCATGGGCCAGCTCTATTTTGAAACCAGCGCGCTGGTGATCTGTTTGATAAGCCTAGGCAAATGGCTGGAAAGCCGCGCCCGCGCCCGCACGCAAAGTGCCTTGACCGCGTTGATGGCGCTGCGCCCAGCACGGGCCAATTTGTGGCGCCAAGGCCGTTGGCAAGAAGTGGACGTTGATCGCGTGCTCGAAGGCGACCGCGTGCTGGTGCGCGTCGGCGAAAAGGTGCCGGTCGATGGCACTATCCTCGCCGGCCAAAGTGAATTAGATGAGTCGTTTCTTACCGGGGAAAGTTTGCCCGTGCTGCGCTGCATCGGTGATCGCGTGCAAAGCGGCGCGATTAACCACAGCAGCGTGATTGAAGTGCTAACTACCGCGGTCGGCGCGCAATCGAGCTTAAATCAGATCATCGCCTTGGTGGAGCGCGCGCAGCTCAGCAAAGCGCCGCTGCAACAGTTGGTGGATAAGGTGTGCGCTTGGTTTGTGCCGGTGGTGTTAGTGATTGCCCTGATCACCTTCAGCGCTTGGCTGGCGGTGGGCGCGCCGTTGGCGCACGCGCTCTTGTGCGCGGTGGCGGTGCTGGTGATTGCCTGCCCGTGCGCGCTGGGGCTGGCGACGCCGGCAGCGATTGTCACCGGCACCGGCGTAGCCGCGCGCCACGGCATTTTGATCAAAGAGGTCGATGTGCTGCAAAAAGCGCATGCCATTAGCGGCGTGATTTTTGATAAAACTGGCACCCTGACCCAAGGCGCGCCGGTGCTTGTACATTGGAGCGGTGATACACGCAGCTTGCAGTTGGCCGCCTGCTTGCAGCAAGCCAGTGAGCACCCGCTAGCCAAAGCCTTGCGCGCTGCCGCCACACCGCTGAGCCACGCGCTACCGGCGCCAAGTGATATTCAGGTGCACGTCGGCGCCGGCATCCGTGGGCGGATCGGCACCGAGTTAGTCGCGGTCGGCAATCGCCAGTTGTTAAGCACACTGCACTTGCCGCAGCCGCCGGCCAACACGCCACCGCCCGGCGCTACCGAAGTATGGGTGGTGATCGCTGGCCAATTGGCCGGTTATGCTTGGCTGCGCGATGAACTGCGCGCCGAAAGCGTGGCCGCGGTGGCCAATTTGCGCGCACGGCGCATAAAAAGCTGGCTGGTCAGTGGCGATGCGCCCGCCGCGGTGGCCTATATCGGCCAACAATTGCAGCTCGATGGCGCCTTTGATTCCGTGCGCCCGACGGGTAAAGTGGCCAAAGTGGCCGCGCTCAAAGCCGAGGTACCCGGTCTGGTGGCCATGGTGGGCGATGGCGTAAATGATGCGCCGGCCTTGGCCGCTGCCGATGTTGGCATTGCCATGGGCGCCGGCAGCGCGGTGGCGCTCGAAAGCGCCGCTATCACCTTACTGCGTAGCGATCCGCGTTTAATTAGCGATGCCATTGATATCAGCGCCGCCACCTGGCGCACGATTAAGCAAAATCTGTTTTGGGCGTTTATTTTCAATGGCTTAGGTATTCCGCTCGCCGCGCTGGGCTATTTGCGCCCCGAGCTCGCTGGCGCCGCTATGGCGTTTAGTAGCGTGCTGGTGCTGAGCAATGCGCTGCGCCTAAAACGCTGGCGGCCGCAGGCAAGCCATTGATTTAGCGCAAAAAATGGATGCGCCCACCGCCGCAAGTGCGCATAATGTCGCATCTTTAATACATCTATTAGGCGAGGTCACTATGCAATGCCATCGAATTGAAGAGCTGCTCGAGTTACTGCAACCGGCGTGGATCGAAGCGCAAGACATGAGTTTGGTGCAGTTTATCGCCCAATTGGCGCAAGAAGCTGGGTTTGACGGCCGCTTAAGCGACCTGACCGATGACATGCTGATCTATCACCTGAAGATGCGCGGCTCGAGTAAAGATGCCCTGATCCCTGGCTTGGCCAAAGATCATGTGCCGGATTTTAAGGCCGCCTTGCTTAAAGCGCGCGGCATAAAATAACCGCGCCACGCTTTGCCCACCAGCCGCTGCTTGTCAGCGGCTGTTTGCATTGGGCAGGGCTTAAACTAGGCAAGTGCGGCGCAGCGCGGTAAGTTAGGCGCACTTTTTGGCCTTTTGGCCGCCTGACAGGAGTCACCATGCCCCCTCGCCGCCCCGACCAGCGTATTGCTTGCCAAACCGATCTCTCTCCCAGCGCGCCGCCGACCGCCCGCGTTGGCGAGCGCATTTATGTTCGCGCACAGCACGGCCACTGGCAGCGGGTGCGCCGCACGCTCGGCTGGCTGGCGACGGGGCTTTTTTTAGGCCTGCCTTGGCTGCGCTGGCAAGGCGAACAAGCGCTGTTAATCGATATTGGCCGCCAACAAATGCGCCTGTTTAGCCTCACTTTGTGGCCGCAAGACTTGCCGCTGCTCACCGGCCTGTTGGCGGTGGCGGCATTTGCTTTGTTTGCTGTGACCTCGCGCTGGGGGCGCGTTTGGTGTGGCTATTTGTGCCCACAAACGGTGTGGACCTTTTGGTATCTGTGGGTTGAGGAAAAATGCGAAGGGGCGGCCAACAAACGCCGCGCGCGGGATGCCGCGCCGTGGGACGCCGACAAGCTAAAGCGCAAAGCGCTCAAACACACCGCGTGGCTGGCCATCGCCTTACTCACAGCTCTAACCTTTGTCAGTTATTTTTTGCCCGCCCCCACGCTGTGGGCGACGACCTTCAGCGGTCAGTTAGGCGGTTGGCCGACGTTTTGGCTGCTGCTGTTTACGCTGTGCACCTATGCCAATGCCGGTTGGCTGCGTAACATCATGTGCCTGCATATGTGCCCGTATGCGCGCTTTCAATCGGCGATGTTTGAGCGCCACACCGTGAGCGTCAACTATGATGCCCAGCGCGGTGAGCCTCGCGGCGCGCCGCGGCGCGCGGCGGCTGGTGCGCCTTTAGGCGATTGCATCGATTGCGATCTGTGCGTGCAAGTGTGCCCCGCCGGCATTGATATTCGCGCCGGCCTGCAATATGGCTGCATTAACTGCGGCGCCTGCGTAGATGCTTGCGATCACACCATGGCGCGGCAAAAGCGTCCGCTGGGGCTGATCCGTTACACCAGTGCCGCCGCGTTGGCAGGCCAAACACCGCGTTTCGGTGGTAAAACCCTCGGCTATGCCGCGGCCCTGCTGCTGATGCTCGGCGCGCTGGCTTATCAAGCACTGCTGCGCGCGCCCCTGACGTTGGAAGTGCTACGCGATCGCCTGCAGCTGTACCGTGAAACCGATGATGGCGGCTTAGAGAACACCTACACCTTAAAGTTGCGCAATAAAACCCAACGCAGTGCCACGTATCAGCTCGCCGTCACCGGCTTGCCCACCCCCGACTGGCAAGGCGCGCAACAGGTCACCTTACAACCTGGGGAGTTGCGCAGCGTGCCCGTGACCTTGCGCGTGGATCCGGCGCGAGTGCGCGGCAGCCAAGCCATTACGTTTAGCGTTAGCTATGCGCCAGAAAAAGATGTGACCCATGCTAGCCGCTTTTTGGCCCCTTAATTTAACTTGTTGCGAGCCCATGCTATGCCGTTTGATTTTACCAGCTTAACCCCCGCGCTGATTTTAGATGCGCTGCTGACCACTGAGCTGGTGCTCGACTCGGGCCTGACCGAGCTCAATAGCTATGAAAACCGCGTGTTTGCTTTTCAGTGTGAGGATAAGCGCCGCTATGTGGTGAAGTTTTATCGCCCCGAGCGCTGGAGTGCGGCGCAGATCCAAGCCGAGCATGATTTTTTGTTGGCACTTAACGCCGCCGAGGTCGCGGTGGCGGCGCCACTATGCTTTACCCCGACTGGGCAAGTTAGCGCCCAAGGCGCCAGTGTGCTGCACCACGGCGGCTATCTTTTTGCCATCTGGCCAAGTGTCGGCGGGCGCGCCTTTGAAGTAGATAACCTCGATCAGCTAGAAGCCGCGGGGCGCTTGCTCGGCCGCTTGCATCAAGTGGGCGCGGCGCATGCTCTCTCTTTACGCCCGTCACTTACTACTGCGCGCTTTTTACACGAGCCGCGCGCCTTGTTGGCCGAAGGCGATTGGCTGCCCAGCGCGCTCAAAGCGCCATTTTTTGCCACGCTCGATGAGCTAATAGCGCAGGTAGACACCGCGCTTAACCGCCCTTATCAAACCATCGCCCTGCACGGCGATTGCCACGCCGGCAATATTTTGTGGCGCGATGGGCCACTGCTGGTGGATTTTGATGACTGCCTGCGCGGTCCAGCCATACAAGATCTGTGGATGCTGCAAAGCGGCAGCGTGGCCGAACAGCGCCTGCAGCTCGACGCGCTGCTGTGTGGCTATGAGGAGTTTATGGACTTTGACCCCAGCGAATTGGCCCTGATCGAGCCGCTGCGGGCGATGCGTATGGTGCATTACATGGGCTGGTTGGCGCGGCGCTGGCAAGACCCCGCCTTTACCCGCCACTTCCCTTGGTTTAACCACGGTGATTACTGGGCGCAGCAACTCTCTAACCTCAAAGAGCAGTGCTTGGCCCTCAAGGCGCCACCATTAACATTGACGCCAGCCTGGTGAAACCCTAGGCTTGGCGCGCCGCTCACTGGAGTGGCTTCATTCCAAGCAGATAACAGGAAACAACATGAAAAAGGTACTGATGTTCTTAGCAGCCATGCTACTGAACCCGGTGGCGTTTGCGGCGCCAGAATTTAAAGAAGGCGTGCACTACGATGTGGTCAAGCAAACCACCACCGCCAAGCCAGAAGTGATGGAATTTTTCTCCTACCTTTGCCCTGCCTGTGGCGCGTTTGAGCCGTTGGTGGATAGCTTAAAAAGCGAGTTGCCCGCCGGCACCGAGTTTAAAAAGAACCCAGTGGCGTTTTTAGGCCGTGAAATGGGCCCAGAGCTGCAGCGCGCCTATGCCATGGGCAAACTGCTCGGTGCTGAGCAAAAGATCAACCCAGCGATTTTTGGCACAGTGAAAGCGCGCAAATACCCACAAAGCCGCGATGATTTAAAAACCATCTTTGCCCAAAACGGCATTGAGGGCAAAACCTTCGACGCGTCTGTCGAGAGCTTTGCCGTTTCGGGCATGGTGGCACGATTTGATCGCAACAGTGCGACCTATAACATCCGCGGCGTACCGGCCTTTTTGGTCAACGGTAAGTTTTTGATCAAAAACGACTCGATCAAATCTGGCGAGATGTTTAACCAACTGGTGCAGCACCTGCTTGGCCTGAAATAAGCACTTAGCTCGCAGCATAAAAAAACCGCCAAGTGAACTTGGCGGTTTTTTTACGCTTATACGCCGACGGCGAACGCTTGCTTTAGGTGGCGGATAAATTCCGCATCGCGGCATAAGGTCTTGCCGGGGCTATCGGAAATTTTGGCCACCGGGCCGCCGTTACACTCCATCAACTTAAACACTATGTTCATCGGCTGCACGTGGGGCAAATCACAGGTGAGCTGGGTGCCGACCCCAAAACTGGTGTTAATGCGACCACGGAAATAGCGAAACAGCGCCACCGCTTTATCCAGATTTAACCCATCCGAGAACACCAAGGTTTTTTCGCACGGATCGATACCTAAGCGCTGATAGTGACTAATGGCTTTTTCGCCCCACACCATCGGATCGCCCGAGTCATGCCGCAGCCCTTGGTAACGACTGGCCAACTCGTAATCAAAATCACGCAAAAACGCATCCATGGTGATGCAATCGGTCAGGGCGATGCCGAGATGATCGGTAAATTCAGCCAACCAACTGGTCAGCGCCGCGCGCTGGCTGGCCGGCAACGGAAAGCCGAGCTGCTGGTGCGCTTGGAACCACTCGTGTGCCTGTGTGCCCACGGCTGGCAGCGCATATTTTTGCGCCAAAAAGTAGTTGCTGGTGCCGCGAAACGCCGGCAGCCGCTCGGTTAAGCGCCCAACCACCGCATCTTGCACCGCATGAGAAAAGCGTCGCCGCGTACCGAAGTCAATCAAGTTAAACTCGGCCATCTCGTCGCGACTTAGGTCGCCATCGAGCTTGTCGAGTTTACGATCCAACTGCGCCAGCGCATCGCTCACTCCCAGATCGGGATAACGCAGGCGGTTGCGCATCTCGCTGATGATCGCCAGCACCGGAATTTCCCACAAGATTACATCTTGCCACGCCCCTTCCACGCGCACGTTAATGCGGCCATCGCGTTCAAACACTTGCAGCAAGGAGGCATCCAGCGGCTTGCGGCGCAGATGGTCAAGGTAGTCTTTGGTAAAAAACGGCCGCTTTGCCAAATAGGCCAGCTCCGCCTCGGTTAAACGCAAGGAACCGGCGTGCTGCAATTGCGCTTCAATCTCGCCCATCATGGGCAAAAGATCTTCTTCGTGACGGCTGTGAAACTCGGCCACCACACTGGCCTCGGGGTAACGATGAAACACCGCCTGCTGCATATGCAATTTATACGCATCGGTATCCAGCAAGCTGGTGAGGATCTGGGCGGACATAGGGGTATCCATGCTAACGACACAAAGGATTAAATAGCGAGTAACCGCTCAACTTCAGCCAGATCGGCGGCTAAATGGGCGCCAGCGGCACGCATCTCCTCGCACGCTTTGGCCACGCTTGGCGCGCTAATACCACGGCACGCACTTAAGTTCACCACCACACTCAGGCCCGCCCGCAGTAACTGCTGCACCGTGACCTTAACGCAATAGTCGGTGGCCAAACCGCCCACCACCACGCGATCTACGCCGCGGGTTTGCAAAAACTCCAGCACGCCAGTGCTGCGGCGTTCAGCTAAATCGTGATAACAGGCGCCGTACGGGTGCAAGTCAACTTCCACCCCTTTCCAAACAAAAAAGTCATAGCTCATCGGCGCCGGCAAGCCATCGAGCAACTCAAAGCCTAACGTGCCCGGTACACAATGCGCCGGCCACGTCAGATCTGCATTAGGGTAATCCAGCGCTTGCAGCATGTGCGCGTAATTGGGCACCGCCCACACCGCATTGGCGGGATGGGCATCTTTGCTGCCCACGCGCAGGTCCGCTAGCACGGCTTGCGCATTGAGCGCGGCGGCAATGGTATCGCCTTCGGCCACAGGTAATTCCGTCGGGCACAGCGGGGTAAACCCTTTCTGCGCATCTACATCAAAACTCGCTACCAGCCCCATGCTAGACTCCTACAGATAATATTCTTGTGATATTATCTATCAAACATTAATAGAAGGCGAGGGGGCAGGGTGAAAATTAGTTTGGACATAGTGGTATTGCGCTTGCGCGCTGAGCGCTTAGAGCTGCTGCTTGAACCCCGCCAACAGCCTCCGTTTGCGGCCGCTTGGCAAGTGCCAACACTGGCGATTGAAGCCAAGCAAGATAATGATCTGGAAGCCACTCGCGATCGCTTACTCAGCGAATGGGGGCTGTGCCACTGCTATAGCGAGCAAGTGGGCACCGTTGGCAGCGCCACGCGTGACCCACGCGGCTGGTCAGCGGCCGTGGTCTATCTGTGCTTAGTAGCCCCCAATGCCGAGCCTTGCCGTGGCCAATGGCAAGCGCTGGCCAGCTTGCCGAGCTTACCGCTGGCGTTTGACCACCCTCAGTTAATCGCCAAAGCCTTAGAGCGCCTGCGCATCAAAAGCCGCTATAGCACCCTGCCAATGCAACTGCTGGCCACTGAATTTACCCTCTCGGAAGTGCAGCACGCGTTTGAAATTATTTTGCAAACGCCGATGAACACGGCGGCCTTTCGTAAGCGTCTGCTGCGCGCCGAAATTTTGCAAGACACCGGCAGCAAGCGCACCGGCAAACAGCGGCCAGCCATTGTGTACCGCGCCACCAATGCCGATTGCGTGTTATTTGATCAAGTAATGAATGGAGCCGAAAGCTAATGTCACCCCGCCTGTTAGTCAGCGCCTGTTTGCTCGGCCACCCCGTGCGTTACGATGGGCAAAGCAATGCCTTGGATGACGCGTGGCTGCAACAGTGGGCAGCGCAAGGCTTGGCCTTGCCCTTTTGCCCCGAAGTGGCCGGTGGACTGCCAACACCACGAGTACCGGCACAGCGGCGCTATGACCGCATCATTACCCTTAATCGCTTGGATGTGAGTGCTGAGTTTCGCTTGGGTGCCGAGCAAGCACTACGCCTGTGCCAGCAGCACGGCATCCGTTTTGCGCTGCTTAAAGAGGGCAGCCCTTCGTGCGGCGTAAGCCGGATCCATGACGGCCATTTTCGCGGCCACAAAATCGCTGGCATGGGTTTAACCACCGAATTCCTGCGCCAAGCGGGTATTGGCGTGTTTAGCGAGCACCAGCTCAAAGGTCTACGCTACGCCCTAGCGCAAGCGGCCGATTAGGGGCTGCGCAAGCGCGCCAATAGCCGATCCATCGCCCGATAACCGAGCGCCTCGACGAGATGCTCGCGGCCAATCTGCTCGGTGGCGGCCAGATCAGCAATGGTGCGCGCCACCCGCAAAATCCGATGCCACGCACGGATACTTAAGCCTAAGGTGTGGATGGCTTGCTCTAAAAAGGCAAAATCCGCACTCGCCAAGCCACACACCTGCTCAATCTCTCGGCTATCGAGCAGGTGATTGATTTTGCCGCTGCGCGCCCACATGCGCTCACGCGCCGCCAGTACCCGCGCTTTAATCACCGCGCTGCTTTCACCACGCACTACTTGGCCACTCAGACTGCCTTTAGGTAGCAACCCCACCTCCACGGTTAAGTCAAAGCGATCTAAAAACGGCCCCGAGAGTTTGCTCAAATAGCGCAAGATCTGCTCTGCCGTGGCACGGGTCTGCCCATCGCCATAATGACCGCAAGGACTTGGATTCATCGCGGCAATCAGCTGAAAACGGGCCGGGAAATCTACTTGCCGCGCCGCGCGGCTAATGGTGATGTGGCCGGTTTCCAGCGGTTCGCGCAGTGCATCGAGCACTTTGCGCTCGAATTCTGGCAACTCATCTAAAAACAGCACGCCATTATGCGCCAGTGAAATCTCCCCCGGTCGAGGGTGACTGCCACCGCCGACCAGCGCCACAGCCGAGGCGCTGTGGTGCGGCGCGCGATAAGGTCGCACATGCCAGTGCCCAGCGGCGAGCGGCAAACCACCAATCGAGTGCAGCGCCGCCGTTTGCTGCGCTTCTAGCTCAGATAGCAGCGGCAAAATGCCCGGCAGGCGACTGGCCAGCATGCTTTTGCCCGTGCCTGGGGGGCCAATAAACAACAGGTTATGGCTGCCCGCCGCAGCAATTTCTAGCGCCCGCTTGGCTTGCCCTTGGCCAATCACATCTTGCAGATCAGGCACGTTTTGCGCCGTGCAGTCAGGCTCTGGCACCGGAAACGGCAATTCACACTGACCGGCCATCCAGGCGGTGACACTCAATAACTGCCCTGCGCAGCGCACACTGGCATCGCGGATCAGCGCCGCTTGCGCGCCATTGGCTTGCGGCACCAGCAAGGTGCGCTCGGCATCGCGGCAAGCCAGTACCGCTGGCAACACGCCCAGCACAGGCCGGATCTCACCGGTGAGCGCCAGCTCGCCTAAAAATTCATGGTCACGCAGCAACTGGCTTGGGATCTGGCGGCTCGCGGCCAAAATCCCCAGCGCAATCGCCAAATCAAACCGTCCGCCCTCTTTTGGTAGATCGGCCGGCGCCAAATTGACCGTAATTCGCCGACTAGGAAACTCAAACTGGCCATTGATGATTGCGCTGCGCACCCGATCGCGTGACTCTTTCACCGAGGTCTCCGGCAAACCCACAATGGTAAATGCCGGTAAACCGGCCGATAAATGCACTTCTACTGTGACCTGAGGCGCCATCACCCCTAAACTGGCGCGACTGTAAACCACCGCAAGCGACATACAGCCTCCTTATACGCGGTTAAGTTTTTCCAGCGGCAAGCGAGATGCGTGAGCGGCCACACTGTGCGCCAGATCACGCGCAAGCTCGCCTGCGCTATTCCACCGCCTAACGCTGGGGTAGGCTCAAGTGTGGCACACGCACACAACATGGGTGCTGCAAGCGAGCGTTCACGGATGCGCGCTGCTCTTATACGAATTAATAGGGATATTGCATGAAAAAATCTCACCTGAGCGCCCTGATCGGGGCCCTGCTTCTGCCGCTGGCGGCCAGCGCAGCCTCCCTCAATCTCAATCCTTGGTATGTAGGTGCGAAAGCTGGCTGGTCTGCCTATTCGGATGTGGAATTAAATCAAGATCTTGCGAGCGGTTTTGCGCCCTATAGCTCTGACGCCAAGGCCGATGATTTGGGGCTGGGTCTGTGGGTTGGTTATCAGCTCGATGAGCATTTGGCCTTTGAATTTGGCTATGACTGGCTCGGCGAATATGAATTAGCCGGTGGGCCCGTGACCAGCCGCACCCGCAGCCAATTGTTGCACAGCAGCTTCAAGTGGGGCTACACCGTGGCCGAACCGGTGGAATTGTTTGCCCGCTTAGGCGCCGGCTACGGCTGGACACAGCAAAAATTAAGCATTGACCAGCAGGGTGAGGGCAGTGGCCACTACCGCGGCGCGGCCTTTATCGCCGGACTTGGCCTGCAATACACGCTAAATCCAGCATGGGCGCTGCGCTTTGAATATCAATACAGCTCGCCGCTAGGCAGCACCTCGCCTGATCGCTCGGCTATTGAGCTAGATAACGGCCTGCTCGCCTTGGGTGTCGTGCATCGTTTTGGCGCCCGCGCGCCTGCCTTTACCCCCGCCATCGCCCCCAGTGTGGTGGCGCCGGCGGTGGCAGTGGCCGCGCCACAGCACTTTAGCCTGAGCTCTGACGTCTTATTTGCCTTTAACAGCAGCGAACTGACCGCCGCGGGCTACCAAGCGCTAGATGAATTGTTTGCGCGCATTTTGGCCGCCCAGCCACAAGATGGCCAAGCTACCGTCACCGGCTTTACCGACCGCTTAGGCACACCGGCCTATAACCAAACGCTCTCCCAACGCCGCGCGCAGCAGGTAGCCGATTATCTGGTACAAAAGGGCTTATTTGCGCATAAAGTGCAGGCCATCGGTCGCGGTGAAACCGCGCCACTGACGGGCCAACAGTGCCAGCAGAGCGCCCGCCCCGCCCTTATCGCCTGCTTAGCGCCCGATCGCCGCGTGGAAATTACCTTACACGGCACCTCGCAGCCATCACGCTAGCACTTCGCCAAGGTGCCCACACACGGCGCCTTGGTTCTTACTCCGTGCGATTTATCAAAAAATGGCATCACCGCTCACCACCGCCAAAATCACACATCAACCAATGACCGCGAAAGCTCACAGATACGGGCTTTAACTTCCTCAACGCGCGCGCCAGCCTCAATGAAATGGCAGCAAATCACCCGGCCACGGACTTGCTGGGTCAACCAGCAATCACCCCATTTCCATACCCAAACCACATCCCCCGCCGAACCAATACCGCGCAAAAATACCCCATCAAAACAAAAGCTGATCCGCTCCATTGCCTGCTTCTCCTTGCTGTTTAAGCTGCGCGCTAAGATGGCGCACATGCGGCCGGTATTGCACGCTGACCACAAAACGAGTGATTGACGATTGATTTGTAATTGCGCAGTTCTAACCATACAAGCGCATAGGTATGCCGGTAGCAAGCAAAAGATCCCGTCTGCCAGATATTTTTAAGCAACTGGGTGCAAAAGGGGGTTATGCAAGGCAACAGGGCACTCGGGGGATAAAAAAGGGGAAGCGAGGGCGTATCGCGCCAGCCAGGCGAGCCGCGGGGCAGGCAAAAACAAACGGGAGGCTCTGAGGCCTCCCGTTTCGGTTCGCTGTCGTTATCTCAATTTAGAGATACATTGACGGAACTTTCTTAATCACGGCGTTGTTCACAGCACCCAGGATCTTGTCACAGGTGATGTTCAGCGCTAAGCGATGCTGGTGCGTCAAGTACGCGGCAGTCGCTTCTGGCAGCACGGAGCTGATCGCCATAAAGCTGTTGATCGCGTTAACGTTCTCGTTCAGGCGCTTGGTATAGATATTGAAGCGGTTCTGATCGTGAATACGCAGCACATTCAGGTGATTTTTGCAGGTTTCGAACTTCTCACCTAACAAAGGGCCTTCTTCGGCGCTGGCACTTGGCGCAGCTGATGCGCAGTTACGCGGCTGGCTCACTTCATCTGCCGGCAAGCAAACAAACGAGTCGGCACCACTCACGCCGCCTTCAACCGCAGGCATCGCCGCCACTTCTTGTGGCGCGTAGGTGTTGTCAACCATCGCAGCCTCTTCCGTGCTAGGAGAGGTTTGGCAAGCGGCGAGGAGTAAGGCTGAGAATAAGCAAATTAGACGTTTCATTGTTTAAATTTCTACTGTTTGTGTGACTTAAAACCCAACGTTGTCGCCATGCAGCCAACACGCTGTCGTTGTAGTACAACCAAAAATAACATTGCCGACCTTACCACAAATTTCGCGCCTTGCCTAATTTGTCGGCACGTAAAGCGCGTGCTTGACAGCGGTGATGCGCAGATTAACACCCCTAGCTTAACTCGATAGGATCGATATCAATACTCCAGCGTACGCGGCGTGTCTCTG
Source organism: Aeromonas sp. (assembly GCA_051658125.1). Classification (GTDB taxonomy): domain Bacteria; phylum Pseudomonadota; class Gammaproteobacteria; order Enterobacterales; family Aeromonadaceae; genus Aeromonas. The sequence continues at coordinate 17,990 of JBOFMA010000215.1, forward strand.
GCCAATGCGCCAGCTCGCTAATCGCCCACGGCAGCAGTTGGGCCAGCGGTTGGCGCGCGCGGCTTTGCAGCAGCAACTGCTGCTGATATTTACCGGCTTTACGCGCCATACCAAGGCTTAATGGGCCAAGCACTTGCAGGGGAAAATGCGCGCCGGCCAGCAACTGCGCCAGCCGATTTAAAAAGTGCTGCACATCGCTGAGCTGATGGGAGCTGGCGCGAAACAGCGCTTGATGACTAAACGGCGGCAAGCCCAGCTGCTCGCGTTCGGTAAGCGCTGTTTGCGCAAAATCGCGGTAACCGTTTTGCGTTAAATCTTGCAGTAATGCGTGCTCGGGATGATGGGTTTGCAGCACCACCATGCCGGCTTTACTCGCACGCCCTGCGCGCCCCGCCACCTGGGTATACAGCTGGGCGAGGTGCTCTGCGGCGCGAAAATCGCTGCTAAACAGGGCGCCATCCACATCCAGCAAACCGACCAAGGTCACATCGGGAAAATGGTGGCCTTTGGCTAGCATTTGCGTGCCAATCAAGATCTGGTGCTCACCGGCCTTAATCGCCTGCAAGTGATCGGCCAGCGCGCCTTTGCGTCGCGTGCTATCGCGATCAATGCGTACCAACGAGTAATCAGCAAAACGCTGGCGCAAATACTGCTCCAGCTGTTCAGTACCCACACCCGTACCCACCAGCTCATGGCCACCACACGCGGGGCAGGTGTGCGGCACCGATTCGGTGCTATCGCAATGGTGACAATGCAAGCGCCGCGCACCTTGGTGCCACGTAAACCACGCATCGCAGCGTGGGCACGCAGCGCTCCAGCCACAGCCATGACAAAGCAGCGCTGGGGCGTAGCCACGCCGATTTAAAAACAGCAAAACTTGATTGCCGGCGCGCAGTTGCTCGCTCATCAGTTGCTCTAATTGCGGCGATACGCCGGCCTGCAAGCGCACGCCCTTGATATCTAAAATCGCCTGAGTGGCGGTTTGTGCATTGCCCGCGCGGCGGTTTAACGTCAGATGATGGTATTTACCGCGCCGCACGTTGAGCACGGTTTCCAAAGAGGGCGTGGCAGAACCCAGCACAATCGGAATGCCGGCGCGGTGCGCGCGCATCACGGCCAAATCGCGGGCGTGATAGCGAAAGCCTTCTTGTTGCTTAAACGAATTATCGTGCTCTTCATCGAGCACCACTAAACCGAGCCGCGCAAACGGAGTAAACACGGCCGAGCGGGTGCCGATTAAAATTGCCGCACTACCATCACGGCAGGCCAGCCATGCTTCCAGCCGCTCACGCTCATTCATCGCCGAGTTGATCATCACCACCGGCACATTAAAGCGGCGGCGAAAACGCTGCACCGTTTGCGGTGTTAAGCCAATTTCTGGCACCAAGATCAGCGCCTGCTGGCCAGCCGCAAGCACGGGCGCGAGCAAATGCAAATACACCTCGGTTTTGCCCGAACCGGTAATGCCATCGAGTAAATAGGCGCCAAAATGCGCACGCTGGCTGTTAATCGTGGCCACCGCCAAGGCTTGCTCTTGGTTTAAGCGCAGCCCTTCATTAATGTGCAGTTGCGCTGCCCAATTGGTTGCCGGCGGCAGCGCGGCCTGCTGGCGCTCAATCCAGCCTTTGCCCTCCAACGCTTTTAGCACCGCCGCCGTCACCGCTAACGCCGTCAAGTCGCTGCGTGATGCCGCGCCTAAACGCAGCTGCACCAACGCCTGCTGCTGCTTAGGCGAACGCTTGAGCGCAGCCAAATCGCAGCCAAATCCGGCTGCGGTGCAGTGCCAGGTTTCCACCTCGCGGTAGCTCGCGCGCTCACCTTTACGCAGCAGCGTCGGCAGCGCATGGGGCAGCACTTCACCCAGCGGGTGCTGATAATAACTCGCGCCCCATTGCATCAATGCCAGCACATCATTACCGAGCAGCGGCTGCGTATCGAGCACCGCCGCAATCGGTTTGAGTTTGTCATACGCCACATCACTGTGACTTGGATGCTCCACTACCAAGCCCACCAAAGTTTGCCGACCAAACGGCACTGACACGCGCACGCCCAGCGCGGGCAAAGGCGCTGGCGCAAGGTAATCAAAGTGGCGCCGCAGGGGGACGGGGAGGGCGAGACGCACTAACTGTAAAGAAAGGTTACAACTCAAACTAAACTGCCTATTTAATCAACGAAGTGGCTTGCCCGCGGGGGGGGACTTCCTATATTATTCGCCGTCTTTGTAAGTGTGTTCAACAATCGTGTGGTGTTTGGCAAAAGACCAAATAGCGACACGGCCTAAAATTTTGAGGTTGTCCATGAAAGCTGGTATCCACCCTGACTATGTCGCCATCACCGCTAAGTGCTCTTGCGGTAACGTTATCAATACCTTCTCTACCGTGGGTAAAGATCTGAACCTGGACGTATGCTCTGCATGCCACCCATTCTACACCGGTAAGCAGAAAGAAGTTTCTAGCGGCGGCCGCGTAGACAAGTTCAACAAGCGTTTCGGTGCGATGACCACCAAGAAGTAATTTTTACTTCTGTTAAATCGTTAGTAGCGCCGCAATGCGTTTACTTCGTACTAAGGCGCCGACAGAGGCGCCTTAGTTGTTTTTACCCCCGCAACATTCACTAAACGGGTAGTATTGTGGGCCACAGCGAGTCAACAACGTGCGTAAAAAAATAATAATAACCGCGCTGCTGCTAGCTCATGGGTGTGCAGTAGCGGCCAGTAATAGTGAGGTAGTCACCTCACAGATTGATCGTTTCCCCTTTAAAACCGCCAAACAGTTAGAACAGTTCGATTGGTGGAAAAATAGCTGTTTGAAATTCGACAAAGGAAATAAAAGCCTCGCTTTTTACTGTAAAAGAGTCGATAGACTGTATCGACCACACTACGATCCCGCCCTACCCTTGGGTCGCCCGGAGATAGTCGTTAAAAACTAATCGCGCCGAGGCTTGGGACACCGACAAGGATGTCGCTGATGAAACACTGTCTCGTAATGGGAGCGGCGGGCTACGTCGCCTCCTACCTCATTCCCTACCTGCAAACGCAGGGCTACACCGTGACTGCGGCGGCGCGGCGTCCTTGTCGCTTGCCGGCCGGCGTCGATTATCGTTACGCCGATAGCCTCAAACCCAGCGCCTTACTTGGCCTGTTTGCCGGAGTCGATACCGTATTTTATCTGGTGCACGCCATGGGCGCGGGGCGTGATTTTCACCGCCTTGAGCTGCAAGGCGTGCGCAACTTTGCCGCCGCCGCTAAGCTGGCGGGGGTTAAACGCGTGATCTATTTAGGCGCGATCCAGCCCGAGCCCTGCCACAGCCGCCACCTCAACTCACGCCGCCGCTGCGGCGAACTGTTTCGCGAGCTCGGCGTGCCGACGGTAGAGGTGCGCGCGGGGATTATCGTTGGCCCAGGCTCCGCCGCCTTTGAGGTGATGCGCGATCTGGTGTTTAACCTGCCGCTACTGGTCACGCCCAAGTGGGTGCGCTCACGCACGCCGCCGATTGCGCTGGCCAATTTGCTGTATTACCTCGCCGGCCTGATTGAGCCAGAGGGTATCGATGGGCAAATTTTTAATGCCATTGGCCCCGAGCTGCTGAGCTACCAAGAGCAACTGGCCCGCTTTGCCAAGCAAGTGGGTAAACGCCGCCCCATCATTCCCGTGCCACTGCTAACACCGCATCTTTCGGCCTATTGGCTGCAGTTTGTCACCTCCGTACCTGCACCGATTGCCAAAGCGCTGATCGGCGGCCTTAAACACGATATTCCTGCCGACGACCACTCGTTGCGCGCGTTGCTGCCACAACCGCTGCTTAACTTTGATGAAGCCGTGGCGCAAAGCTTGGCGCTAGAGCAGCAACTGGGCGCCGAGCAGCAGGGCGAAGAGACGCCACTGGGTCTGCGCTGGCGCCACCCGGAATATGGTTTTTACGATCGCACCGCCAGTGGTCGCGCCCTGTGCTTGGCCGATGCCGATTGCCTATGGCAGGTGCTCAGCGAACTTGGCGGTGCCCCGCGCTATTTTTATATGAACACGCTGTGGGACATTCGCGAATGGCTTGATCACTTGATCGGTGGCCCCGCCCGCCAGCATGGCCGCAGCAACCCGACGCAATTTGTCGTCGGCGATAAGCTCGACTCGTGGCACATCATTGGTGTGGAACCCGGCCGGCGGCTAGATCTGCTGTTTAACATGAAAGCGCCCGGCGTCGGCCGCTTGGAATTTAACCTTAGCCCACAGCGCTCGGGCTTAATCGAGCTCAGCGTCACCGCCCACTGGCACCCCAAAGGCGTGTGGGGGCTGGCGTATTGGCTGATCATGCTGCCGTTTCATCTGTTTATTTTCCAAGGCATGACCGAAGCGATTGCCAAAGAAGCCGAGCGCCGCGCTGGCGTGCTCGGCTTTGAGTAGCTGACGTGGCCGCACCCCGCGCGGAGCAATGTGCCAGCAATCAGCATCTGCGCGAGGCGTGCTGCGCACCCGCACGCACTGCGCCTGATGTGATCTGTGATATGATTTTTCAATTAGAACGAACTTTACCCGCGCAAGCCTGTCATATCGATGCGCTGAGGAAGGAGCCAAGATGGCCTATCTGCACTCTAGAGAGGTGAAATCGCGTCGATGAGCGATCTCAACCTTCTGGACGAACAACTGGTTGAACGAGTCCAGCGTGGCGATAAACAGGCCTACAACCTGTTGGTGAGCAAATACCAGCACAAGGTCGCTAACTTAGTCTCGCGTTATGTGCAGCACCCCGGTGATGTGCCCGATATCACGCAAGAGGCGTTTATCAAAGCCTACCGCGCGCTGGCTAGTTTTCGCGGCGAAAGTGCCTTTTACACGTGGCTCTATCGCATCGCGGTCAATACCGCCAAAAACTACCTCAGCGCCCGCGACTGTCGCCCGCCTGCGAGCGATATTGAAGCGCAAGATGCCGAGTTTTATACCGGCGCCGAAGCGATGCACGAGACCTCCACCCCAGAAAATTTAGCCATGGGGGAGGAGATCAAGCAGGTGGTGTTTAGCACCATTGAGCAGCTGCCAGAAGATTTGCGCACCGCAATCTCCCTGCGTGAGCTCGAAGGGCTGAGCTATGAAGAGATCGCCGTGATCATGGCCTGCCCCGTGGGCACGGTGCGCTCACGCATCTTCCGCGCCCGCGAAGCCATCGACAAAAAACTGCAGCCTCTGCTGATCAATTAACGTACACAACGGATTTATTTATGGCCAATAACGAGCAACTCTCGGCCCTGATGGATGCACAAGGCGATGCCGCCGCACTCAGCCACACGAGCCAAGATCCTGCCGCGCAGCAGACTTGGGCGCGCTATCACCTGATCAAAGATGCCCTGCGTGGCGATCTGCCCAGTGCCCTGCCGCCCACGTTTTGTGCCAATGTAATGGCCGCATTAGACGCCGAACCGCCGCTCGCCCAGCCAAGTACGCCAGCCGAGCCGCCCCACACGTCAGCGATTGTTATCCCGCTGTGGCGTAAAACCCTGCAGCAGGTCGGCCAATACGCTATTGCGGCCTCGGTGGCGGCCGCGGTCATTGTCGGTGTGCAGCAAGTCACCACCCCAGAAGGTGAGGTCATGAATCCAGTGCTCAATACCATTCCCGTTGGCGGTAGTGCCACACCGGTGAGCGTGCACTACGACACGCCCCCCGAGGCCAGTACCCCAGCGGCGGAAGCCAAACTGCGCCACGCCGAACGCGAGCGCATCAATAGCTACCTGCGTGACCACCAGTTGCAGCAGCAATTAACCCCTTAAGGCGGGCTTAGCGTGCGTTTTCCCCTTTTCTTGGCCCGAGCGCCCCGCGCCTATCTCGCGCTGTGCTGCGCGCTTAGCAGCCCGCTAGCCAGCAGTGAGCCGCTCGCGCCCAGCGCGCTGCTCGCCGCCATGCAACAGGCCGCCAATAGCCAAAACTATGCTTTGGCGATGGTGAAGGTAAAACAAGGCCGACTAGAAACGCTGCGCCTGAGTCACGCAGTAATTGCTGAGCAATCCGTGGCCCACTTAAGTTACTTAGATGGCGTCGCCACCGAATACCTACAACGCGGCAATGAAGCGACCTTTTTTGAGCCGCACCAAGCGCCCTACACCTTAGCCGGCGCGCGCTTGCCTAACCGCTGGTTACGGCTAATGGCCAGCCCCTTGCCGCAAGTGCTACAGCACTACGATCCACTGCTGGCTGGGCGCAGTCGCGTCGCCGGCCGCGTCGCCCAAGTGATCCGCTTAGCGCCGAAAAGTGCCGATAAATATGGCTGGGTATTGTGGATTGATGAGCAAAGCCATCTGCTGCTGCGCTTAGATCTGCTCGATAACAACGGCGAAGTGGTGGAACAACTGCTGGGCATTGACCTGCAGCGCTATGCCAGCCCCAGTGAGCAGCAACGCGCATTAGCCACACGCAGCACGCAGCCGGCACTAAAACTCAAGCAACACGCCTTAACCCCGCCCCAGCAGCACCCTTGGCGCGTGCGCTGGTTGCCGGAAGGTTTTCAACTACGTAGCCAAGATCACCACGCCCTGATCAACACGCAACAAGCCGTGGAGCACATGCTGCTTAGCGATGGCTTAGTCGATGTATCGGTTTATGTCGGTGAGCCCAGCCTGCCAGCGCAGCGCAGCACCTTGGTGCGCAGCGGCGCAACCTCGCTGGTTAGTTTTCTGACCCGCAACGGCCAAGAAATCACCGTGGTCGGCGAAGTCCCTGCCGCGACCGCGCAACGTATCGCCCAATCGGTGCAAGCCCTTGTCCCAGCCACCTCTCCCGCCCCACGTTAACGTGGGGCACAGCGAAGAAATCGCCACAGTCATTGCCCTGACCGCAACCGGCGCCGAAGTCCGTTGCGAGCGCCGCAGCGCCTGTAGTGGTTGCGCGCAGCGCAGCCGCTGCGCCAGCGGCACGGTGAGCCAAGCGCTGCCCAACCACAGCCAAACCCTGCAGATAACACTCACCGAGCCGGTCGCCGTCGGCGATGTCATCCGTTTGGGCATAAACCAGCACGGCGTGCTGCGCGCCGCCAGTTGGGTCTATTTACTGCCGCTGGCACTGCTCTTGCTCGGCGCCGGCAGCGGCGAAGCCGTGGCCCACGCACTGGGCTGGGGCGAAGGTTTAAGCATTGCCGGTGGGGTACTCGGTTGCGCCAGCGGTTTTTTACTGCTGCGCGTGATCAGCCCACGCCTGCGCGTGAGCGCCTACCTGCCAGTAATGCTCGGCCAAGCGTCCGCAGCAAAACCTACCCCGCACACCAGCGATTTCCCGTCAGATCTCGACTAATCGTGGCTGTTAAGCCGCTTATCCAGTAAAATCGCCCCTTCATTTCCCTGTTAACTAACTCTGAGTGACCCTTGCTCGATGAAAAATATTCGTAATTTTTCCATTATCGCCCACATCGACCACGGCAAATCGACCCTGTCGGACCGTTTGATCCAAACCTGTGGCGGCCTGTCTGATCGCGAAATGCAGGCGCAAGTGCTTGATTCTATGGATCTTGAGCGCGAACGCGGCATTACCATCAAAGCCCAGAGTGTGACCCTGAACTACCAGGCCCAAGACGGTAACACCTACCAGCTGAACTTTATCGACACCCCTGGCCACGTGGACTTCTCTTATGAAGTATCTCGTTCACTGGCGGCGTGTGAGGGTGCGCTGCTGGTCGTGGACGCCGGTCAGGGGGTTGAGGCACAGACTTTGGCCAACTGTTACACCGCCATGGAAATGGAACTGGAAGTGGTGCCGGTGCTCAACAAAATTGACCTGCCTGCTGCCGAACCGGAGCGCGTCGCCGAAGAGATTGAAGATATCGTCGGTATTGATGCCATGGAAGCGGTGCGCTGCTCGGCCAAGACCGGCTTAGGCGTAGATTTAGTGCTCGAAGAGATCGTGGCCAAAATCCCTGCCCCAGAAGGTGATCCAGAGGCGCCACTGCAAGCCTTGATCATCGACTCGTGGTTTGACCCGTACTTAGGCGTGGTCTCGCTGGTGCGCATCAAGCACGGTTCTTTGAAAAAAGGCGAAAAAATCAAAGTCATGAGCACCGGCCAAGTCTGGGGCGTGGATCGCATCGGTATCTTCACACCAAAACAAGTCGACACCCAAGGCTTGGGCTGTGGCGAGGTCGGCTGGGTCGTCTGCGGCATTAAAGACATACACGGCGCGCCGGTAGGCGATACCCTGACTCAAGCCAAACACGGCGCCGACAAAGCGCTGGCCGGCTTTAAAAAGGTTAAGCCACAGGTGTATGCCGGTCTGTTCCCTATTTCTAGTGATGATTACGAAGCGTTTCGTGATGCGCTCGAAAAGCTCTCGCTCAACGATGCCTCCTTGTTTTATGAGCCAGAAAGCTCCACCGCACTGGGCTTTGGCTTCCGCTGCGGCTTCCTTGGCATGCTGCACATGGAGATCATTCAAGAGCGTTTAGAGCGTGAGTACGATCTGGACCTCATCACCACCGCGCCGACCGTGGTGTATGAAATCGAGTTGCTGGATGACACCACCGTGCACATCGACAGCCCCGCACAGATGCCGGCCATCACCAGCATCAAAGAGATGCGTGAGCCGATTGCCGAGTGCAACATCCTGCTGCCACAAGAGTACATGGGTAACGTCATCACCTTGTGTATCGAAAAACGCGGCGTGCAGACCAACATGGTCTACCACGGTAACCAAGTGGCGCTGACCTATGAAATCCCCATGGCGGAAGTGGTACTCGATTTCTTCGACCGCCTGAAATCAACCAGCCGCGGCTATGCCTCGCTCGATTACGGCTTTAAGCGCTTTCAAACCTCCGACATGGTGCGCCTAGACATCATGATCAACGGCGAGCGCGTCGACGCCTTAGCCATCATTACCCACAAAGAGAACGCGCAATATCGCGGTCGCCAAGTGGTGGAAAAGATGCGCGAGCTGATCCCACGCCAGATGTTTGATATCGCGATTCAAGCCGCAATTGGCAACCAGATCATCGCCCGTAGCACGGTTAAAGCCCTACGCAAAGACGTAACGGCAAAATGTTACGGCGGCGACGTCAGCCGGAAGAAAAAACTGCTTAACAAGCAAAAAGAAGGTAAGAAGCGGATGAAGTCGCTGGGCCGCGTTGACGTGCCACAAGAGGCCTTCTTGGCCATTTTGCACGTGGGTAAGGACTAATTTTTCATGGCAAATACCTTCTCTTTACTGCTAGTCGGCATCTGCCTGCTGACCGGCCTGATTTGGCTGCTGGATAAGCTGTTTTGGGCCAAAGAGCGCAATGAAAAAATCAAGCGCGCTCGCCAAGCGGGGGTCGATGAAAAAACCCTGCACAAGGTGGCGCCCACGCCGATGTGGATTGAGCAAACCGCGGGCCTGTTTCCGGTGCTGTCGTTTGTGCTGATCTTGCGTTCGTTTTTGTTTGAGCCGTTTCAGATCCCATCGGGTTCGATGATGCCGACCTTGCTCGTGGGTGATTTCATTTTGGTGAAAAAATTCGCCTATGGCTTGCGCGATCCCATCACCAATACCCAACTCATCGCCACCGGTAAACCGGCGCGTGGTGATGCGGTGGTGTTTAAGTACCCGCTGGAGCCGCGGGTGGATTACATCAAGCGTGTGGTTGGCTTACCCGGTGATCGGGTGATCTATCGCAACAAAGAAGTATTTATCCAAGCGCACTGCACCTTAACGCCGCCGGCGCCTTGCCCGAGCTTAGAAAAGGTGCCGATAAGCTTTGTCAGCCGCGGCGACTTCTTGCACATGAACACCAAGCTGGAGCGCTACCGCGAACAGCTCAAAGAGGAAACGCATGATACCTTGCGTAACCCAATGATGGCGGAGTACACCGACCGCTATTTCCGCCAAAAAGGTTTGGCTGCGGGTGAATGGGTGGTGCCAGCGGGGCACTATTTTGTGCTCGGCGATAACCGCGATAACAGCACCGACAGCCGCTTCTGGGGCTTTGTCCCCGAGCAAAACTTGGTCGGCAAAGCTGTGGCGGTATGGATGAGCTTCGAATTTGATCGCGACGTGACCTCGATGTTCCCAAGTTGGGTGCCCAGTGGTGTGCGCCTAAATCGCATCGGCGGTATCGACTAGATGAATATGAATTTAAAGTTAAGCCGCCTGCAAAAGCGGCTAGGTCATCAGTTTAACGATGGCGCCTTGCTCACCCGCGCACTGACCCACCGCAGTGCTGGTTCCAAGCACAATGAGCGGTTGGAGTTTTTAGGCGATTCCATTTTGAGCCTGATCATCTCGGATGCGCTGTTTAATCGCTTTCCGCAAGCGGCGGAAGGCGATCTTAGCCGCATGCGCGCCACCTTGGTGCGTGAAGTCACCTTGGCGGAAATTGCCCGTGATTTTGAGCTGGGCGAGCATTTGATCTTGGGCCCAGGCGAGCTTAAAAGCGGCGGTTTTCGCCGTGAATCGATCTTAGCCGATGCGGTCGAAGCCTTAATTGGCGCTGTGTACCTTGATACTAACTTAGACGTGGTGCGCGCACTGCTGCTTTGCTGGTATCAAACGCGCCTGCAGGAGATCAAACCCGGCATCGAGCAAAAAGACCCGAAAACGCGCCTGCAAGAGATCCTGCAAGGCAACCGCAAGCCGTTGCCGTCCTACACGGTAACGCAGGTCAAAGGCGAAGCACACAATCAAGAATTTACCGTGCTGTGCGTCGTCGAAGGCTTAACCGCACCTATTATCGGTGTAGGCACCAGCCGGCGTAAGGCGGAACAAGCCGCCGCCCAGCAAGCTTTGGAGCAACTGTCATGATCAAATTTAGCCAGCCGACCTCTGGTGGCGATAGCACCTATTGTGGGTTTGTCGCCATCGTTGGCCGCCCGAACGTGGGCAAGTCAACGCTGCTCAATAAGCTGCTCGGGCAGAAGGTGAGTATCACCTCGAAAAAGCCGCAAACCACCCGCCACCGCATCTTGGGCATCGACACCGAAGATAACTATCAGACAATCTATGTCGATACTCCCGGTCTGCACATCGAAGAAAAACGCGCCATCAACCGCTTGATGAACCGTGCCGCGGCCAGCTCGCTCGGCGATGTGGCCATGGTGGTGTTTGTGGTGGAAGGCACGCACTGGACCAAAGATGACGAAATGGTGCTGGGCAAACTACGCGGCTTAAAATGCCCTGTGGTGCTCGCCGTCAATAAAGTCGACAACGTCAAAGAGAAAGAAGATCTGCTGCCGCATTTAGAATGGCTGGGGCAGCAGATGAATTTTCATCAAATTCTGCCGATCAGCGCCAAAAAAGGCACCAATGTGGCGATTATCCGCGACTGGGCCAAAGAGTGGCTGCCAGAAAATGATCACTTCTTCCCAGATGACTATGTCACCGACCGTTCATCGCGCTTTATGGCCGCGGAGATCATCCGTGAAAAACTAATGCGTTTTACCGGCGAAGAGCTGCCCTATTCGGTGACAGTCGAGATCGAGCGCTTTAAGGTGGATGAAGTCAGCGGTATTTTCCACATCAACGGCCTGATCTTGGTCGAGCGCGATGGGCAAAAGAAAATGGTCATTGGTAACAAAGGCGAAAAAATCAAAACCATCGGCATTGAAGCGCGCATGGACATGGAACGCTTGTTCCAGACCCAAGTGCACCTTGAGCTATGGGTGAAGGTAAAAGCCGGCTGGGCGGATGACGAACGCGCCCTGCGCAGCCTTGGCTATGGCGATGATTAAACGCCCTTGCTAGCACCGGCTTTCGTCCTGCACGGCCGCCCTTACGGTGAAACCAGCCAGTTGGTGGAGGTTTTTACCCAAGAGAGCGGCCGTTTTAGCTTAGTCGCCCGTGGCTCGCGCGGGCCGCGCTCCATGCGTAAAGGCTTGCTGCAACCCTTTACCCCGCTGAGTATCGCTTGGCGCGGTAAAGGCGATCTGAAAAACCTCACCCAGATTGAATGCCCCGATCACTCCTGGCATCTGGCTGGTGATCGCTTGTTTTACGGCCTCTATCTCAACGAGTTGGTAGTCTACCTGCTCGAAGCCCACACCCCGTTTCCCGAAGTGTTTGATGCCTATGCCCGTGCCCTGCTGGCGCTGGCGCATGGCGATCAGCCGGAGCTAGCCTTGCGCCGTTTTGAGTTTTTGCTGCTCGAAGCGCTTGGCTATGCGGTGGACTTTACCCTGAGCGCCGACACCGATCAGCCGATCCTCGCCGAACAGTTGTATGGCTTTGAGCGCGAATTAGGCTTTGTCGCCCAAGCGCGCGCGCCCGATCCTCGCCAGCTGTTTCTAGGCGCACACCTGCTGGCCTTTGCCGAAGGGCGATTTGATAGCCCTGCCCTGCTGCAAGCGGCCAAGCGCTTTAGCCGCGTGGCGTTGCAGCCATATTTAGGCAAGCGCATGCTAAAAAGTCGTGAATTGTTTTTAGCCCGCCAGCGGGTGAGCAAAGGTGGTGCAGGGCACGCGTAAAGCCGCTAAGCGCAGGCGGAGCGGATAGCAGTGCAGTGCAGAACAGACGGCAAACGAATAACCGCGCAGCGAGTAAGCCAAGGGGGAGCGATAGACGGCGCGTAGCGCAGCGCAGATAGAAAAAAACCTCGCCGAAGCGAGGTTTTCTAAGATGGTGGTCGTTACTGGGCTCGAACCAGTGACCCCCTCCTTGTAAGGGAGGTGCTCTCCCAGCTGAGCTAAACGACCTGGGAATTCTTATGACTAGATGGTGGGTCGTGCTGGATTCGAACCAGCGACCAATTGATTAA
>JBOFMA010000216.1:0-13800 GCA_051658125.1 Aeromonas sp.
TCATCGACCAAGCCTTTGCTTAGCAGCGCGCCGCACAAAGTAGCGCCAGCTTCCACCAGCACGTTATTGATGCCACGTTTAGCCAGCAGCATAAACAGCGAGACTAAATCGAGCTGGTCATCGAGCAAGGGCACTTCTAACTGCGTGACCCAGTGCGGAAAATCGCCCGCCGCTTGGTGGCGCGCCAGCAAGATCGGGCTGTGGCTGTGCTCGGCATTAAATAGCGCCAGATCTGGCGTTACGCGGTTATGTCGATCGACAATCACCCGCAGCGGTTGGCGCACGCTGGCGGCGGGGTACTCCGCTTGCACACTGGCCGGCAACTGCGCCCAGCGCACCGTTAAGCTGGCGTTATCCATGATCACGGTTTGTGCGCTTGAAAGCACCACGCACGCGCCGGCGCGCAAACGCTGCACATCACTGCGCGCCGGCGCGCCGGTGATCCACTGACTTTCGCCATTGCTTAGCGCGGTGCGACCATCAAGGCTGGCGCCCATTTTCACCGTGACGCGCGGAAAACCGCTGCGCATGCGCTTAAAAAAGCCAGTATTGAGCGCTTCAGCCTCACTGGCCAGCAGACCAAAGTCAGCGGTAATGCCCGCTTCGCTAAGCAAATGTAAACCGCGCCCAGCCACAAGGGGGTTAGGGTCTATCATTGCCGCTACGACCCGCGTGACCCCCGCATCGATCAGTGCCTGCGCGCACGGCGGTGTGCGGCCGTGATGCGAGCACGGCTCCAAGGTGACATAGGCCGTGGCGCCACGGGCATTGCTGCCGGCTTGGCGCAGAGCAAACACTTCGGCATGCGGCGCACCGGCTTTAGGGTGCCAACCTTCGCCCACGATTTGGCCATCACGCACCAGCACCGCGCCCACACACGGATTGGGCGCCGTGGTATAGCGGCCAAGAGCGGCCAGCGCTAAGGCGTGGCTCATAAAGCGATGATCATCAGCACTGAACATACGAGCTCCTTACAGCGCGAGTGATAGCGCCTACGGCGCCGGATCGCTTGGGTGAGGGGTGTCATCGAGCTTGGCAATTTCTAAACCAAACTCGCGAATATCTTCAAAACTGCGATACACCGAAGCAAAGCGGATATAGGCCACTTTATCGAGTACTTTAAGCGCATCCATCACCAAATTACCCACCAGCGCCGATTCCACTTCACGCTCGCCGGTGGCGCGCAAACGCGATTTGATGTGGTTAAGCCCCTGCTCGATAGCTTCGATGCTGACCGGGCGCTTTTCCAGCGCCCGCAGCATGCCTCCGCGCAACTTTTCTTCATCAAATGGTTCACGCGAGCCATTGGATTTGATCACCCGTGGCAACAGCAACTCTGCCGACTCAAAGGTGGTAAAGCGCTCGTGGCACAATACGCACTCGCGGCGACGCCGCACTTGGTGGCCCTGCGCCACTAATCGCGAGTCGATTACCTTGGTATCGACGGCACTACAAAATGGGCAATGCATCTCACCTCCGCACGCGCCGCATGACTTAAGGCCTGGGTCGCTCGATCAGGCTAGCGCCCCCTGCGGGCAGCCAGCAAAAAATTGGCCGCGAGTGTAGCACGGCCAATCCCCTACAGCAGTAGCCCGATGTCAGGCTTTTTCGCGCTTTTTTCGCCTAAACGCTAGCACTACGCCCCATACACCGGCCACTGCCGGCACAAGGCGATCACGTGCTCGCGCACCTGCGCCAACACGCATTCATCTTCGGGCGCATCGAGCACATCGCAGATCCAGTGGCCAATGCGCCGCGTGTGCGCCGCATCTAGCCCACGGCGCGTGATAGCTGGCGTGCCAAAACGCACGCCCGAGGTCACAAACGGCGAGCGCGGATCATCCGGCACGGCGTTTTTATTCACCGTGATATGGGCGCGGCTAAGCGCCGCATCGGCGGCTTTACCGGTTAACTCGCGGCCGCGTAAATCCAGCAACACCAAATGGTTTTGCGTGCCGCCCGACACCACCGCATAGCCGCGCTCGATAAACGTCGCCGCCAGCGCTTGGGCATTGGCCAGCACTTGCTGCTGATACTGGGCAAATTCCGGCGTCATCGCCTCTTTAAACGCCACCGCCTTAGCGGCGATCACATGCATCAGCGGGCCGCCTTGGCTGCCGGGGAAAATCGCGCTATCGAGCTTTTTGCTTAACGCCTCATCAGCTTGCGCCGATAAAATCAAGCCGCCGCGCGGGCCGGCCAAGGTTTTATGCGTAGTGCACGTCACCACATGGGCGTGTGGCAAGGGGCTGGGATACAACCCAGCGGCGACCAAGCCGGCCACATGAGCCATATCCACCAGCAAATAGGCGCCCACTTCGTCGGCAATCGCGCGCATCTGCGCCCAATCCACCACGCCGGAATAAGAGGAAAAACCGCCGACAATTAATTTCGGTTGATGCGCATGCGCCAAAGCGCGCAACGCGGCGTAATCCAGCTGCCCAGCAGCATCCACGCCATAGCTCACTGCTTGATAAATTTGGCCGGAAAAACTCACCGCCGCGCCGTGAGTCAAGTGGCCGCCGTGCGCCAGCCCCATCCCCAGCACAGTGTCGCCGGGTTTTAGCAGTGCTAAATAAACTGCGGCATTGGCCTGTGAGCCTGAGTGCGGCTGCACGTTGGCATAGGTTGCCGCAAACAGCGCTTTGGCCCGATCGATGGCCAACTGCTCAACCACATCGACCGCCTCGCAGCCGCCGTAATAGCGCCGGCCGGGATAGCCTTCGGCGTATTTGTTAGTCAGCAGCGAGCCTTGCGCCGCCAGTACACGCGGGCTGGCGTAATTTTCTGACGCGATTAGCTCCAAATGCTCCTCTTGGCGCAGCTGCTCGGCGCGCATGGCTTGCCACAGCGCCGGATCATAATCGGCTAGGGTTAACTCTCGATTGAGAACAGATTTAGGCATGCCAACCTCCCTGTGAGGGCGAAGATAAGAAAATGACCGCTAACCGGCCACGCGCATCCGCCGTGGCCATCCATGCGGGGTGTTTGGTGACGATTGTGCCGTTAAAAGAGGCAAAAAACTGTGATTTGCGTAGCGCCTTGGGGGATCTTTTGTTTCTTCGCCTGCGCGCTTGCCGTTAAAATCGGCCCATCAGAGGAGTGGCACACCGACAGCCGCCACGCGCAGGGAGAACTCATGCACAACACTCGGCCGCAACGCACCGCTTGCTCACCAGCCATGCACGAATTTATGGCCACCAGCGAGCGCCGCGCCCAACTGTATGGTTGGTTTGCCAGCCTGTTTGCCGCACCACTAACGCAAGCCGAGCTCGACGACTATGACACCTACGATGGCCGCAATTTTTTAAAAAGCTTGGCTACCTTAGACCCCATGCGTCCCGCGGTGGATAGCCTTAATCAAGCCATGCGTGATTTATTCGCGCGCCCAGACGCGCGTCAAGCGCTAGCAGAGAATTTTCTCGCCCTGTTTGGCGCGCTGGAGGCAGACGCTAGCGGCGCCAAGGCCGCATTAGCGCCCGCCTTAGCGCTACATTACCTCGAGCCCGCCGATGACGCCGCACTAGCCGAGCACTTGCAGCACTGGTCGCTGACATTAACCAGCCAAGCGCCGCTGGCCTCGCTCACCTTGCGCCTCGACGCCATGAGCGCACTTATTTTGCGTGCCATCGAGGCCACTGATGCCAGCGGCCGCCAACACTGCCTCTGCGCACAAAGTCAGTGGCTGCCGCGACTTGACTGGGTGGGCGCCTTTAGCCAGCGCTGCCGCCAGCACGATCAACTCGGCTTTTATGGCGCGATAAGCGAGTTGCTGCGCGTCTTTTTGCTGATGGACGCCAACTACTTAACCTTGGCCCACGCCAATAACGCGTTCTAGCGCCGGCTTTTGCGCCCATGAAAACCGCACTGGCCTTATTGTTCAGCTGGTTACTGGCGCTGCTGCCGACCGCCACCGGCTGGCGGCCATTGTTGTGGCCGCTTTTTGGCTTATTGCCCGCCCCCGACAATGCGCAATTAGTGGGCCTTGCCGCCGTGCTGCTCACCTTTTATTTCCCAAGCCTTGGCGTCGAGGTGGTGCTGCGCCGGCGCTTTCAACTGCTCAGCGTGCTGGCACTAGAACTCAGCTGGCTGCAATTTTTGCAAGCCCTCGCCCCATTTAGCCGCTGGCAGGCCTTGGGCGGGGCGTTTATTTTTCACTGGCTGGTGCTGCTGGTCACGTGGCGCGGTCTGACGGCCTTTACCCGCTGCAAAAATTTGCCGTCTTAGGGCAAAAGTGCGATAAAACGCGTTTTTAGGCTGATAAAACCAGTAAAATGCTGCTAATTTTCGCCAAGTCCCTATAATTGCCGCTCGCGGCCACGGCGAGGCGCGGCACTAACGCCCTTTGCACGATGCGCGCAAGATAAGCCAATTTTGCCGCAAAAAAGCCCATGATAATGCTTTATAGCCGCCAATTTGGCGAGGATGATGGCCTATGGCTGCCGATTTTACCGTTTTACTGCTCAATGGCCCCAACTTAAACCTGCTCGGCTGCCGTGAGCCGGCGCTGTATGGCCAGCAGACGTTAGCGCAACTGGTCGCGGGGCTAATGACCCAAGCGCAAACGCTCAATGTAACGCTGCAGCATGTACAATCGAATGCCGAGCACGTATTAATTGAGACCATCCAGCAAGCGCTGGGGCAGGTGGATTTTATCCTCATCAATCCCGCCGCCTTTACCCACACCAGTGTGGCGCTGCGCGATGCGCTGCTGGCCGTACAGATCCCGTTTATTGAGGTGCATCTGTCCAACGTGCATGCGCGCGAGCCGTTTCGCCACCACTCGTACCTGTCGGATATTGCCCATGGGGTGATCTGTGGGCTCGGGGCGGCGGGCTATGAATTTGCTTTAACCGCGGCGGTGCGCCACTTGCGCACGGCTATGTCATCACTTCAAAGATAAGAAGATAGAGAATGCTAATGGATATCCGCAAAATCAAAAAACTGATTGAACTGGTTGAAGAGTCCGGCATTGCTGAACTTGAGATCTCCGAGGGCGAAGAGTCTGTGCGCATCAGCCGCAACTTCTCCGGCCAAGTGATGGCCGCGCCACAAATGATGATGCCAGCGGCGGCCCAAGCGGTTGCAGCGGCCACGCCAGCCGTTAGCGTAGAGCCTGCCGCGCCAAGTGGCCATGTACTGCGCTCACCTATGGTCGGCTCGTTTTATCGCGCCGCCACCCCAGAGGCAAAAGCTTTTGCCGAAGTGGGTCAACGCGTCCAAGTGGGCGACACCCTGTGCATCGTGGAAGCGATGAAGATGATGAACCAGATCGAAGCGGATAAAGCCGGCGTCATCAAAGCGATCTTGGTGGAAAACGGTCAAGCGGTCGAGTTTGACGAGCCGCTGTTTATCATCGAATAAGGGATCACCCCATGTTGGATAAAGTAGTCATCGCCAACCGCGGTGAAATTGCGCTGCGCATTTTGCGCGCCTGTAAAGAGCTCGGCATTAAAACCGTGGCCGTGCACTCCACCGCTGACCGCGAGTTAAAGCACGTGTTGCTGGCCGATGAGTCGATTTGTATCGGCAAGCCAGCTAGCGGCGATTCATACCTGAATGTGCCAGCGATTATCGCGGCGGCCGAGGTCACCGGCGCCGTCGCTATCCACCCCGGCTATGGCTTTTTGTCAGAAAACGCCGAATTTGCCGATATGGTGGAAAAATCGGGCTTTATCTTTATCGGCCCGCGCGCTGAAACCATCCGTTTGATGGGCGATAAAGTCTCGGCTATCGAGGCGATGAAAAAAGCCGGCGTGCCGTGCGTACCGGGCTCAGATGGCCCGGTCGATAGCGATGCCAAGCACAACGCCGCGATTGCCAAGCGCATTGGCTATCCGGTGATCATCAAAGCCGCCGGTGGTGGTGGTGGTCGCGGCATGCGCGTGGTGCGCAAAGAGGCTGATTTAGTCGAGGCGATTGCCCTGACCAAATCTGAGGCCGGTCAGTTCTTTAAGAACGACATGGTCTATATGGAAAAATACCTCGAAAATCCACGCCACATCGAAATTCAGGTGTTGGCCGACGGTCAAGGCAGCGCCATTTACTTAGGCGAGCGCGACTGCTCCATGCAGCGCCGCCACCAAAAAGTAGTGGAAGAAGCGCCGGCACCGGGCATTACCGAAGAGATGCGCAAATTTATCGGCGAGCGCTGCGTGCGCGCTTGTATTGAAATTGGCTATCGCGGTGCCGGTACCTTTGAGTTTTTGTATGAGAACGGTGAGTTCTATTTCATTGAAATGAACACCCGTATTCAGGTGGAGCACCCTGTGACCGAAATGGTCACCGGCGTGGATCTGATCAAAGAGCAGTTGCGCATTGCCGCCGGTCAGCCGCTGTCGATCACCCAGCAAGATATCCGCATTCGTGGCCATGCTATCGAGTGTCGGATCAACGCCGAAGATCCGACCACCTTCCTGCCGTCACCGGGCCTAGTTGAGCGCTTCCACGCGCCAGGCGGCTTGGGCGTGCGCTGGGATTCGCACATTTATGCCGGTTACAAAGTGCCGCCTTATTACGACTCAATGGTCGGCAAGCTGATCTGCTATGGCGAAAACCGAGACATCGCCATTGCGCGCATGCGCCATGCGCTCGATGAGTTAGTGGTCGAAGGCATTAAAACTAACGTGCCTTTGCACAAAGAGATCATGAAAGACGAAAACTTCCAGTTTGGTGGGACCAACATCCACTATCTGCACAAGAAATTAGGCTTATAAGCCTTGCGTAACGCGGGCCATGGCAACATGGCCTTTTTTGTAATTGTTAATTGTTCATTTTGGAGTCACTTGTGAACCGTTTTTTACAAGCGCGCCGCGAAGCTCTCTACGCCGTGCTACTCACCTTGCTCTATTTCTGCGCTTGGTATAGCGCCGCTTATTTTATTGCGCCCACGCAGCTGCTGTGGGGCGTGCCGCTGTGGTTTGTGCTCAGCTGCTTTGTCGCGCCGCTGCTGTTTATTGGCTTATGCGCCCTGATGGTGCGCTATGCCTTTGTCGACATGCCGCTGGCACCGGAGGCTGCAGATGAAATTTGAATTACTGCTGCCGCTGCTGACCTACATTCTCGCGGTACTGGCGATTGGCTATTGGGCTGGCCGCCAGCGCCATGCGGGTAACTTTGTCGCTGAATACTTTATCGGCGACCGCAGCATGGGCGGCGTAGTGCTGGCGATGACCTTGGTCGCCACCTACACCTCGGCGTCATCCTTTATCGGCGGCCCGGGCGCGGCGTATAACGTCGGCTTAGGCTGGGTACTGCTCGCGCTGATCCAACTGCCCACCGTGTGGCTGACCTTAAGCGTGCTGGGTAAAAAGTTTGCCATTATTGCGCGGCGGGTAAATGCCGTGACCATCAACGACATGCTGATGGCGCGCTTTGAAAGTCGCGCGGTGGTGATCGTCGGCGCGATCAGCTTAGTCCTAGGCTTTATCGCCATTATGGTGGTGCAATTTATCGGTGGTGCGCGCTTGCTCGAAACCGCCACCGGCCTTGATTACACCCCGAGCCTACTATTATTTGCGGCCTGTGTTTTGCTTTATACCGTGATTGGCGGTTTTCGCGCGGTGGTGATGACCGACGCCCTACAAGGGGTGGTCATGCTGATGGGGACCTTTGCCCTGCTGGCTGGGGTGTTGATCGCCGGTGGCGGTTTGCCGAACTTAATTAGCCAACTCAACGCGATTGACCCCAAACTCACCCAACCGAGCGGCGCCGGCGATATGCTCACCCAGCCATTTATGCTCAGTTTTTGGGTATTAGTTTGCTTTGGTGTTATCGCATCGCCCAGCTCAGCTATCCGCTGTTTTAGCTATCGCGATAGCCGCGCGCTACATCGCGCCATTATCATCGGCACCGTGGTCAGCGCCGTGCTGATGCTGGGCATGCACCTTGCTGGCGCCTTAGGCCGCGCGCTGCTGCCGGCCATGGACAGCCCGGATAAGATCATGCCGGCCTTGATGATGAAGGTGCTACCGCCTTGGCTCGCTGGGGTGTTTTTAGCCGCGCCGATGGCCGCCATCATGTCAACCATTGACTCCCAATTGATCCAAGCCTCGGCCACCTTGATTAAAGATCTCTACTTAAATTACCGGCGCCCGCCCGCCCCATCGGCGGCCATGCCAGCAGAACCAGCCCAGCCGACTGCAGCAGCCACCGATGATCCGGCGCTCAGCCGCTTGGTGCCGCGCTTATCGCTGCTATGCACGCTGATCTTGGGCGCGCTGGTGCTGCTCGCAGCGATCAAGCCGCCAGAGATGATCATTTGGCTCAATCTGCTCGCCTTTGGTGGCTTGCAAGCGGTGTTTTTCTGGCCACTGGTGCTGGGGCTGTATTGGCACCGCGCCAATGGCCAAGGCGCGCTGGCCAGCATGCTGTGTGGTTTAGCCTGCTATGGCCTGCTGAATCACTTTGGCCTGAAGTTATTTGGCCTGCACGCCATTGTGCCCACTTTAGCCCTAGGGTTAGGTGTGTTTGTGCTGGTGAGCCTGCTCACGCCGCCGCCTTCGGCCCAAGTGCGCGCGCTGTTTAGCTAGCTCTATAGACATAGCTTAAATCTTGCGGCGGTCACGCAATCCACCGGTGACCGCCGGTTTTATGCCGCTGCTGCCGACCGTCTAACCGCGTCGCCTACGCCTTACGCACCTATTGCTTAACTGTTAGTTTCGGTTAGACTGTGCGCCGCCTCACATCGTTAAACGTTGTTACTTAATGTTACCTCACGCCTCTGCCCAACCGCTGATCCTTGCGCTGCAACGCTTAGGCTACGCCTTGCTGTTTCCAGCAGCGCTGTTGCCGATGGCGGCGCTGATCTTTCAGTTAGGCCAGCCCGGCTGGCTGGATATGGCGGCATTGGCGATCACCGGTAAAGCGCTGTTTAGCCACATGCCGCTGATCTATGCCGTGGCCATCGCCTTTGGTTTGAGCAAAAAAGAGCACGCTGGACAAGGCTCTGGGCCACAAGCGTTGGCCGGCGCGGTCAATTTTCTGTTGCTGCGCAACGCCTTAGAACTGCTCTCGCCAGGCCTGTATGCCGATATGATCTGCGGCCTCTTGGCGGGGATCAGCACCGCACTTATCAATCAAGGCCTGCTCAAGATCTCCCCCCTCGCAAGGCAAAAGCATTGGCTGGGCGATTTTTACACCCTATTGTGCTCGGTGCTGGCCAGTTTGCTGCTCGCCTTTGTCCTCGCCATTTTTTGGCCGCTGCTAGAAGATGGCATTTCGATTTTGGCCGACGAACTGCTCACTACCCCGTTTGGCGCTTTTTGTTACGGTGTGCTCGACCGTCTGCTACTACCACTGGGCCTGCACTCGGTACTGGGCAGCCTGATCGGTCTGGGCGAAAACAACCTGCTGGCCTTAGCCAACGGCGCGCCGCGCTACAGCGAATATGTGGCCGGTTTTTATCCGATATTGATGTTTGGCTTGCCCGGCGCCTGCTGCGCCATTTGGCTACACCGCTACCGCATGCACCAGCAACCGCAAGGCTCCCTACTGCTGAGCCTGGCGCTGACCTCGGCCTTAGTCGGCGTGACAGAACCGATTGAATTTATGCTCGCCTTTGCCGCGCCGCGGCTGTTTTTCTTACACGCCGTGCTCACCGGCAGCGCCTTGGCGATTTGCAGCGAAATGGGCATCAAAGTCGGCAGCTACTTCTCCGCCGGCCTGCTTGATCTCGTGCTGTGCTACAACAGCGGCAACGGCAGTTTTTGGCTTATCCCCATCGGCATTTTGTTTTTTGTCATCTACGTGCTGGCCTTTTACCAGTTGCTAGAATGGCGTCCAAACAGCTTGCTCAGCGAGCCGCTAAGCGATAACCGTCAAATCAGTCGCTATGTGCCGCCCACCGATCCGCAACTGCTAGCAATTGAATACCTCAAAGTCTTGGGCGGCATGGACAATTTGCTCGCTATGCAAGTGACCACGACCCGTTTGAGCCTGCGCGTGGTGGATATTCACTTAATCGATCACACCCATTTACTCGAACTCGGCTGCCTATCGTGGGTGGAGCTAAACGAGCAGCAACTGGTGCTAGTGATTGGCCCCCAAGCGAGCTTAATTGAGCGCCAGATCCGCATGCTGGCCGATCGCCAATCGGTGCCGATTGGCAACAAGCCCAACCTTGCCGCCAGCTAGCTAAACGCCCACGCGGCCACACTCGGGCGCGGGGCTAGCATAAAAAACGGCGCCCATGGCGCCGTTTTTTATGCCCGCGTCACCAACGTAGGCTATGAAGTTGAACTAGGTTAGGTTGAACTAGCCCGGTTTTGGCTAAGCTGGCGGCGAGGCTTGCAAGCGCCACGCCTGCCAATCACCGCTGGCGGCAACAAACCACGGATTAAGCAGATCGGCTTTGTTATAGCGCAGCGGCTCGCCGGCCAGCGTGGTCAAACAACCGCCGGCACCTTCTAATACCGCCTGCGCCGCGGCCGTATCCCACTCACAGGTAGGCGCTAAGCGCGGATAGAGATCGGCCTCGCCTTGCGCAATCAAACAAATCTTTAAGGAACTCCCCCTAGGCTGCCAACTGATGGCGCCAAACGGGCGCAAAAATTCGTGGGTTTCTGGCGAGCAATGGTGCCGACTGCCCACCACCCGCCAAGGCGCCAGCGCCGGCTGGCAAGCAATCGCCTGCGCCACTTGCCCCGCCGCCTGCTGCCAAGCACCAACCCCCAGCCCGCCATACCACAAGCGATCAAGCACCGGCGCATACACCATGCCCCACACGCTGCGGCCCTGCTCAATTAAGGCGATATTGACCGTGAAATCGCCATTTTTGGCCAAAAACTCTTTGGTGCCATCCAGTGGATCAATCAGCCAATAGCGAGCCCATTGCTGCCGCTCGGCTAACTCGTCGGCGCTCGATTCCTCCGATACACACGGGATCGCGGGGGTTAAGCGCGCTAAGGCAGCGCAAATGAGCGTATGCGCCGCCTGATCGGCGGCGGTGAGAGGGCTGGCATCGGCCTTAAACTGCACATCGAGCGGCGCTGGCGCGGTATAAATAGCTAAAATAGCTGCCCCTGCGGCGCGGCATATAGCGGCCAACGCCGCCACATCCACTGCAAAAGGTGCTAAAGACACGGCTTTCGGCCCAGCGGGCGCCATCAAAACACCGCCTTGTACGGCTTAATGGTCACTTGCGCATACACGCCGGCCGCGACATAAGGATCGGCCGCCGCCCACACCTCGGCGGCCGCTTGACTGGCAAACTCCGCAATAATAGTGCTGCCGGTAAACCCAGCGGCCCCCGGATCTTGCAGCGCCAGCGCCGGATGCGGGCCAGCGGTAAGCAAACGCCCTTCATCACGCAACTGCTGCAACCGCGCCACATGCGCCGGCCGCGCCGCTTTGCGCGCACTCAAGCTGTGCGGATTATCTTGGGCAAAAATCAAAAACCACATGGCCGCTCCTTATCGCGTCAATGCGCTAACTGCGCCACCGCTTACTTTTTCAATGCCTGTTTTTGCTCTTCTGGCAAATGGCGATACAAATACGCCACCGTGGCCAAGGTAAACAGCAGCGTCATACCCAACAAGCCAAACACCTTAAAGTTGACCCACACCTCTTGCGCCATATAAAACGCGACATAAATATTGGCCACACCACAGCAAGTAAAAAAGCCTGCCCAAGCTAAGTTGACCCGATCCCAAGCCGCATCCGCTGCACTGAGCTCTTTACCCAGCATAGTTTTAAGCATGTTTTTGCCAAAACCATAGCGGCTTACCAGCAGGCCCACGGCAAACAGGGCATTTACCGCCGTCACTTTCCACTTAATAAAGCTGTCATCGTGGAAAAAGACCGTCAGCGCGCCAAAAAAGCCCACCAACACAAAGGTAAACAGCTGCATTTTTTCCACACGGCGATGGCGCACCCAGCTGTACAGCAGCTGTAAGCCCGTCACTAACACCAAAGCGCCGGTCGCGGCATAGATATCGACCAATTTATACACGGCGAAAAAGACAATTAACGGAATAAATTCAAGCAGTTGCTGCATACAACACCTTTAGTGATAGCCAAAAAATCCATGCGCCCAAGTTTACCCGCCAAGCAAGGAATGGCAACCAAAAGCGCCGCGCGGGTTTGACCGCAAACCGCTGCAAAGGTTTAAGGCTAAGCGCAGCTTTGTTATGCTCGCCGCCTGTTTTTCTGCTCGAGCGCTATGATGCCTACCGCCCCAACGCCCGCCGCCATCATTGGCTTAGTCAACCCCAAATCTCCGACCAATGTCGGCGCCGTACTGCGCGCCGCCGGCTGCTATGGCGCCAGCGAAATTTATTACACCGGCAGCCGCTTTGAACTGGCACGCCGTTTTGCCACCGACACCAAGCAGATGTCCGCGCAGATCCCGCTGCTTGGCGTCGAGGATTTGCTCGCCGCCGTGCCCGCCGGCTTTGAGCCGGTATTGGTCGATTTAATCGACGGCGCCACCCCGCTGCCGGAATTTGTCCACCCGCCACGCGCGTTTTACATTTTTGGCCCCGAAGATGGCACCCTCGATCCCGCCACCTTTGCCGGCGTACGCCACGTAGTCTATGTGCCCACTTACGGTTGCATGAACCTTGCCGCCTCGGTCAACGTTATCTTGTATGACCGCAGCGCCAAAGCGTGGTTGACCGACTAACTGCATTGCACGCACGGTGGGTGTTATCTCCTCGCCTTAACAGCAAGACCGCGCCCCCCTAGACTAGTAATTTTTGTTAGCGACTTATCACCACACCCGCCACATCACCTTAGTAATAACAATGCTTGCCTTGCACCTTTTGAGGGAGTAGCATGCTTTTTGCTAAAAAGGAGCTAGTTCGCCCATTTAGCTGACCCGATGTTTCAGGCTGTTTCGCCCTTCTCACTTTAAGGTGGTGTATCGTATGTGCATTCAGATGCAAAAAAAGACTTTAGCTCTGGCCGTATTGGCTGGTTTAACTTCATTTGCCCTCACCGGTTGTGGTGGCGGTAGTGATGACAATGGCAGTAATGGCAGTAATGGCAGTAATGGTAATAGCGGCGCCTTGACTGCGACCTTTATCGACAGCCCAGTCGCGGGTTTAGATGTCACCTGCGGCACGCGCGCCAGCAAAACGGATGACAAAGGTCAGTTTAAATTTAATGCTGATGAAATCTGTGCATTTAAATTAGGGCAGACTGAACTCGGTGACGCGGACATGTCGCTAGCGGGTACCATTGTCACGCCATATACCATCACTAAAAATAATAAAAAACGTGCAATTCGTATTGCCGCTTTACTGCAAACACTAGATGATGATGCTGATGCTGATGCTGATGCTGATAATGGTATTCGTTTACAACAAGAAAAAGTCAATCAATTAGCAAAAATCGACCTGGATATTGCTAAAGAATGGAATACTGCGTTAAAAGACATCGGCTTTACTGATGACAATATAGTTCCTGAAGCTGATGCTGAAAAACACATGGATGCTTCAATCGCCGACTTCACAGGCTATTCGCCTGCAGTTGCTGAAATTTTTCTTGATATTAACAACATCGTAACCAGTGGCGAGTGGACATCGATTAATTTCGAAGAAAACTTAGCAAGATACAAAGAATTAATTAACGATGAAAATGAAAGCTCAAACATACCCACTGGGCAAAATGATCGAGATTTGGTAACTGCATTAATCTCAATTATGGAAGTAACTAATGATCCTTGGATTCAACCTACAAGTGCGACAATGTCCTTTAGTTCTAAAAATACCTGATTAGGTGTTTTTAAATCAAGTCCCTTTCGCGGGCGATTATTTAATATATCCATTACCTTGGCTGTATCCTTATCTTTGATTTGTG
>JBOFMA010000217.1:0-26875 GCA_051658125.1 Aeromonas sp.
CCTTTAGCTGCGCTACCTTGGGCTATGTTGCTGGCCTCGGCCGGTAGTGATGCCGGCAGCGCGGATAACGCGATAGATATTATGGTGGCCGATCCCTTGGCCAGTTTGTGCACCTTTGGCGATGTGACCGAACTACACGATTACCGCCCAGCCTCGCGAACGCCCGCGTGCATACCTACCGCCTCCACACAAGACCCCTTAGCGCAACTGGCCACAGTACAAGCGCAACTGCTCGGTGACATCACGCCGGGCAATTATCAAACGCCGTGCGGACACGACGTGCCGTTTATCGGCGGCGCTTTGGGACTGTGGGGCTATGACTTAGGTCGCTGCTTTGAAACGCTGCCAACCCAAGCGCGCGCTGACAGTGCTCTGCCTGATATGGCGGTGGGCATTTATGACTGGGCGCTAGTGCGTCTACACGCCACAGGTAAAGTGTATCTGCTGCACTGGGGCGATGCGGCGGGCTGGCAGGCGCGCCACGCGTGGCTGCAACAGCAATGGCAGCGCGCGGCGCAAAGCAAACAGCGGGCAGAAGCTGCGCCATTTCACCTCACCGGCCCTTGGCAACAAGATATGCGCCACAGCGACTATCAAGCGCACTTTGCCGCCATCCAAGCCCACCTGCGGGCGGGTGATTGCTATCAAATTAACTTAACCCAACGCTTTCATGCCAAGTACCAAGGCGATGCATGGGCGGCGTTTACCGTGCTCAGCCGCGCCAATCGCGCCCCCTTTAGCGCCTTTTTGCGTTTGCCGCAGGGCGCGGTGTTAAGTCTCTCACCGGAGCGCTTTATCAAACTCGGTGCGCCCGATAATCCCCAACGTATTGAAACCAAACCAATTAAAGGCACGCGACCGCGCAGCCCAAATCCGCAAGAAGATGCGCGCTTAGCCCGCGAGTTGGCTTTGGCCGAAAAAGATCGCGCGGAAAATTTAATGATTGTTGATTTACTGCGTAACGACATAGGCCGGGTGAGCCAACTGGGCTCGGTTACGGTGCCGCACTTATTTGCCATTGAATCATTCCCCGCCGTGCACCATCTGGTCTCCACCATCGAGGGGCAATTGGCCAGCGGCTATCGCGCGGTCGATTTGCTCCGCGCCTGTTTTCCCGGTGGCTCGATTACCGGCGCGCCGAAAATTCGCGCCATGCAAATCATTGAAAGCCTAGAACCGGTACGGCGCAGCGCCTATTGCGGCAGCATCGGCTATATCAGCCAACAGGGGCGCATGGATACCAACATCGCTATTCGTACCCTGATTGCACAGCCTGACGATGCAGTTAAAGGCAGTACCGCACAGGGCAGCCTCTATTGCTGGGCGGGAGGCGGCATAGTGGCGGACTCCGAATGCGCCGCGGAATACCAAGAAACCTTTGATAAATTGAGCAAGATTTTACCGGTGCTTGCGGCCATGACCGCGTAAGGGGCGCGCAGCCTTACCTAGCGCAATAGCCGCAGAGATTTAAGCTAACGCGCAGTTTTTGCGCCTACGCTTTGACAAAGCGCGCCATGGCATGGCACAACCAATTAACCAAGGGGTAAGCAAAGCACATGCGCTAGCCCCGGCATTGCGCTCAATAGGTCAAACACCTGCTGTTTTGAGTGCCAAAGAACGAGCACCAGACCACACCGTAGGTTAAGGACACGCCATGGGTATTTTTGAGCACTATCAAGCACGCTATGAGCAAGCGCGCGAAGAGGAGTACACCCTCAGTGAATTTTTGGCTCTGTGCAAACAAGACAAAGCCTGCTACGCCTCGAGCAGCGAGCGCCTGTTAACTGCGATTGGTGAGCCAGAAATGGTTGATACCGCCACCGATCCGCGCTTAAGCCGGTTGTTTTCCAATCGCGTGGTAGCGCGCTATCCAGCCTTTAAAGAGTTTTACGGCATGGAAGAGGCCATCGAGCAGATGGTGGCCTATTTAAAACATGCCGCCCAAGGCTTAGAAGAGAAAAAGCAAATCCTGTATCTGCTGGGGCCAGTGGGCGGTGGTAAGTCCTCTTTAGCGGAAAAATTAAAAAGCTTGATGCAAAAAGAGCCAATTTATCGCTTAAAAGGCTCGCCGGTGAATGATCACCCGTTTTGCTTGTTTGATGTTGACGAAGATGGCGCGATTTTAGAGCGTGAATACGGCATTCCTCGCCGTTATTTGCGCCCGATCATGTCGCCATGGGCGGTCAAACGTCTGCATGAATTTGGCGGGGATATTTCCAAATTCACCGTAGAAAAAATCAATCCGTCGATTTTAAATCAAATTGCCATTGCCAAAACTGAACCCGGTGATGACAACAACCAAGATATCTCCTCGCTGGTGGGCAAAGTGGATATTCGCATGCTGGAGCATTTTGCCCAAGATGATGCCGATGCCTATTCCTACAGCGGCGCCTTGTGTAAAGCCAACCAAGGCTTAATGGAATTTGTCGAGATGTTTAAAGCGCCGATTAAGGTGCTACATCCTTTACTTACTGCCACCCAAGAGGGTAATTACAACGGCACCGAAGGTTTATCCGCGCTACCGTTTGATGGCATTTTATTGGCCCACTCCAACGAATCGGAGTGGCTGCAATTTAGAAACAACAAAAATAACGAAGCCTTTTTAGATCGGGTGTATATCGTCAAGGTGCCTTATTGCCTGCGCGTATCCGAAGAGGTGAAAATTTACGAAAAACTGCTGATCAACAGTGAATTGACCGATGCCAAATGCGCGCCGGGCACCTTAGAACTGCTGGGCCAATTTTCCGTGTTGTCGCGTTTAAAAGAGCCAGAAAACTCTAGCCTTTACTCAAAAATGCGTGTTTATGATGGTGAAAGCTTAAAAGACACCGATCCGAAAGCGAAAAGCTATCAAGAGTACCGCGATTATGCCGGCGTCGATGAGGGCATGCAGGGACTCTCTACCCGCTTTGCCTTTAAAATTTTATCGCGCGTGTTTAACTTTGATCACAGCGAAGTGGCGGCCAACCCCGTGCACCTATTTTATGTGCTCGAGCAGCAAATTGAGCGCGAGCAATTCCCGCAAGAAATGCACGATCGCTACCTTGAATTTATCAAAGGCTTTTTAACCCCGCGCTATATCGAATTTATCGGCAAAGAGATCCAAACCGCATATTTAGAGTCGTACTCGGAATATGGGCAAAATATTTTTGACCGTTATGTCACCTATGCCGATTTTTGGATCCAAGATCAGGAGTATCGCGATCCGGAAACGGGGCAGCTGTTTGATCGTGGCGCACTCAATAGTGAATTGGAAAAAATTGAAAAACCCGCAGGGATCAGTAATCCGAAAGATTTTCGTAATGAAATCGTTAATTTCGTCTTGCGCGCGCGGGCCAATAACGCGGGCCGCAACCCCAATTGGACCAGTTATGAAAAGCTGCGCACCGTGATTGAGAAAAAGATGTTCTCCAACACCGAAGAGCTGTTACCGGTGGTGTCGTTTAATAGCAAAACGTCGGCAGAAGAGCAGAAAAAACACGATAACTTTGTCGAGCGCATGATGGAAAAAGGCTACACCCGCAAGCAAGTGCGTTTATTGTGCGAATGGTATTTGCGCGTACGCAAATCATCGTAAGCCCGCCGCCACCGTGCGCCTATAGCCTCGCAACAGAGCTAAGCGCGCGGTGGCTTGCGTTAGCAAGGAGGCCCTATGGCGCATTTTATCGATCGCAGGCTGAACGGCAAAAATAAAAGCACTGTCAATCGGCAGCGCTTTATTCGCCGTTATAAGCAACAAATTAAACAAGCCGTATCCGATGCTGTCACCAAGCGCAGCATTTTAGATGTGGATAAAGGCGAGCAAATTACTATCCCCACCAAAGATTTGGGCGAACCACTGTTTGGCCAAGGTGGGGGCGGGCGCCGCGAGCAAGTCTTTCCTGGCAATGACCAATTTAGTGCCGGCGATCAAATCGAGCGGCCAAAAAATAGCGACCAAGGCGCGGCCGGTGAAGGGGGCGCCGCCGATCAAAGTGAAGGTAGCGATGAATTTAGTTTTCAGATCTCAAAAGATGAATATTTAGACTTATTGTTTGAAGATCTCGCTCTGCCGCGTTTGGCCAAAACCGAACGCCATCAACTGCTCGAAATGAAAACCTACCGCGCCGGTTACAGCGCCCATGGCGTGCCAGCCAATATTAATATTGTCCGCTCACTGCAAAATTCGTTAGCGCGGCGTATGGCCATGCAAGCGGGAAAAAAACGGGCGCGGCAAGCCTTGCTCGATGAATTAAAGGAATTAAAACAAGCCCCCACACTTTATTTTGCGCGCATCGCCCAGATTGAAAAAGAAATCCGCGTCTTAGATACGCGCATTCAGGCTGTGCCGTTTATCGATACCTTTGACTTAAAATTTAACAACTTTCAAAAGCGTGCGGTGCCGTCAAGCCAAGCGGTGATGTTTTGTTTAATGGATGTGTCGGGCTCGATGGATCAAGCCACCAAAGAGATGGCCAAGCGCTTTTATATTTTGCTTTATCTGTTTTTAAGTCGCACCTATAAAAACGTCGAGGTGGTGTATATCCGTCACCACACCCAAGCCAAAGAGGTGGATGAGCAAACATTTTTCTACTCCCAAGAAACCGGCGGTACCATTGTGTCGAGTGCGCTAAAACTCATGCACGAGATCATGGCCAAGCGTTACAGTGACGGCGCATGGAATATTTATGCGGCGCAAGCCTCGGATGGGGATAATTGGGCGGATGATTCTCCCACGTGCCGCGAATTGCTGGCGCGGCAACTGCTGCCCAAAGCGCGCTATTTTGCCTATATCGAAATTACCAATAGAGCGCATCAAACTTTGTGGCATGAATACCAAACATTGCAGCAAACCCAGCCCCATTTCGCCATGGCCCATATTAAAGGCGTCAGCGATATTTATCCGGTCTTTCGCGAACTGTTTAAAAAGCAGGTCAATTAATTGGGCTGTTTGCCTAAGGAGTAGCTATGTCATCCCCCCCTTCATCTTCATTTGCCACCGCCGCTGATCTTGCCGGTCGCGCAGGTGGCGAGATCCCACTAAGTGATGGCCCTGACTGGTGTTTTGAACTGCTTACGGTTTATCAGCGCGAGATTGAGCGCGTGGCCGAGCACTATGGTTTGACCACCTATCCCAATCAAATTGAAGTGATCACCGCCGAACAGATGATGGATGCCTATTCCAGCGTCGGCATGCCAATTGGTTACCAGCATTGGTCGTTTGGTAAGCGTTTTATTCACACCGAGCGCAACTATAAACGCGGCCAGATGGGACTGGCGTATGAAATCGTGATTAACTCCGATCCCTGCATCGCCTATTTAATGGAAGAAAACACTCTGCCGATGCAGGCGCTGGTCATGGCCCATGCGTGTTATGGGCATAACTCATTTTTTAAAAATAACTATCTGTTCAAAACCTGGACCGATGCCTCGTCAATTATTGATTATTTGGTGTTTGCGAAAAATTACATCAGCGATTGCGAAGAAAAGCATGGCATCGAGGCGGTGGAAAACCTGCTCGACTCTTGCCACGCCTTAATGAATTACGGCGTAGATCGCTATAAGCGGCCAAGCAAAATATCGCTCGCAGAAGAAAAACGCCGGCAACGCGCGCGGGAAGATTATTTACAAAGCCAAGTTAACGATTTGTGGCGCACCTTGCCCAAGCAAGATAAACCCCATACGCATGCGCCAAATCGTTACCCCAGCGAACCGCAAGAAAACATTCTCTATTTTATTGAAAAAAATGCGCCGCTATTAGAATCATGGCAGCGGGAAATTATTCGTATTGTACGCAAAATTAGCCAATATTTTTACCCGCAAAAACAGACGCAAGTGATGAATGAAGGTTGGGCTACCTTTTGGCACTATACCTTGCTCAATCACTTGTTTGATGAAGGGAAATTAACCGACCGTTTTATGCTGGAAATTTTGCATAACCACACCAATGTGGTGTATCAACCGCCATATAACAGTCGCTATTTTTCCGGTATTAATCCTTATGCCTTAGGTTTTGCTATTTTCACCGATCTGCGCCGCATTTGTGAGCAACCCACCGCGGAAGATAAAGCGTGGTTTCCCGATTATGCCGGCTCCGATTGGGTAAAAACACTACACTTTGCCATGCAAAATTTTAAGGACGAAAGCTTTATTAGCCAATTTTTAAGCCCCAAAGTGATGCGCGATTTAAAACTGTTTGCCATCGCAGATGATGATTTAAACAGCCATATTAATGTAAGCGCGATTCATAATGAGGCGGGCTATCGGCAAGTGCGGCAAACGTTGGCGGCACAATATAATTTGAGCAACATGGAGCCAAATATTCAGATTTATAATGTGGATGTAAAAGGTGACCGTTCATTAACCCTGCGCTATGTACCGCATAATCGGGTTAGTTTGCATGAGTCGCGGCATGAAGTGCTCAAACATTTACACCGGTTATGGGGCTTTGATGTGCGCTTAGAGCAAGAAAATAGCAGCGGCCTGTGCGAAATTATCGCCCGCTGCCCCAATTAAAGCGCCCACCGTGTCATCATGCACCAGCGTGGGAGCCATTACCTCGCGCGCTGGTGCGTTATTAGCCAAGCGGCAATTTAATTATTGCAATCCACAAGAGTAAACTTGTCTTGGTCACGCTTAAAAATCGCCCAATTTTTCCACAGATAACACCGAAAGTTTTTTGCCGCGATCAAGATATTCTCGCTGCTTAAACTCAATAATAATTTGATCGCAGGTTTCGCGCATTGAACCACCCAGTGCTTCACATACCTTTAAGCCATATTGATGCGGGGCAAAGTTTTTCACCACGGTATAACTGATAGCGCTTTCTTCCCCTGCTGGATAAGTATCGTTAGCATCAATACAGCCGCGCAGATTATTGCGATTTAAATAAATCGCCGCCACGCTATTATCACCATTTAACCGCGTCATTAATTGGCCAAAGCAACCCGCAGGCACTTCGCCTTCGGCGGTATAAAATTTACCATCGTCTAAACGATAAGCGTCTAGCAAATGATCGCTACTCGCGGCCACGCACTGAACGGCCACCAGTAGCAGCGGCAAAATAAACAGGCTCGTTTTTATTTTCATTCCCTGCTCTCACATAGATTTGCGACATTTGCGACAAATTACAGTTCAAAATCACCCAAGTCATCCGCACTGACTTGGCTATCAATTTGGCCGACTAAATAGGAGCTGATCTCCACCTCTTGCGGCGCCACTTGCACGTTATCGGAAACGAGCCAGGTATTGATCCACGGAATAGGGTTTTGCTTGGCGCCACTAAAGGCCGGGGTTAAACCGACCGCACTCATGCGCAAATTAGTGATGTATTCCACGTATTGGCACAAGATCTCTTTATTTAATCCAATCATAGAACCGTCTTGAAACAGATAGTCAGCCCACTCTTTTTCTTGCTCGGCCGCCTCTTTAAACAGAGCAAAACACTCCGCTTCACATTCGCGCGCTATCTCAGCCATTTCAGCATCGTCTTGCCCGCTGCGCAATAAATTGAGCATATGCTGGGTGCCGGCTAAATGCAGACCTTCATCACGGGCAATTAATTTAATGATTTTTGCGTTGCCTTCCATTAATTCGCGCTCGGCAAAGGCAAATGAGCAAGCAAAACTGACATAAAACCGCACCGATTCCAGCGCATTAACGCTCATTAAGCACAGATAAAGTTTACGCTTTAATTCGCGCAAACTAATGTGCACGGTTTTACCATCAACGACATGGTTGCCGGTGCCATGCAGATGATACAGCTGACTGGCGCTAATTAATTCATCGTAATAGTGACTAATCGAGCGGGCGCGGCGCAAAATTTGTTCATTGCTGACAATATCGTCAAACACCTGCCCCGGCACATTCACAATATTGCGAATAATATGCGTGTACGAGCGCGAGTGAATGGTTTCAGAAAATGACCAAGTTTCAATCCAAGTCTCTAATTCCGGCAGCGACACCAGCGGCAATAAGGCCACGTTCGGGCTACGGCCTTGAATAGAATCAAGCAGGGTTTGATATTTTAAATTGGATAAAAAGATATGCTGCTCGTGGGGCGGCAGCGCTTGAAAGTCGATGCGGTCGCGCGAGACATCCACTTCTTCTGGGCGCCAGAAAAACGACAGCTGCTTTTCAATCAAGCGCTCAAAAATTTCATGCTTTTGCTGATCGTAACGCGCCACATTCACTGGTTGGCCAAAAAACATCGGCTCTTTGAGCTGATCGTTGGGGGTTTGACAAAAAATTGAGTACGCCATGGCTTGCCCTGTAACAAATGAAAAAAACAAGGCGACCTACTGGCCGCCTTGGCAATAACGGTAATTGGCCGCTATTAAATCTTGCATGCGCCGCTGGCGCAACCGTCATCTTGCAGATCCGCTTGGGTGTCGTCACTGCCATCGCGGGTGTTGTGGTAATACAGGGTTTTTACGCCGTATTTGTACGCGGTGAGCAGATCTTTTAAGAGTTGCTTCATTGGTACTTTGTTGCCTTCAAAGCGCGACGGATCGTAGTTGGTGTTGGCTGAAATCGCCTGATCGATGAACTTTTGCATCACACCGACCAGTTGCAGGTAGCCATCCATATTCGGCTGCTGCCACAGCAACTCATAGCGGCGCTTTAAGCGCGCATATTCCGGCACCACTTGCTTTAAAATGCCATCTTTTGACGCTTTCACCGATACCAAGCCACGCGGCGGCTCGATACCGTTAGTCGCGTTAGAGATCTGGCTCGACGTTTCACTCGGCATTTGCGCCGTTAGCGTGGAGTTACGCAAGCCATCGCGCTTAATCTCGGCGCGCAGCGCTTCCCAATCAAGCTGCAAAGGCTCACTGCACAGGGCATCGAGATCTTTTTTATAGCTATCAATCGGCAAAATACCTTGCGCGTACGTGGTGTCATTAAACGCAGGACAAGGCCCAAATTCACGCGCCAGTTGGTTGGAAGCTTTGAGCAGGTAATACTGGATCGCTTCAAAGGTGCGGTGGGTTAAGCCCAGCGCCGAACCATCCGAATAGCGCACGCCATGTTTGGCCAAATAATAGGCGTAGTTAATTACGCCAATACCCAGCGTGCGGCGCTGCAAGCTGCCATTACGCGCGGCTTTAATGGGGTAGTCTTGGTAATCGAGCAGTGCATCTAAGGCGCGCACGGTGAGTTCGGCCAGCGGCTCGATTTCGGCTAAATTTTCAATCGCGCCTAAGTTAAGCGCCGATAAGGTGCACAGGGCAATTTCGCCGCTGTCATCTTCGATGTTATTCAGCGGTTTGGTCGGCAGCGCAATTTCCAAGCACAAGTTCGATTGGCGCACGGGCGCCACTGTGGCATCAAATGGGCTGTGCGTGTTGCAGTGGTCCACGTTTTGAATGTAAATGCGCCCAGTACCGGCGCGCTCTTGCATCATCAGCGAGAACAGATCGATAGCTTTTAAGCTCTTTTTGCGGATGCTGGGGTCTTGCTCTTGCTCATATTGGCAATACAGCGCCTCAAATTTTTCCTGATCGGCAAAGAAGGCGTCATACAGCCCCGGCACATCGGAGGGCGAAAACAGCGTAATATCAGCGCCTTTGATCAAGCGCTGATACATTAATTTGTTTAATTGCACGCCGTAATCCATGTGGCGCACGCGGTTTTCTTCCACGCCACGGTTGTTTTTCAGCACCAATAGGCTTTCAACTTCGATATGCCACAGCGGATAAAACAGCGTGGCCGCGCCACCGCGCACGCCGCCTTGTGAGCAGCATTTCACCGCGGTTTGGAAGTATTTGAAAAATGGAATACAGCCGGTGTGGAACGCTTCGCCGCCACGAATAGGGCTGCCTAAGCCACGCAGACGACCGGCGTTGATACCAATACCGGCGCGCTGGGACACATAGCGCACAATGCTGCTGGCGGTGGCATTGATAGAATCGAGGCTATCGTCGCACTCAATCAGCACGCAGGAGCTAAATTGGCGCGTGGGCGTGCGCACCCCGCTCATGATCGGCGTCGGCAGCGAGATCTTAAAGGTCGAGGTGGCATCATAAAAGCGCTTCACAAAATCCAAACGCGTTGCGGCCGGGTATTTGGAAAATAAGCCCGCGGCCACCAACAAATACAAAAACTGCGGGCTTTCATAAATCTCGCCGCTAACGCGGTTTTGCACCAAATATTTGCCTTCTAATTGCTTTACCGCGGCATACGAGAAAGTCAAATCGCGATCGTGATCAAGGTACGCGTTGAGCTCATCCCATTCTGCTTGGCTGTAGTCGGCTAGCAAATGCGCATCGTATTTACCCATCTCGACCATGGTTTGTACATGTTTAAACAGGTGCGGCGGCTCAAATTGGCCAAAGGCTTTTTTGCGCAGATGGAAAATGGCTAAGCGGGCGGCCAAGTATTGGTAATCCGGCGACTCTTCACTGATGAGATCCGCGGCGGCTTTAATGATGGTTTCGTGAATATCCGCTGTGCGGATGCCGTCATAAAACTGAATGTGTGACTTTAACTCCACCTGCGAAACGGACACGTTGTCTAAGCCTTCGGCCGCCCAATCGAGCACGCGGTGAATTTTATCTAAGTGGATGGGCTCTTGACGGCCATTACGTTTGGTCACAAACAGATTCATTGACGGGGGATCCTCATAAACGGCGCTGCGGGCGCTAAAAACGCATCGGCAACGACCGATCAAAATGACGCCCGCCACCAACGGTGGGGCGGGCAATAACAGCGGGGCAAGATAGAGGGCAACGCGGGGATTTGCAACCTATGCTACGCGCCGGCACGCGCCAAACTGTGGATAAAGATGTGCGTGATTTGCTTTAAAGCGCGGCCAGACGGCGCGCAGCCGCCAATGAAAAAAAACAAAACTTTTTTGCTTGCAAAACTAAGCGCTTAGCGCCTTTTGCGCGGACCAAACGCACCTGTGCAAATAGGCAGCAATCCGCTTGGCGACAGCGTCACGCCTTAACATTTATGTAACGGAGAACTTTAGCCGGCCGGATTAACGCGGCGCGGCGCCAAGCTCACCGCGCAGCCAGTGCTTAAGGGCAAAGGCATCAGCAAAACTAAGATCGGCTTGCCAACTCGCTACGTCTTCATCAGCGGCTAAATAGCCCCACAAAGCCGCCGCCGTACGCATGCCGGCATTGCGCCCTGCTTCAATATCGCGCACATGATCGCCGACATACAAACAGTCAGCGGCCGCCACACCAATACGCTCACAGGCGTAAAACATCGGCGCCGGATCGGGTTTGCGCACCGGCAAGGTATCGGCACTAACAATCACCGCGCAGCGGGCAAATTCCGGCAGCGCAGCAATTAACGGCTCGGTTAAAAATCCCGGCTTATTGGTCACAATGCCCCATGGCAACTCGCGCTCATCTAACCATTCAATCAGCTCCACAATCCCTGCATACGGCCGCGTACCCACACACAGATGGGCGGCATAAAAATCCAATAGCGCTTGGCGCAAACGCTCGGCGCCAAGCTCAGCAAGTTCCTCTTCTGTTAACCCCGCTTTAAGCAGCGCCAGCGCGCCATGGGAGGCGGTTTGCCGCACTAAGGCATCAGAAAGCGGCGCAAAGCCGGCATGGATTAACACGTGGTTGACCGCCGCGCCCAGATCCGGCGCGGTGTCGAGTAAGGTGCCATCTAAATCAAACAGCACGCAGGCCAGCGGCGCGCTGGCAGGTAAATGGGGGGTCATATCAGCGGTCGCTCAAACGCCACCATGTAGTTCACATCCACTTTGGCACACAACTCAAACGCGCCAAAGAGCGGGGCGTAGCGGATCCCTTGCAACGCACGCACAACTAAACCGGCGCGCTCGCCCATGCGACACAACTCGGCAGGGGTAATAAAATGATTAAAATAGTGGGTGCCTAGCGGCACCATGCCTAGCATATATTCAGCCGCCACGATCATCTGCAAAAACGCCTTGGGGTGACGATTAATTGTCGACATCACCACCACGCCGCCTGGGCGCACTAACTGCGCGCAGGCCTGCACAATTTGGACCGGATCGGGCACATGCTCAAGCATTTCCATGCAGGTGACCAACGCAAATTGGCTCGGCTGCTGGCGGGCGAGATCTTCAGCACTCACGCAGCGATAGTCAAGGGCTAATCGGCCTTGCGTAACGTCGGCTTGCGCGTGCTCGCGGGCAACGGCCAGCGACGCCGAGGCTAAATCAATCCCCGTTACTTGGGCGCCGGCGCGTGCCAAACTTTCACTTAAAATACCGCCGCCACAGCCCACGTCCAGCACCGCTTGTCCCAACAGATCGCCAGCGACCTCACCTCGGATCCGGCCATGCGCGGCGTACTGCTGCAAAATCCAGTGCAAGCGCAGCGGATTTAACTGGTGCAAGGTCTTAAACGCGCCGTTGACCTCCCACCATTGCGCCGCTTGCGCGGAAAATTTGGCAATCTCGGCGGCATCGACGTTGCCCCCCAAGGCGGCGTGCGGATCACCGGCCTCTATCCAATCATTTGCGACACGCTCGCCCATCTCGACTCCTTGCCTTAGGCTGGCTGATTATTTGTGCAGTACATGCTTAGCAAAAAATGTGCCTGGCACCTTATCAATAAAGCGCAGGGCGCAGCAACCAAGGCGCCCGATACGCACCTAACCGAGCATGTATCGGCCCAGCAAAGCTTCCCCATCGGGAATAATCCGCCTGAATAAGCGACATGTATAAATATCCAGTGTCGCGTTAGAGGGGGTATTTGCGTATAACAGCAGGCCTGCGTATTGATTGCGCCTTTTACCTACATTTTTACCCTGATTTGGTGTTTTATGCCGCGAGCACGGCTGCGACCCAACGTTCAAAGGAGTGTTCCATGACCACTATTCACGATCGCCGCTTTACCCCATTTCAAAAACAAGTGATCCGCGAGGTGCCTAAACTGGTGTATCCCCGTGCGTGCGATTTTGAAAAAACCAAAACTAATCATTTGAAAATATTAGTCGAAGGGCTAGATAAGCCTATTTTTACCAGTGCTACGCCCTCGGATCGACGATCGCTGTATAACACCTTATCAGAAGTGCAAACCAAGCTGCGCCAAGCCGGCATTGCACTCGAAGAGGCCGCGAGCACAGCACTGGCCGCAGCGGCCGACAGCGGCGAGGTAGATTTAAATGTCTTAGATGCCGATCCAACGCAAAAAATGATCAACCGCATGGTGCGCACTTTGCGCAGCCAAACCGAGCAGTTGGAAATTAAAGAGCAAAAGCACATCGACGCGGGTGGCTCGCTCGATGAGATCATGCCGCAGCGCCAAGCGCTGATCACGCAAATTCTCAATGAAGAAATAGCGGGGTACAAAAAACGCGGCGGCGAGTACCTAAAGCCCTCGGTATTACGCACTATCAGCAAAGAAGTTCTACATCAACTCAATTTCTTTTTGCCTAAATTAAGTGACTACAAAGCCAGTTTGATGCCCAGCGCCCCGCTGGCCACCACGCCAGCAAATGAGAAGTTAACCGCGGCGCCAGTACGCCCCGCACCGGTTCGCCAAGAGGCCAAACCGCGCCCGAGTGCCCCCAGCAAAACCAACAAGCAGACCACCACGGCGTCCATCCCCGCCGCGGCTAAATCAAGCGATGAGCCCGCGTTTATTGACCTGCTGCTGCAAAAAAAACCGGCGCGTATCGCCAGTTTTAAAACCTTAAGCCGCGTGCAACTGCTCCAGTTGCAAGAAGAGTTAGCGCAAGCGATGGATGAAAAGCACGAAGAAGATTTAGATGACGTGCTCGCGCTGATCGCGCAAAAAGGCCTGTGCATGGAAGATTTGTTGGCACGCGCCCAAGGCGACAGCGTCTCTAATGTGGTAAATTTAACCGCCAAGCACAGTGCGTAGCTGACCCTCCCCTAGCCCCTCCCTTAACAAGGAGGGGTCTAAGCCGCCTGCGCCTATGCGGCATAGGGTCACGCCGATCTTGCCAGCCACCGGCCCTGCCTGTGACTTAAAGCCGCGCTGTGTTACTATGCGGCGCGATGCACCCCCAAGAACAACTTCAATTAGGGATCAAGGCTTGCTATGAGTGATTTGGCTCGAGAAATCACGCCCATTAACATCGAAGAAGAGCTGAAAAGTTCCTACCTTGATTACGCGATGAGCGTCATTGTAGGCCGGGCTCTGCCGGATGTGCGTGATGGCTTAAAACCGGTTCACCGCCGCGTTCTGTTTGCTATGAACGAGTTGGGCAACGACTGGAATAAAGCGTATAAGAAATCGGCCCGTGTGGTCGGTGACGTGATCGGTAAATACCACCCACATGGCGATAGCGCTGTGTATGACACTATCGTGCGCATGGCGCAGGATTTTTCCATGCGCTATTTGCTGGTCGATGGCCAAGGTAACTTCGGTTCCGTCGATGGCGATAGCGCCGCGGCGATGCGTTATACCGAAGTGCGTATGGCGCGTCTGTCCCATGAGTTGCTGGCCGACTTGGACAAAGACACCGTGGATTGGGTGCCGAACTACGATGGCACCGAGCAGATCCCGGCGGTGATGCCCACCCGCGTGCCGAACCTGCTGATCAATGGTTCTTCTGGCATTGCGGTGGGGATGGCGACCAATATTCCGCCGCACAACTTGACCGAAATCGTTAACGGTTGTTTGGCACTGATCGAAAACGGCAATTTGTCGGTCGATGAGCTGATGCAGTACATCACCGGTCCCGATTTCCCCACCGGCGGTATTATCAACGGTCGCTCCGGCATCATTTCGGCCTATCGCACCGGCCGTGGCTCGGTGTATATGCGTGCCAAAGCCGAGGTGGAAACCGATGAAAAAGGTCGCGAGACCATCATCGTGCATGAGATCCCGTATCAGGTGAACAAGGCGCGCTTGATTGAAAAAATCGCCGAGCTGGTCAAAGAGAAAAAACTCGAAGGCATTAGCGCACTGCGCGATGAGTCCGATAAAGATGGCATGCGCATCGTTATCGAGATCAAGCGCAATGAGTCGGGCGAGATTGTGCTGAACAATTTGTACAAGCACACCCAGATGCAAACCACCTTTGGCATCAACATGGTGGCGCTCGATAACAATCAACCTAAGGTGATGAACCTTAAAGAGATCCTCGACGCCTTCTTGTTGCACCGCCGTGAGGTGGTCACGCGCCGCACCGTGTTTGAATTGCGTAAAGCCCGCGATCGCGCGCACATCTTGGAAGGTTTGGCCATCGCCTTGGCCAACATTGACCCAATCATTGAGTTAATCCGCCGCAGCCCAACGCCGAGCGACGCTAAAGCGCAGCTGGTGGCCCGCGGCTGGGCACTGGGCAATGTCGCAGCGATGCTAGAAAAAGCCGGTGATGACGCAGCGCGCCCAGAGTGGTTGGAGCCTGAGTTTGGCATTCGCGAAACTAATTACTTCTTAACCGAGCAACAAGCCCAAGCGATTTTGGATCTGCGCCTGCATAAGCTGACCGGTTTAGAACACGAGAAGATCTTAGAAGAGTACCAAGCCCTGCTCGAAGTGATTGCTGAGCTGCTGCACATTTTGGCTAGCCCAGCTCGCCTGATGGAAGTTATTCAAGAAGAGCTAGTGGCGATCCGCGAGCAGTATGGCGATGCGCGTAAAACCGAAATCACCACCTCAAGCGCTGAGATCAATATTGAAGATTTGATCACCCCAGAAGATGTGGTGGTGACCTTGTCGCATCAAGGCTATGTGAAATATCAGCCGCTGTCTGATTATGAAGCACAGCGCCGTGGTGGCCGAGGCAAATCAGCTACGCGGATTAAAGAAGAAGACTTTGTCGAAAAACTGCTAGTGGCCAACACCCACGACACGATTTTGTGCTTCTCAACGCGCGGGAAAGTGTACTGGCTCAAGGTTTATCAGCTGCCAGAAGCATCACGCGGCGCCCGTGGCCGGCCGATTGTGAACTTGCTGCCGTTGGAAGAAAACGAACGCATCACCGCAATTTTGCCGGTAAAAGAGTACGACGCAGATAAGTTCGTCTTCTTTGCCACCGCGCAAGGTACGGTGAAAAAGACCTGTCTGGCTGATTTTAGCCGTCGTTTGGTCACCGGTATTCGCGCCATCAACCTCAAAGAGGGTGATGAACTAATCGGCGTGGATATTACCAACGGCCATGATGAGATCATGCTGTTCTCCGACGCCGGTAAAGTTATTCGCTTTAATGAAGGCTACGCAGGCAAAGTCGGTGATGTGGCTGATGTGAGCGAAGAGGCTGAAGACACAATCGAAGCCGATGGCGAGATGGAAGCTAGTGACAGTGACGCGAGCGAGAGCAAAGCAGGCAGCCATGGCGTGCGGCCGATGAGCCGCGCCGCGACCGGTGTGCGCGGCTTTAGACTCGCGGCAGGCGATAAAGTGGTTTCACTTATCGTGCCACGGGGTAACGGCGCTATCTTAACCGCCACCGAAAATGGCTACGGCAAGCGCACCGTACTCGACGAGTACCCACAGCGCAACCGCGGCGGCCAAGGCGTGATCGCCATTAAAGTCGACGAGCGCAACGGTAAGGTTATCGATGCTATCCAAGTGGATGAAAACGATCAGATCATGCTGATCACCAACGGCGGCACCTTAGTGCGTACCCGTGTGCGTGAGGTCAACGTGATTGGGCGTAACACCGGTGGCGTACGCTTGATCCGTCCGATGGAAGGTGAAGCGGTGGTCGGTCTGCAGCGCATTGCCGAAAGCGATGATGACGAGTTACCAGACGATGACGCACTGGTAAGCTGCGCGCAAAACGCCGATGCCGACTGCGTACCCGGCGCAGAGTCTGAGGACTCGCCGAGCGTTTAACACGCGATGTGAGCCGCGCGCCACATAGTCTCAAACCCCGCGCCTATGTTGGCAGCCGATGCGAGATGAGTGCGGAACTATGCGGTAAAACCGGCTAATAAAAAGGAGCGACCTACGGGTCGCTCCTTTTTTATCTATCACAATTTACTGCACGTAGCGAGGCCAATGGCGGTAGCCCGCGCGGCGCTTTGTGACTAATTAATGTCATCAATCACCAATAAGCTCGGCGCGACGCCGCCAAGCGCGACCACCGTTTTAACGCTGGAAGCCTCAAAGATTACCGGTAAGGCGCTTTCAATAACGGCGGCTTTATCTCCCGCCGCGGTGACAGTCAAGATATAACTCCCCAGCGGCACCGGCAAATACGCGCTGCTGGCTTTAAACGCGACCCCTGACAGCAGCGGGGTCGCCGCGCTAATGTCGCCATCAATTGTCGCATAGACATCGACTAAGCCCACTGTGGGCACAGCGTGCACCACTCGCACTTGGCCGGCCGTGGCCAGAGGCTGCGGATTATCCGTCAGTAGCAAAGGACCTATTGAGGCTAATTCGCCGACCGCCAGCACAGTGTAACTGTTACCGGCAACTAGCGCGGCCCCCGGCAAAGCCAGCACCTCGGTGGTGGTGCCGGTGGGCGCGATGGCAAAGTCATAACTAGCGGCCGCCAGTTCGGCGTAGCCTTTTACGTTACCAAAGGCCAAATTACTAAACGCTGGCACCGCTACACCACTTGCCAACACATCGACTGCGGGGGCATCGGGCACCGCGTGGATCACGCGCAGCTCAACTTGCTCATCGGTAGATAAAATGGGCGTGATGGGCGCTGCCGCCTCTTTACCTATCGGCAATAAGCGCACGGAGCTTGGGCCAGAGCCGTAGTTTTCCACCGCGGCAATCAAAAGATCAGCGCCTTCCGCTAGCGGCAAGGGACCTGAATCAAACTCGACCTCAGTGCTGCCGGCGAGGGTAATGCGCACACGATACTCTCCAGCCGCCAACACCGTCGCGTCACTAAAGCCTTTAAAGGCTACGGCCGCAAACGTTGGCGTCGTCAAGGCCGCTTCCGGTGCGGTTAAATAAATATCCACCGCCGGCACAGCGGGCGCCGCATGC
This sequence comes from Aeromonas sp., assembly GCA_051658125.1. Lineage (GTDB taxonomy): Bacteria > Pseudomonadota > Gammaproteobacteria > Enterobacterales > Aeromonadaceae > Aeromonas. Next base: position 17,865 of record JBOFMA010000217.1, read on the forward strand.
AACACTTGTAGCCGAATTTCGCCCACACCAGGTCCGATGGCAGGACGCTCTAGCACTAACGGTTGCAGCGCAGTATCGCCACTGTCTGCCACATTACCCAATGCAATGACGTCATAGACGGTATCAGCCTCTAAGGCGAGCTCAGCGGCCGGGATGACGGTAGTCACCGTGCCGTCTGGCAACTGGGCATCCGCTCGGACAAGGTAACTATCGGGAGCAATTGGCGCAAGGCCCGAGGTTGAGCCAAAGGCCAAATCGTTCAGATATGCGGCACCATCAGCCACAATATTGACCTTAGGCGCATCACCTGACAGATGCGTCACTCGCACCTGCGCTGTCCCTGCGGAGGTGTCATTGTCATCTTCATCGCTATCAAAGCAAGCGCTCATAGCCAAGCCCAACGCTAAGGTGGCGGCAAGTTTATTCCATTTCATGGCTGCGTCCTCTGGGTGAAAAACGTGGCAAGTATAGTTAAGTCACACAAAATGCAACTTACGCGCTTTGGTCGCCTACGCGGGTGGCTTCCACGCGCCTTGCGGCCCCGCGCGTGGCACTTTGCCGGCCGCTTTGCTACAATCGCCGCGTTTTTTGCCAAGCGCTGCGCGTTTGGCTGAAAAAAACTCTTACATCACATGTGCTCTTTGGTAGGGAGCACCACTGTACAAGGAATATTGCATGCCAATTATTACTCTGCCGGACGGCAGTCAACGTCAATTTGACCACGCCGTCAGCGTGATGGATGTCGCGGCTAATATCGGCCCTGGTTTAGCAAAAGCCTGTATCGCCGGTCGCATCAACGGCGAGCTGGTGGATGCCTGTGAGCTGATGACCAGCGATGCCAGCTTATCTATCATCACCGCTAAAGATGAAGAAGGTATCGAGATCCTGCGCCACTCCTGCGCGCACTTGCTCGGTCACGCCATCAAGCAGTTGTGGCCTCAGACCAAAATGGCCATAGGTCCAGTGATTGACAACGGCTTTTATTACGACGTTGACTTAGATCACGCGCTCAGCGATGAGGATATGGCGGCGCTAGAAAAACGCATGCTCGAGCTGGCAGAGAAAAATTACGACGTGGTGAAAAAGCGCGTCTCTTGGCAAGATGCGCACGATGCGTTTGCCGCACGCGGTGAGAGCTACAAAATGGAAATTTTGGAGCAAAACATCCGCCGTGACGATGAGCCGGCGCTGTATCACCACGAAGAGTACATTGATATGTGCCGTGGCCCGCATGTGCCTAATATGCGCCACTGCCACCACTTTAAATTGCAAAAAATGGCCGGCGCTTACTGGCGTGGTGATTCCAGCAATAAAATGCTGCAGCGCATTTATGGCACCGCGTGGGGCGATAAAAAAGCACTCAAAGCTTATCTGCAGCGTTTAGAAGAAGCAGCCAAGCGCGATCACCGCAAAATTGGTAAGCAGCTTGACCTGTATCACATGCAGGAAGAAGCGCCTGGCATGGTGTTTTGGCACCACGCGGGCTGGACTATTTTCCGTGAGCTAGAAACTTTTATTCGCAGCAAACTGCGCGAATATGACTATCAAGAAGTTAAAGGCCCGATGATGATGGATCGGGTGCTGTGGGAGCGCTCTGGCCATTGGGACAAATATGCCCATGCCATGTTCACCACCCAATCAGAAAACCGCGAATATGCGATTAAGCCAATGAACTGCCCAGGCCATGTGCAGATCTTCAACCAAGGCTTGAAATCCTACCGCGATCTACCGCTGCGCATGGCCGAATTTGGTTCGTGCCACCGTAACGAGCCATCAGGCTCTTTGCACGGCTTGATGCGCGTTCGCGGCTTTACCCAAGATGACGCGCATATTTTCTGTAGCGAAGATCAGATCATGGATGAGGTATCGGCCTGTATCCGTATGGTCTATGACGTCTACGGCACCTTTGGTTTTGACAACGTGGTGGTTAAACTCTCCACTCGTCCAGAGCAGCGCATCGGTTCGGATGAAATGTGGGACCGCGCGGAAGCCGCTTTGGCACAAGCGTTGACACAAAACGGACTCAAATACGACCTGCAGCCGGGTGAAGGCGCCTTCTATGGCCCGAAAATTGAATTTACTTTGCACGATTGCCTTGATCGCGCGTGGCAATGTGGTACCGTGCAGCTCGACTTTGCTCTGCCAGGCCGTTTAGGCGCCACCTATGTTGGCGAAGATAACGAGCGGCATGTGCCGGTGATGATCCATCGTGCGATTTTGGGTTCACTGGAGCGTTTCATCGGTATCTTGACCGAAGAGTACGCTGGTTTGTTCCCAACCTGGCTCTCGCCGATGCAAGCGGTGGTAATGAACATTACCGATAATCAAGCCGATTATGCGCAAGATGTAGCAAAAGCATTGAATAATGCGGGTCTGCGCGCAACAGCAGACTTGAGAAATGAAAAAATTGGCTTTAAAATCCGCGAGCACACATTAAAGCGCGTGCCTTATATGCTGGTCTGCGGTGATAAAGAAGTTGAAGCCGGTAAGATTGCAGTGCGCACGCGTAAAGGAGCGGACTTGGGCACATTCCCTGTTGAGGAGCTGATTAGTATGCTCACCCAGGAAGTCCAGACTCGCAAAAAAAATAACGTGGAGGAATAAGCTATAAAAGGCGGAAAAAAACTGGGTAAGCAACCGCAAGCCCGCGCTCACCGGATCAATGAAGAGATCCGCTTAAAGGAAGTTCGTTTAACCGGTTTAGACGGCGAAGCCATTGGCATCGTAACTATTCAGGAAGCGCTGAACCTGGCCGCTGAAGCTGAAGTGGATCTGGTTGAAATCAGCCCGAACGCCGAGCCGCCCGTTTGCCGGATCATGGATTACGGCAAATTCCTCTACGAAAAGAGTAAAACCACTAAAGAACAAAAGAAAAAGCAGAAAGTCGTCCAGGTTAAGGAAATCAAATTCCGTCCTGGCACCGACGAAGGCGACTACCAGGTAAAACTACGCAACCTGGTTCGTTTTCTGGAAGACGGGGACAAGGCAAAAGTTACCCTGCGCTTCCGTGGTCGTGAAATGGCGCACCAAGAGCTTGGAATCAAGGTTTTGGAACGCGTAAAGAACGATCTGGAAGAGTTAGCGGTAGTTGAGTCGTTCCCGAAAGTCGAAGGCCGTCAAGCTGTGATGGTTCTCGCACCTAAGAAGAAATCTTAAGGCCCACAAGTAGTGGCGGTGAGATTTATCTAACCGCCATTCGCCTTGCGATTTTGTTGTCACTCACAATGCGGAGTATGAAATGCCGAAGATGAAAACCAACCGGGGCGCCGCGAAGCGCTTCAAAAAGACTGGCTCAGGTCGCTTCAAGTGTAAGCATAACCACCTGCGTCACATCCTGACCAAGAAGAGCAGTAAGCGTAAGCGTCAGCTGGGACCAAAATTCTTTGTTTCTGCAGCTGATCACAAACGTGTAGTTGCTTGCTTGCCATACGCATAAAAAGGGGGGATGTGAAAAATGCCAAGAGTTAAACGTGGTGTGACTGCTCGTGCTCGTCACAAGAAAGTAATGAAAGCCGCTAAAGGCTACTATGGTGCCCGTTCCCGTGTTTACCGCGTAGCGGTACAAGCGGTAACTAAAGCTGGCCAGTATGCCTATCGTGACCGTCGCCAGAAAAAGCGTCAGTTCCGTCAGCTGTGGATCGCGCGTATCAACGCCGCGGCCCGTCAGAATGGTCTGTCTTACAGCCGTCTGATCAACGGTCTGAAGAAAGCGTCTATCGAGATCGATCGTAAGATCCTGTCTGATATCGCTGTTCACGACAAGTTGGCTTTCACCGCCCTGGTTGAAAAGGCTAAAGCAGCACTGGCGTAAGCCGTGATGCTATGAATAAAAGGAAGACCTTCGGGTCTTCCTTTTTTTTCGCCCTGTTTTGCGCTATTTGCTCGGCGAACACGCGCAAAGCCCGCGCCGCGCTAGCAAGCGGGGGGGCTTTTTTTGTATCATAGCGCCTTTACCCCTAGCTAATTCAATAAGTTAGCGTATTTACGCTCTTTAGAGCAAACGAGGAAACAATGCAGCAGCTTGCAGAGGTGGTCGGCCAAGCCAAGGCCGAAATTGAGGGTGTCAACGACATCAGTGCGCTTGACGAAATTCGGGTGAAATATCTCGGCAAAAAAGGCTTTTTCACCGAGCAGATGAAAGGCTTAGGCGCACTGTCAGCAGCAGAGCGCCCCGCCGCTGGCGCGGTGATTAACCAAGCCAAACAAGCCGTGCTCGATGTGTTAAATGCTCGCCGCGAGACGCTAGAAGCTGCCGAGTTAAACCAAAAACTTGCCGCCGAGATGATTGACATCTCTTTGCCTGGACGCCGGATTGATAACGGTGGCTTGCACCCAGTGACCCGCACCATCGAGCGCATCGAACGCCTGTTTGGTGAGATGGGCTTTCGTGTGGCCGTTGGCCCAGAAGTGGAAGATGGCTTTCATAACTTTGATGCGCTGAATATTCCCGCGCACCACCCAGCGCGTACCGATCACGACACCTTCTATTTCAATCCTGATCTGATGCTGCGCACCCACACCTCTGGCGTGCAAATTCGCACCATGGAAAATCAGCAGCCACCGATCCGCATTATTGCGCCGGGCCGCGTCTATCGTAATGACTACGATATGACCCACACGCCGATGTTCCACCAAGTGGAAGGCTTGCTGATCGATGAGCACGCCAGCTTCACCGAGCTCAAAGGCATTTTGCACGATTTCCTGCGCAACTACTTTGAAGAAGACTTGACCATTCGTTTCCGTCCGTCGTACTTCCCGTTCACTGAACCCAGTGCCGAAGTGGATGTAATGGGTAAAAACGGTAAATGGTTAGAAGTGCTCGGCTGCGGCATGGTGCACCCGAACGTGCTGCGTTCAGTGGGTATTGATCCAGAAAAATACGCCGGTTTTGCTTTTGGTATGGGCGTTGAGCGTTTGACCATGTTGCGCTACGGCGTCAATGATCTGCGGGCATTTTTTGAAAATGATCTGCGTTTCTTAAAGCAGTTCAAGTAAGAGGCGAGCATGAAATTTAGTAAATCTTGGGTAATGGAATGGGTGCGCGCTGAACTGTCTACCGACGCGCTGGCCGAGCAGATCACCATGGCCGGCCTGGAAGTCGATGCGGTTGAGCCGGTTGCCGGTGAGTTTAATCATGTCGTTGTCGGTGAAGTTGTGGAGTGCGCGCAGCACCCAGACGCCGATAAACTACGCGTCACTAAAATTAACGTTGGTGACGCAGAGCTGCTGGATATCGTCTGCGGCGCGCCAAACTGCCGCCAAGGCTTGAAAGTGTGCGTAGCCAAAGTGGGCGCCACCTTGCCAGGCGATTTCACCATCAAAAAAGCCAAACTGCGCGGCCAGCCATCGCACGGCATGCTGTGCTCCTTTAGTGAGCTGGGCATCGATGTAGAAGCCGATGGCATTATTGAATTGCCGCAGGATGCACCGATCGGCACCGATGTGCGCGACTACTTGCAGCTCAATGACGTGATGATCGATGTCGATTTAACCCCGAACCGCGCCGATTGCTTAGGCATTGCCGGCTTAGCGCGCGAAATTGGTGTACTCAATAACGCCGATGTGGTTGAGCCAAGCATCGCGCCGGTGGTTGCCACCATCAGCGACACCTTTCCTATTCGTGTAGAAGCACCCGCAGATTGCCCACGCTATTTAGGCCGCGTGGTCAAAGGCTTGAACCTGCAAGCGACCTCTCCGCTGTGGCTGCAAGAAAAACTGCGTCGCGGCGGCATTCGCTCAATTGACCCGATTGTGGATGTGACCAACTTCGTGCTGCTCGAATTTGGTCAGCCGATGCACGCCTTTGATCTGGCCAAACTCGAGGGTGAGCTGGTCGTGCGCCGTGCCCGCGCTGGCGAAGCCTTAACCTTGCTCGACGGCAACGAAGTTAAGCTCAACGATAACACCTTAGTGATTGCCGATAGCCAAGGCGCCGCCTGCATTGCCGGTATTTTTGGCGGTGAGCGCACGGGCGTTAGCGCCACCACCACGGATGTGCTGCTGGAATGCGCGTTCTTTGCGCCGCTGTCCATCACTGGCCGCGCCCGCAGCTATGGCCTGCATACCGACTCTTCGCATCGTTTTGAACGCGGCGTCGATTTTGCCCTGCAAAGCAAAGTAATAGAGCGCGCCACCGCGCTGCTGCTGGCGATCTGTGGCGGCCAAGCCGGTCCAGTGGTTGAGGTGACGTCCCCTGAGCACCTGCCGGTACGCACCGCGATCACCTTGCGCCGTGCACGCTTAGAAAAAGTGATCGGCATTAGCGTGCCCGATGCCCAAGTGCTGGAGATTTTGACCCGCTTAGGCATGCATGTGACCGCGCAAGCCGATGGCTGGAGCGCGGTAGCGCCAAGCTGGCGCTTTGATATCGCGATTGAAGAAGATTTGATTGAAGAAGTAGCGCGGATTTACGGCTACAACAACATTCCTAATCTTGCGCCAACCGCCCATTTGGCCATGATCGAGCGTCCAGAAGGCCAACTGCCGCTGGCGCGCCTGCGCCACTTGCTGGTCGACCGCGGTTTTCAAGAAGCGATAACCTATAGCTTTGTCGAGCCAAAGCAGCAACAAGCTATGTTCCCTGCCTGCGACGCGCTGATCCTGCCCAACCCGATTTCGGTGGAAATGTCCGCGATGCGCGTTTCGTTGCTGCCGGGACTGGTACAAGCGGTGGTGTATAACCAAAACCGCCAGCAGCCGCGCGTACGTCTGTTTGAGCAAGGCCTGCGCTTTATCAAAAATGCCCAAGCGGAAAACGGCCTGCGTCAGACGCCAATGCTGGCCGGTATCATTACCGGTGCGCAAGGCGAAGAGCATTGGGATGCCAAAGCACGCCCCGCTGATTTCTTTGACTTAAAAGGCGACGTGGAAGCTCTGCTGGCCTTAACTGGCGAGTTTGAGCGTTTTAGCTTTGCCCGTGGCGAGCACAGTGCCATGCACCCAGGCCAATGCGCGGCGATTTTGCGCGATGGCGTGGTGCTGGGCCATATCGGCGTGATCCACCCAAGCCTTGAAAAAGGCTTCGGTCTCAAATCACGCGCGGTAATGTTTGAATTAGAGCTCGGCGCATTGCTGCCGGCCCACGTGCCTGCCGCGAGCGAAATTTCCAAGTTTCCCGCTAACCGCCGCGATATCGCTGTGGTGGTTGACCGCCAGATCTTGGCCGGTGACGTCCTGCGCGTTATTGAAAAAGTTGGTGAAAATCAATTAGTTGGCATAAACTTGTTCGACGTATACCAAGGTCAAGGTATTAGCGAAGACAAAAAAAGCCTCGCCATTAGCCTCGTGCTGCAAAACACCCAGCGCACCTTGGAAGAGAAAGAAATTAGTGAAATTGTCGAGCGCATTGTAGATGCGCTGGGCCGCGAGTTAAACGCATCCTTGAGGGATTGATCCATGGCGCTGACCAAAGCCGATATTGCCGAGCATCTGCTAAGCCAGTTAGGCATGCATAAGCGGGACGCCAAAGCCTTAGTAGATGCTTTTTTCGAAGAGATCTGCCAAGCGCTGGAGCAAGGCGATCAGGTAAAATTGTCCGGTTTTGGAAATTTTGACCTGCGGGAAAAAGATCAGCGCCCCGGTCGTAATCCTAAAACCGGCGAAGAGATCCCCATCAGCGCACGGCGCGTGGTGACTTTTCGCCCAGGGCAAAAACTCAAAGACCGTGTGGAAGCACTCGACGTGCGCCCAGCCGATCTTGCGTCCACGCCCCCAGAGGCCGACTAAGCAAGCAAAAAGCCAACCGCAGGGTTGGCTTTTTTTATCGCGTTTTCCGCCTTATTTTAGCGGCGCATAACGAGGGCCGGCTACCCTCGCCACGCGGCCTAAATCATGCGTTTAAGCTGGCTACGTTGTTGTCGCCCCCGCTTTGCCTTTCAATAGATCCAGCGGTCCTTTGCCCGAGAGCGTAAACAGCGACAAGAAGGTAAAGCCCGCAGTAATCATGCACAGTACCAAGTAGGTCTCGCGAAAGCCCATGCTCTCATACATAGAACCGGCCCAAACTGACATAAACATGGTGGCCAGTTGTTTAAAGAACTGAAAACTGACCTGCCAAATGGTGGCGCTAAAACGCACGTCAAATTGAGTGGTGATGTATTTAAAGGTACCGATCAATAAGAATGGCACTTCTAACATATGCAAGGTTTTTAGCATCACTACATGCGTAACACTTTCGGCAAGAGAAGAGCCAACAATGCGCACTGACATAATCGAACCAGCTATCAGCAGCGCATTTTTACCACCAATGCGATTGACAATCAGGGGGAGCAAAAAAACATTATGCTGGCATTAAGAGCCTCGGTGTAACCGCTTTTGGCTTTAGATCTAGGCATTAAGCGCTACCGGCGTTGCAGATAAAACAGCGCATAAATTGAGCCATGTTTATATTTCTGTGCCCATCGCTAGCGCACGGCCGCATGCTAGCGATTACACTGCCAGCAGGCCGCCCATCATTTTGCACCAGGCCACCTGACGCACGGGCGAGGTTAACTTAGCCTTGCCTTACATTTTCCACTCATCGATAAGGAGTAGGCGATGCTGCAGCTGCGCGCCGCTGCGGCCAGAGGCCGCGCTGATTACGGTTGGCTACAGGCCCGCCACACATTTTCCTTTGGTGACTACTATGCTGCGGCGTGGATGGGCCATTCCGTGCTGCGCGTGATCAATCACGATATAGTCGCCCCCAAAACTGGTTTTCCACCCCATCCGCACGACAACATGGAGATCCTGACCTGCGTGTTACGCGGCTGCATTGAACATAAAGACAGTTTGGGGCATACCGCGCAGATCGAGGCCGGCGAGTTTCAACTCATGAGTGCGGGCGCGGGCATTCGCCACAGCGAATACAACCCAAGCAACTGTGATGAGTTAGAGCTGCTGCAAATTTGGCTTATTCCTAATACGCGCGATGCCGCGCCCAGCTATCAGCAAAAATTAATCGGTGCGCAGCCCGGCCTAACCTTGATTGCCTCACCGACTGGCGAGCAAGGCAGCTTTGCCATTCGCCAAGC
>JBOFMA010000218.1:0-36340 GCA_051658125.1 Aeromonas sp.
GTTGAATTTCTTATTGCTAAGATTTTCTTTTGGTCACTTCATCAGTCATTGAAATATTCAAAAATTGTTTTTGATATTCAATGCTGTGAGTGCCCACACAGATTGCTTGATTCAAATTGTTAAAGAACGGCGCAATAAACAAGAGCGAAAACGCTCAATCATTTATTCGCAGCGGAGGTGCATATTAGCAACCCGCAATTTCCAGTCAAGCAAAAGCTTTTCTTAAGTTAAGAAGCTTTTGCCTCACTCTCTAGCGGCGTGTGCCGTGTCGATGAGGCGCATTATAGGCCGCGGGAAAACTTTGACAACTGTTTTATGAAAGTTTTTTTAAACTTTTGTTTATTTGCTCAATAAACAACCTGCACCGTTTATTTATTAAACAATTAGCACCAAACCAGTTTACTTTTGTTTATTTATTCAGCAATCGAGTATCAGTTGAAGCCACTTCACGGCCGCGCGATAAAGAAGATGACATCAACACTGCGCGGTGCGAGCGCTTAGGTGTAACATAGCGCCCTTTCATTTTTCTTCTGTTCCCTCTTAGGCTTGGAGAGCTTGATGCCGTTTGCACTTGGCCAGCGTTGGATTAGCGACACTGAATCAGATTTAGGTTTAGGCACTGTGGTTGCGCTTGAAGGGCGCATGGTGACCCTATTGTTCCCCGCCACCGGCGAAAACCGCATGTATGCCAAACAAGAAGCGCCGGTCACTCGCGTGAGCTTTAATGTGGGCGATGAGGCAACCAGTCATGAAGGCTGGTCGCTTACCGTGACCGATGTGCAAGAGAAAAGCGGTTTACTGAGCTACAGCGGACTGCGCAGCGATACCGGTGAGCCGGCGCAACTAAAAGAGGTGATGCTGAGCCACTTTATAAAGTTCAATAAGCCGCAAGATCGCCTGTTTGCCGGTCAAATTGACCGCATGTCGCGCTTTAATCTGCGCTATGAAGCGCTGGTGCACCAATACCAGCGCCGCCGCAATCCGCTGCGCGGTCTCGCCAGCGGCCGCGTGAGCCTGATCCCGCATCAGCTTTATATTGCGCGCGAAGTCGGCGAGCGCCATGCGCCGCGGGTATTGCTGGCCGATGAAGTCGGTTTAGGTAAAACCATTGAAGCGGGCATGATCATTGCCCAGCAGTTGCTTTCTGGCCGCGCCCAGCGCGTGCTGATCTTGCTGCCCGAATCGCTGCAGCATCAATGGCTGGTTGAAATGCTGCGCCGGTTTAATTTGCGTTTTGCCCTGTTTGATGAAGAGCGCTGCATCGAGGCGATGGCGGATGCCGACAATCCGTTTGATACCGAGCAACTGGTCATCTGCAGCCTCGATTGGCTACGCAAGCAGCGCCGCCGCTTTGAGCAGCTCAGTGAAGCGCAGTGGGATCTGTTGGTCGTCGATGAAGCGCACCATCTTAGCTGGAGCGAGCAAGCGCCAAGTCGCAGCTACCAAATGGTTGAAACGCTGGCAGAGCAAATCCCTGGGGTCTTGCTGCTGACCGCGACCCCCGATCAGTTAGGCCACGAAAGCCACTTTGCCCGCCTGCGCCTGCTCGATCCTGAGCGCTTTTATGATTACGAAAATTTCGTGGCCGAAGAGCAAGCCTATGGCCATGTGGCGCAAGCTGCGCAAGCGCTGCTTGATGGCAACGCATTAAGCGCGGCGGATATTGCCAGTTTAGGCGATGCGCTCAGTGGCTTGGATCTCACCAATAGCGCCGCGCGCGCGCAAGGCGTGCAGCGTTTACTTGATCAGCACGGCACCGGCCGCGTGCTGTTTCGCAATAGCCGCGCCAGCATTACCGGCTTCCCCGAGCGCCAGCTGCACCTACACTCAATGCCACTGCCCGAGCAATACCAAACGGCAATAAAAGTGATGGGCATGATGGAAAGCGGTGGCGATCAGCTAAGCAAGGCGCAACGCGCGCTGTATCCAGAAAAAATCTATCAACAGTTTGAAGGCTCGAGTAATAGCTGGACGGCGTTTGATCCGCGCGTCACTTGGCTGCTTGAACTGCTGCTTAGCCAGCGACAAGACAAAGTGCTGGTCATTTGCTCGCAAGCGGCCACGGCACTGGCGCTGGAAGAGGCGCTGCGCACCCGCGAAGGCATTCGCGCCGCGGTATTCCACGAAGGCATGTCGATTTTAGAGCGCGATAAAGCATCGGCTTATTTTGCGCAAATGGAAGGCGGCGCGCAGGTATTGCTCTGCTCTGAGATTGGTTCGGAAGGACGTAACTTCCAGTTTGCCAGCCACTTGGTGCTGTTTGACTTGCCGCTGAACCCCGATCTGCTGGAGCAGCGTATTGGCCGCTTAGATCGCATTGGCCAACAAAACTGCGTACGCATCCATGTGCCGTGTTTAGACAAAACGCCGCAGCCTTGGCTGGCACGTTGGTATCACGAAGGCTTAGATGCCTTTGAGCATACCTGCCCCACCGCGCGGCCGGTGTTTGAAGCCGTGCAAGACGAGCTGTTTATGCTGCTTGCGAGCAAAGAGAGCGAAGAAACGGCGCTCAACGCGCTGATTGAGCGCACGCAAGCGCTGCACGCGCCATTAAAAGCCAAGTTAGAGCAAGGCCGCGATCGCCTACTCGAACTGCACTCGGCCGGTGGCGAGGCCGCGCAGGCGCTGGTGAGTCAACTGGCGGCGGAAGATAACGACACCGCGCTGGTGACCTTTGCCCTGAAATTATTCGATGAGATGGGCATTAACCAAGCCGACCGCGGCGAAAATGCCATTGTGCTGACGCCTGGCGATCATATGCTGGTGCCAAGCTTTCCTGGCTTGGCAGAAGAAGGCTGCACTATCACCTTTGACCGCGACACCGCGCTGTCACGCGATGACATGAGCTTGCTGTCATGGGAAAGCCCGCTGCTGCGCGGCGGAATTGATGTGGTGCTGGGCTCAGAGATTGGCTCTAGCGCCGTGGCGCTGCTGAAAAACAAAGCGCTGCCGGTGGGCACCTTGCTCGTTGAGCTGATCTTTGTGGCTGAATCGGCCGCCCATCCGCAGTTGTATCGCTTTATGCCACCAACGCCGATCCGCGTGCTGTTGGATAAAAACGGCAAAGATTTGGCGGCCAAAGTGCCGGCGGCCAGCTTCGAGCGCCAGTTGACCCCCGTCAATCGCCATATTGGCAGCAAGTTGGTCAACGCCTCGCAAAGTGCAATTCACCCGCTGATTGGCCAAGGCCAAGCGGTGGCTGAAGCGCAGAAAACAGTGATTATGGACGAGGCGCGCGGCTTGATGCAGGCCAGTTTAAGCGCTGATTTAACCCGTCTTGAGCAGCTTAAAGCGGTGAATCCGAGTGTACGTGACAGTGAACTGGACTATTTGCGCGATCTGCAAAGTGAGCTGAATCACCTGATCGATCAAACCCAGCTAAAACTCGATGCCATTCGCCTGATCGTGGTCTCGCACAACTAAGATCCCACGGCCAACACCGTTATCGCGGGCGCTTGGCCGCCCGCACTTATCCTCGGCGCGGCGCAAGCAGCGCCTTTTGCAAGTGAGTTGTTATGTTTGTCTATAACCCGCCGCGTGAGCCGTGGCTCGATATTTTGTATCAAGACCGCGACATCATGGTGATCAATAAGCCCACCGGCCTGCTCAGCGTGCCCGGCAAAGGGCCAGAAAACGAAGACAGCGCCATGCACCGCATTGCGCAAAAGCACCCGAAAGTGGCCGCCGCACACCGTTTGGATATGGCCACCACCGGCGTGATGGTGTTTCCGCTCAACCCCAATGCGCACCGCGAGCTAAGCCGCCAGTTTCGCGAGCGCGAAACCGAAAAGCACTATTTAGCTTGGGTATGGGGTGAGCCGGCCAGCGACAGCGGCGAAATTAACCTGCCGCTGTGCGTCGATTGGCCAAATCGCCCCAAACAAAAAGTCGATTTTGTCGACGGGCGCAAAGCATTGACCTTGTGGCAAAAACTCAAAGTCGTCGATGGTTTGAGCCTAATTAAGCTCACGCCGATCACCGGCCGCTCGCACCAGTTGCGCGTACACATGCTTGAATTGGGCCACCCGATTGTGGGCGATAACCTCTATGCCCACCCCGAAGCCCTCGCCGCCGCGCCCCATCTGTATTTACATGCGGCCGAATTAAGCCTTAGCCACCCGCGCAGTGGCGAGCGTATGACGTTTAGCGCGCCGGCGCCGTTTGCCGTGTAGCGCGTAGCCCTTAACGTAAAAAGCCCGTCGCAATGCGACGGGCTTTTTTTGTGGCTAACGCTTAGCGCGTTACGCAGTAGCCATCAATCCCGCACGGAGCGCGCTTCACGCTCGGCGCGCTCTTGCTCTAATAGACGCTTATACCACCAGCTATTACGGCGACGTTGGGTAGTTGACGAGCGACGAGACATGATCTATCAGCTTCCAGCAAAAAAATGAGGCCGTAGTATGCCAAACATCACCGCCACGTGGCCTGTGACTGGATCAATAAATCGGCCATTTTTTACGCCGGCTAAGGGCCCACCCGGATCACCGCGCTTTTATCGCTTTGCGGCTGCACCGAAATCATTGGCCGCTCGCGCGTTGCTGCCTCACCTAACCCCTGCCAGCGCAGCGGGCTGTTGCTTTGATAGGCATTTACCGGCACGCATTCGAGCCACTCTTCGCCTTGCAGCAAACGGGCGCCGGCAGAATAGCGTTTATCTGCATGCCAACAGACCGCCTCGCTCATGTCACTGACCGGCAGCAGCAGTTGCGGCTGGCGCCCAGCGCCAACCGTAATGGTTTGTGCCCACAAAGGCGCGCTGAGCACACACGCCAGCACAGCAAACGGTTTTAGCCACATCGCACACTCCTTAATTTAAAGTCGGTTCACGGCCACGCGTTAACATGGCACTGTAAAAGAGTTGTAGCCGGCAAAGCAAATCCAGCGCACGCCGGCAGCCAGCATCATCTGCAAAGACAGGGAGTGATTATGCGATTATTTTCTTGGCGCGCCGCCGCTCTGCTGGCGCTCGGCAGCCTGAGCCCTTTGACCAGTGATGCCGGCACGCTGCGCTGCGGCCAAGATTTGGTCAGCGAAGGCGAGCCGAGCGCCACCTTATTATTGCGCTGCGGCCAGCCGTGGTTACGCGAAGACCTCGTGCGCCTAGAAGAAACGCCCTATGGCCAGCGCAGCCAGATCTTAGTCGGTGAGCGCTGGACCTATCGCTTTGGCAAGCACCAGTTTGTGCAGTTTGTCACCATCAAAGGGGGTGTTATCCGTGAGATTGAAGATGGCCCGCGTGAATAAGGTTACTCTTCTTCGCCCGCCCAAGGCATGGCCGGCAAAGTGGCTAAAAATCCGGCGTAGCGGCTTAAATTAAACGGCCCTTGCTCGGCATCCATTGCCATTAGCTCTGCGCCCAGCGCGCAGGCTAAATATTGCAGCGCCTCTTCGCGCGGCGTGCCCGTCATCACCAAACGCATTAAGGTAGCTTTCACTTCCGCCGGGTGGCCGTCGGCCAGTTGGTTTTCAATCACTTCCAGCAGATTGGTTTCATCAAAAAATTCCTGTTCTTCACTCATGGTATGGCTTCCTTGGATGGGGGATGGCGTAACGCGGCGCTTGCTGCTTAGCGGCAAAAATCGCGCATAAAAAAGCGGGCAGTATACCCTGCCCGCTTGTTGGCTCAATAGGTCGGCGCACTTGCTCGCGGCGCAGCCTTTGCGCGCTCTGGCGCCCGCCTGACGGGCCAGCCATGCGCGCAACCAAATGCGCGAGTAAGGCGCGGCGCAAAAAATTTGCGCCCCGTGCATTAGCCGACGCGGCTTAGCTCATACACCCCAAGCACTTCACTGAGCACCGGATAAGGCCCGGCGCCCACTAAGCTGTGATAGCTCTGCTCACGCACTACGGTGGGCAGATGGAAATCTTTGGGCGTAGTTGCGCTCACGCTGGTGAGTTCGACGTCTTTAACGTGCTCAAAGGCAATGCCGTACACCTTCGGGTCGAGCTCAGACAACGTGCATAGCAGCACCGCGCTGTGCGCCTGATTGATAATACCCAGCGGATTGATCCGATCGTAGCTAAGCCACGCTTCGCGTTCTTTGATCACACGTAGCACTTGCGCACTGAACTTGCGTCCACGCCACAGCGCATCTCGCAGCACAGCGGCGCGGCGCAGGTCGGGGTGATGAGAAAACTGGCGGCTAAACGGCTGCACGCCTTGTTGCCAGCGGTGCGCTGCCTCATTTTGGCTGGTATCAAGCGCGGTAAAGGCCTTGTCTAACAGCGGATTAAGCTCGGTTAACACACTGGCCGGCAGCAGGTGACTGGCGTGATCGCTCCAAGTTTTTAGGGCCACCGCCAGCGGCAGCGGCATGATATTGGCAAAATCATTCAGACCTTGGCGCTCAAAGCACCAGCCATGCGGCTTGCTGCGCTCATCCGAGGTCAGATCAAACAGCCCCATGCTCGACATCTCTTCCAGATCGCGCTGCACGGTGCGCAAGCTCACCGCAATGCCCTCTTCAGCCAGTTTTGCCTGCAACTGACTGGCGGTCAGTTTATAGGGGCGATAGGGAATACAACGCGCTAAGGTTAATTGTCGTAACAGCTTTTTGCTCATGATGATTAGCTCTAATTTGGTCTCAGTCTGCCCTCTGTTGGCCAAGTAGGCGCTAAGGGCATCTGTGCAAGGCCGGGCAGTTTAGGCTGTCGCACCAGTGACAGCAATTGTCGCTAATTTAAGACACACGTCGCCTAAGCCCCTGATTTAAAACGCAAAACGGCGCAGATGCCGCTGAGTGTCCAAATTTTTTTTACCCCTGCGGATTTATTTTTACCGCGTAATGCTGCGCGCTGGTGCCCCAACTGCGCGACAAACCCTCGGTTAGGCCAGCGTTGACGCCGCCAAACCAACGATTAACTGGCGCAGCACGGGGTTTAAACTCTGGTGCGCGGGATAACACAAACCAATGTTGCGCCCCATCACCGGCCCTTCAACCGGCACAATGCACAGCCGCGCTTCATCTTCCACCAGCCCGTTGGGCAAAAAACTGATGCCAACGCCGGCCAGCACCAGCGCCATCACCAAACTTTTGCTCTGCGCTTTGGCCGCTAAGTTCAGCGTTAGTTGCTCACAGGCCAGCAGGCCAATGGTTTGTTGGTGGGCCACACACGGCGGGCACTCGATAAAATCAAACGCGGCTAATTCGGCTAAATTGACCTGCGCGCGTCCCGCCAATGGATGGTCGTGCGGCACGCATAATTCATAGCGCTCTTGCCACAGCGGCAAAAACAGCTCATCACTTTGCCGCAGTTCATCGAGCGTCAGCCGGCCGTCGGCGGGAGCTGAGCCATCATCACACAGTGTGAGTTCGAGTTCAGGGCAGATCTGGCGGATCTGCGCCAGCAACTGAGCCACTTTGCGACGGCTTAAATCCGGCATCACCGCCAAGGTTAATTTGGCGCGCCGCGCTTTGCTGATAAACAGCTCGGGCAGGCGGCGCGCCTCTTCGACCAATTTCGCCGCGTGCGGATAAAGGTAATGGGCGCTATCACAGGCTTTCACGCCCTTTTTACCGCGCGCAAACAACGTCTGGCCAAGTGTGTCTTCTAACTGGCGCAGCCCGGCTGACAATGACGGCTGGCTGACATGGCAGCGCTGGGCGGCGGCGGTAATATTTTTTTCTTCATAAATAGCGATAAAAAATCGCAATAAGCGCAAATCCAGCATTAAAAATCCTAACCATAGTTTTGGCTGATGATAACACGCAGAAATAGCGATTTTTCATCGATAGATAGCGCGGCTATAGTGGTGCTTTCCCCCTCGGACTCAAGGAGTCATCGCATGTCTAAACCTCTGGTGGTGATCACCGGCGCTTCGGCCGGTATTGGCGCGGCTATCGCGCGCGCATTTTCGGCCGCAGGCCACCCACTGCTGCTGCTTGCCCGTCGCACGGCGCCGATGCAAGCGCTCAACCTGCCTAATACCCTGTGTGAGTCGGTGGATGTGACCGACACCGCGGCGATGAAAGCGGCGGTAAGCAAAGCCGAAGCGCAATTTGGCCCGGTGGGCTGCATGGTCAATAACGCCGGCGTGATGCTGCTGGGCCAAGCGGACGTGCAAGACCCGAGCGAATGGCAACAGATGCTAAACATCAACGTAATGGGCGTGCTCAACGGCGTGCACGCGGTGTTGGCTGGCATGAAGGCGCGCCAAGCCGGCACCATCATCAACATCAGCTCAATTGCTGGGCGTAAAACGTTCCCGAACCACGCTGCCTACTGCGCGACTAAGTTTGCCGTGCATGCGCTGACTG
The DNA here is from genome assembly GCA_051658125.1 of Aeromonas sp. GTDB lineage: Bacteria > Pseudomonadota > Gammaproteobacteria > Enterobacterales > Aeromonadaceae > Aeromonas. The sequence continues at coordinate 8,259 of JBOFMA010000218.1, forward strand.
AAAATATTCGCGAAGAAGTGGCCGATATCGGCGTGCGCATGGTGACTATCGCCCCTGGCGCCGTCGAAACCGATCTGCTTAGCCACACCACCGATGAGAGCATCAAAGCCGGCTATCATGAGTGGAAAAGCCAAATGGGCGGCGTGATTGCCCCTGAGGTGATTGCCGATGCCGTGCTGTATGCCTGGGATCAGCCAGCCAATGTCTGCGTGCGGGAAATCGTGCTGGCCGCCACGCGCCAGCAGCCGTAAACGGCCCCTAGCCGGACGGCATAACAACAAAGAGGGCGCAGCCCTCTTTGTGCTTTTTCCAGCGGTGGCAGACGTGCGCAAAGATGCATTGCGAAAAAAATCGCGGGCGAGGCCACAGAACTGCGCGCGGCCGCTTGACCTGTCGCGCGGCTTGCCTAAGATAGCGCCCGCTTTTGGGCATAAGCGGCGCTTAGCGCGGCTTAATCTGTTCTTGATCGCGATATTGATCGCTACGTTGTAGGCTGCATGCTTCTTTCGCCCCATTACCGCACTCTAACTTGCCGCTGGCTACCGCTCTGGAGCCTGCTGCTGGTGCTATTGTCGAGCGCGAGCATCACCGCCAAAGAGACGTGCAGTTTTAATGCGCACTGCGGCATGAAGGCGCTATCGCTGGAAAAAGCCATGCCGTGCGGCAATTTTGCCGCCGCGCTTAGCCTCATCGCGCTCCCCTGTGCGCTGCGCCTAAGCCTGAGTCTGCGGTTACCAAGCAGCCCGCCCCTATTCGCCCCCCTTTCGTTATGGACGCCTGACGCGCCCATCAGCCGTGTGGAGCGCCCACCGCAACCTTGCGTGTGAAAATCGACACCCCTTTTTTTTCATATTTTGAGGTAATAACGCGATGACTATGCACCAACGGATGACCCACATTGCACCAAAAACCTGGCTGATCGGCCTGCTTTTGGCGGCTTCCAGCCTGAGCGCGCTGGCCGCTGAGCAGATGACCGTGTACAAATCTAAGTACTGCGGCTGCTGCCAAACGTGGATCAAGCATATGCAAGACAACGGTTTTGAGATCAACGTGATTGAAACCGAGCAACTTGACCCGATCAAAGCCAAGCACGGTGTCACACCGGAGCTGGGCTCGTGCCACACTGGCCTAATCAATGGCTATGTGATTGAAGGCCATGTGCCGGCCAGCGACGTGAAAAAGCTGCTCCAAGACAAGCCGGCGATCCGCGGCCTGACCATTCCTGGCATGCCACAAAGCGCGCCAGGCATGGATATTCCTGGCCAGCCTTACCAAGTGCTGAGCATTGATAACGCCGGCAAAACCGAGGTGTGGTCAAGCTATAAAGGCTAAGTGAGCTTAGTGATTAGCCGCCGCCACGCCTGCGTGGCGGCTTTTTTATGCGCGCGATTTGATGCGATCAAAGCCACATTTGAAGCGCTCAGCCGTTCGCCACCGCCATCAACCCCGCGCCGCGCTTGGCAAGTGCGCCTAATCCCCGTATTTTTACCGCCACGTTGCGCCCATTTAACCTGCAAATCCCGCCCCAGCGCTGATGGCTGAAGGCGCTTTTGCGCCAACAGCGAGTCTTTTATGCCTAGCACCTCTGCCCTGTTACCGCCGGTGGCCCGCCGCCAGCGGCACACTTTTACCCTGCATGGCGATAGCCGCCACGATAACTACCACTGGCTGCGGGATGACACGCGGCAAGATAAAGCGGTGCTGGCCCATTTGGCGGCGGAAAATGCCTATACCGAGCAGATGCTAGCGCCGCATGCCGCGCTGCGTGAGCGACTCTACCAAGAGATGGTGGCGCGTATTCCTGGCCAAGATGAGTCAGTGCCGTATGTAAAAAATGGCTATCGCTACCAAACCCGCTACGCGCCCGGTGAGGAGTATCCCAGTTACTGGCGCCAAGCCACCAGCGCAGCGGCCGCGCCAGAATTGCTGCTCGATAGCAATGCCCGCGCTAGCCAGCATGATTTTTATGAGCTCGGTGCTTTGGTGGTGAGTCCGGATAATCAGTGGCTGGCGGTGGCAGAAGATATGGTTGCGCGTCGCCAATACCAGGTGCAGCTAAAAAACTTAGTCAGCGGCCAGTGGCTGCCGACGTTGCTGGATAACACCTCGGGCGATGTGGCTTGGGCGCAAGATAGCCAGACGCTATTTTATGTGCGCAAGCACCCGCAAACCTTGCTGCCATATCAAGTCTATCGGCATCAGTTAGGCAGTGATCCGGCCAGCGACGTGCTGGTCTATGAAGAGCACGATGACGCGTTTTATTTAAGCCTTGATACCTCCACGTCACGCGATTTTATTGTGTTGACCTTAAGCGCTACCACCACCAGCGAAGCGTGGCTGATTGATGCCAAGGCACCCACCGAGGCGCCGCGCTGCTTTTTGCCTCGGCAAACCGGCCATGAATACGAGCTTGATCACTACCGTGAGCAGTTTTATCTGCGCTCGAATCGCGAGGGCAAAAATTTTGCCCTGTATGTCACACCCGGCGCCAGCGCGCCGTGGCAAACCCTGCTTGCGCCGCGCGCCGAGGTGTTGCTAGAAAATCTAGCCCTGTTTGCTGAGTTTTACGCCGTGCAAGAGCGCGCCGGCGGCTTAACTCGCCTGCGTTTTATCCACTGGCAAAGCGGCGTGGCGCAGACCATCAGCTTTGACGACCCGGCCTATGTCACTTGGCTCGGTTATCACCCCGAGCCTGACACCACGCGGCTGCGCTACGGTTACACCTCACTGACCACCCCGGTCGCCACGTTTGAGCTTGATATGCATAGCGGCGAGCGGCAACTGCTCAAACAACAGCACGTCGCCGGCTTTGAGCGCAGTCACTATCGCAGCGAGCGGCTGCTAATTGCCGCCCGCGATGGCACCAACGTACCGGTATCACTGGTCTATCGCACCGATAAAGTGCGCCCAGGACAAAACGCAGCGCCGCTGCTGATCTATGGCTATGGCGCCTATGGCGCGAGTCTGGACCCGGAATTTTCCAGCGCGCGCTTAAGTTTGCTCGATCGCGGCTTTGTCTATGCTATCGCCCATATTCGCGGCGGCGAAGAGTTGGGGCGTGACTGGTATGACGCTGGCCGTTTGGCATACAAGCAAAACAGCTTTAACGATTTTATTGATGTCACCCGCTCTTTGGTCGCGCAAGGCTATGGCGCCGCCGATCAGGTATTTGCCATGGGCGGCAGCGCCGGCGGCTTGCTGATGGGGGCGCTGGCCAACCAAGCGCCCGAGCTCTATTGCGCCATGGTGGCGCAGGTGCCGTTTGTAGATGTGCTCACTACCATGCTCGATGCCTCGATTCCGCTCACCACCGGCGAATACGAGGAGTGGGGCAACCCGCATCAGGCCGTAGACTACGCGTGCATCAAAGCCTACAGCCCGTATGACAATGTTACCTCGCAAGCGTATCCCCATTTGCTGATCACCACCGGCTTGCATGATTCGCAAGTGCAGTATTGGGAGCCGGCCAAATGGGTGGCGAAATTGCGCGAACTAAAAACCGATGACCACACCTTGTTGCTGCTAACGGATATGGATGCCGGCCACGGCGGCAAATCGGGACGCCTTAAAGCCTATGCAGATAGTGCGCTGGAATGGGCGTTTTTACTCAGCCACTGCCGCCAGACCGTGCTTATTTAACGGCCTTGGCACGGCGCCGCAGCGCGCAGGTAAATAGCAAATAAATCGGCCGTGTGCCGATTTATTTCTTTGCGCCAGATCACAATTTTTGCGCATTGGGCGGCCATTTGACGCTTTTTGTTTGAAAAAGGTTACAAAAACATGATTAGTTGAGGGCGAAATCTAGCCGGCTATGCGCAATTGCGCCCAGATTCAAGGAAGATATATATGAAAAAAAGCTCACTTGCCTTAACCCTATCAACCCTAATCACCGCCTTGGGCCTTGGCAGCGGTGCCCACGCGGCTACCCCTACGGAACAATTTATCACCATCGGCACCGGCGGCCAAACCGGCGTCTACTATGTGGCAGGGCAATCTATTTGCCGCTTCGTCAATCGCACCAGCAGCGAGCACCAAATTAAATGTAACGCGCCAGCCAGTGGCGGCGGGGTCGCTAACGTCAATGGCCTGCGCAGTGGCGAGTTTAACTTCGGCATCATGCAGTCTGACCACCAATACAAGGCGTTGCAGGGCCTCGCCCCATTCCAAAGCCAAGGCGCGATGAGCGATCTGCGCGCCGTGTTCTCACTGCAAAGTGAAATTTTCACTATCTTGGCGCGCAAAGACGCCAATATCAAAAGCTTTGATGATCTCAAAGGCAAACGGGTGAACATTGGCAACCCAGGCTCTGGCCAGCGCGACACCATGGAAGAGGTAATGGCAGCCAAAGGTTGGAGCAAAAAAGAGTTTGCCCTGATCTCCGAGCTCAAACCGGCCGAGCAAGCGTCTGCCTTGGGCGATAACAATATCGATGCGATGAGCTATTTTGTCGGCCACCCCAATGGCGCGATCCAAGAAGCCACCACCACCACTGATGCAGTGCTCGTGCCGGTCACCGGCCCCGCGATTGATAAATTGCTCAGTGAAAAGAACTACTTTAGCAAAGCCGATATCCCAGGCGGCCTGTACAAAGGCAACGAGCAACCAGTGCCTTCAATTGGCGGCAAAGCGGTGCTATCCACCAGCGCCAAAGCCGATCCGGAAATGGTCTATCAGTTAGTTAAAGCCGTGTTTGAAAACCTGCCGCGCTTTAAGCGCTTGCACCCAGCCTTTAGCGAGTTAACCGAAAGCGAAATGATCAAAGTGGGTCTGTCTGCGCCGCTGCATGATGGCGCGGCCCGCTACTACAAAGAGCGCGGCTGGCTGTAAGTTAAGCCCCCTTGTCACCGGACACCTCCCACTGCGGTGGGAGGCGTTATTGCAGTATCCGTAGGCACAAGGAACCGTTTATGCCCATTCCTACCCAAAACACCCCAAAGGCGGCCGCCGATCTGGTGGCACAAGACAGCGGCCCACGCCAACCGCGTGGCCTAATGGCCAGCGCTATTGCCCTACTGGCCCTGATGTGGTCACTATTTCAACTCTGGATTGCTTCACCGCTGCCGTTTATGGCCGGTTTTGGTGTGCTCAATGACACCGAAACCCGCGCGATCCACCTTGCCTTTGCGCTGCTGCTCGCCTACCTGATTTTTCCGGCCAGCCAACGCGCTAGCCGCCAACATGTGCCAATTAGCGATCTGCTGCTCGGCGTGCTCGGCGCCGCGGCCAGCGGCTATTTGCTGGTTATGTATGAAGATCTCGCTCTGCGGCCGGGTAATTTAGTCCCGCGCGATCTTATCGCCGCGGGCGTTGGCTTAGTGCTGCTGCTAGAAGCGGCGCGCCGCGCCGTCGGCCCCGCACTGGCCATGATTGCCGTGCTGTTTGTGGCCTATAGCTTGGCCGGCCCATGGATGCCGGGGCTACTGGCCCACCGCGGCGTGAGCCTGAGTGCGCTTGCCAACCACCAATGGATCACCACCGAAGGCGTGTTTGGCATCGCCTTGGGGGTTTCCACCAGCTTTGTGTTCCTATTTGTGCTGTTTGGCGCCCTGCTCGAGCGCGCGGGCGCCGGCCACTACTTTATTCAACTGGCCTTTAGCCTGCTCGGTCATTTGCGCGGCGGGCCGGCTAAAGCGGCAGTGGTGGCTTCAGGCCTCACCGGCCTGATTTCCGGTTCATCTATTGCCAACGTGGTCACCACCGGCACCTTTACCATTCCGATGATGAAAAAAGTCGGCTTTAGCGCCGAAAAAGCCGGTGCGGTAGAAGTAGCCTCCTCGGTAAACGGCCAAATCATGCCGCCGGTCATGGGCGCAGCGGCCTTTTTGATGGTGGAATACGTCGGTATTCCTTATGTCGAAATCATTAAGCACGCCTTTTTGCCAGCGGCCATTTCCTATATCGCCCTGCTGTACATAGTGCATTTAGAAGCGCTAAAACTCGGTATGCAGCCAATTGGCCAACGCGCGGCTAAGCCGTGGCTGGCGCGCCTTACCGGTTTTACCTTTGGCATAGCGGCCATTTCAGGCTTATCACTAGCCGTCTATTACGGCTTAGGCTGGCTGAAACCAGCGCTCGGCGCCTATGCCTTGCCCGGTATTGCCCTGCTGCTGGCGTTAAGTTATCTCGGATTATTGAAAGTGGCGGCCTCGCGCCCGCCGCTGCCCAAAGAAGATGCGGACAAGCCGTTAGATGAACTGCCTGATACCCGCAGCGTGCTGCTCTCTGGCCTACATTTTTTGCTGCCGGTCGTGGTGCTGGTGTGGTGCCTGATGGTCGAGCGCCTCTCCCCTGGGCTGTCAGCCTTTTGGGGCGCAGTGATGCTGATGATTATTTTACTCAGCCAGCGGCCGCTGCTGAACTGGCTGCGCAATGATGGCTTGGCGCTGCATGGCAGCGCGCTAGATGGCGTGATTGACTTGCGCGAGGCGCTAATTACCGGCGCACGCAATATGATTGGTATCGGCATTGCCACCGCCGCCGCTGGCATTATTGTTGGCGCGGTTTCGCAAACGGGGGTCGGGCTGGTGCTGGCCGATCTAGTCGAACTGCTGTCGATGGGCAACTTGCTGCTGATGCTGATCTTTACCGCGTTGCTCAGCCTTGTGCTCGGCATGGGCTTGCCCACCACCGCCAACTACATTGTGGTGTCGAGCCTGCTGGCACCGGTGGTCGTGGCGCTGGGGCAGCAAAATGGCCTGATTGTGCCGCTGATTGCCGTGCATCTGTTTGTGTTTTATTTCGGCATCATGGCGGATGTGACGCCGCCGGTGGGCTTGGCCTCGTTTGCTGCCGCGGCAGTATCCAAAGGCGCACCGATTAAAACCGGTTTAACCGCGTTTTACTACAGCCTGCGCACCGCCGCCTTGCCGTTTTTGTTTATCTTTAACACCGATCTGCTGCTCATTGAGGTCGATTTTGCCCACGGCGTGCTGATCTTTATCGTCGCTACCATCGCCATGCTGATCTTTGCCGCCGCCACCCAAGGCTGGCTGCTGGTGAAAAATCATCGCTATGAAAGCGTATTGCTGCTGCTGGTTGCCTTTACCCTGTTTCGTCCTGGCTTTTGGATGGACAAGTTGCACGACCCTTATCGCCTCAGCGCGCCACAGGCGCTGGCGCAAACCATGGGGGAAGTGGCGGCTGAAAGCACCCTGCGCCTGCGCGTAGCTGGAGAAGATGGGGTGGGCAAAGTGCGCGAGTTTACCCTGCTGCTGCCGGTACCAGATGGCGACGATGGTACCGCGCGACTGGAAAACTTAGGCCTTAACCTCTATCAAAAAGGCGATAAAATCTTGGTCGATAGCGTGACCTTTGGCAGCACCGCCGCCGCGTTAGGCTTAGAGATGGACCAGCAGATCTTAAGCGTACAAGCGCCCACCGATCGCTGGCGCAAAGAGCTGATGTGGCTGCCGGCCTTCTTGCTGCTCGGCGCTATCTTGTGGCAGCAGCGTCGCCGCCAACAAGCCAGCCTCGCCTTGGCTTAAACAAGGCCACATAAAACAACAAGGGCGACCCATGGGTCGCCCTTGTTGTTTGCCAGTTCGTTGCCAGTTCGGCTTAGATACTGCGTGCGCGCATCTCAAAAATCAGCTTTTCGGCCGTGCAGCTAAACTGCAGGGTCGCGGTCAAGGTCACGCCGGCAGCCGTTTCTTGCAGCGTTTGGCTCAGCGTCGCCTCTGGGGTGACTTTTTGGGCTAACGCTTCATACGCCGCCAGCTTCGCCAGCGCCTCGGCAGAGGTCGGTGCTTCAATCACCAACTCCATCACCTCATCGCCTTCACCGATGATGGTGCCAATTTCAGCAAAACAGCCACAGCTATCACACGTTTCATCAATACGTTGTTCAGACATGCCTTCACTCCTGTGCATACCAATTGACCTCAGCCCCAAGCGCGTAGGCGCTGGCCACCGAGGCGTGCGTTGTGCTCACAAAAACGCGTCGATTGTTGAGCAAAATACGCCACGGGGCAAGCTGTGCGCATAAAAGTTGTGGCTTATTTGCAACTTTGCGCCCATTTTTCTGCACTTTGCACCAAAAGCGCCGACAAAAAAGGGCGCCGTGGTTACACGGCGCCCTTGTTGGCATCCCCAGCGTAATTAGCCGTGGTTGCAGATCTTGTCCGCGTGGGTCTGGAAACCGGCGTCAGATTCAATAAATTTGCCGCGCGCGGCTAAGAAATCGATCAGGCCATCGGCATCTAATTCACTGGCTTTGCAGGTGTGAAATTGTGCATCGGTGCCAAAACGGGCGGCCATAGCGGCTTTTAAGCTCTCGCGAGAAAATTGACCGCTGTGTTCCAGCATCATCTGCATTACTTCGTGGCCGTGGATAGATTGGGTCATGAGGGATCCTTAACTGCGTTAAAACAACAAATGAGATGCGCATTAAAGCGCAAGTGTGCGGCGCTGTCTAGCTAGCAAGGAAAATTGCCGGCCGAAAAACAGTGCACCCAGCACAAGGCTGGGCGCAAACTGCAAGAACTGATTAAGCCGCTAGCGAGGCAGCCATCAAAAACTGGCCGGCAAAATAGCCCATCATCACCCACGCTTTGCCGCAATACAGCGGCCGGTAAAAGCGATGCAACGCCAGCACGCTGGCGGAGAAAAAGAACATCATCGCCCCGACTAAGGCGGCGGCCTGTCCCACCGCTAAGGTCGAATGCCACGCGGCGGCGGCGCTCCAGTTCATCGCAATCACCATCAAGGTGTAGCAAAACACCGGCCACCACTGCGTGCCCAAGCGTCCCCAAATGCGGCCAAACACCAAGCCGGCCAACAGCAGCAACAATAAGCCGTCCACCAGCCCGAGCAGCATCGGCGCTTGGGTGATGCCAATGATGTAGCAAAAATGGGCCAAAAACAGCGTGACCAAGCCCGACATAAAGCGCCCAGCCGGCAACACCATCAGCAAGTCACCGATCAGTGAAAGGCATAAACCAACCAAGATCCAACCGTGTGAGCCATTTTGATCGTCACTTTGGTAGCCAAAGGCTAACAAAATAATTAAAAACATGGTCAACAGCCGGCTGGCATAGCGCCATTTAAACGCGCCGCTATACAAGGTCTGTAAGTGCCAACCGCCACATAAAATGATCAACCAACTTAAAATCATCGCACTTCCTTAGCTTACTGCCGACGACTAGATAGCTGCATCATGGCGTAAAGCGGCGGCAGGCTCAAGGCTGGCGGGCCCACCTGACTAGCGCGGCAAGGTAATGCGCGCGCATAAACCGCCTTCGGCGCGATTTTCCAGTGTCAGCTCACCGCCATGTTGATGCACCAAGGTGCGCGCAATCGACAGACCCAAGCCCACACTGCCCGACTCAATATTGCGCGCTTCATCCAAGCGCACAAACGGCTTAAACACTTCATCGAGCCGCTCGGGATCAATACCGGGGCCGTTATCCACAACGCAGATATGCAATTCATAGGTGCTGGCCATCAAGCCCACCTGCGCCTCGCCGGCATAGCACAATGCGTTATCAATTAAGTTTTGCAGCACGCGGCGCAACGTATTGGCGCGGCAGGCGTAAACTTGCTTGCCCTGCGCCAAGCAGGTCACCGGCTGACCCATATCGGCGTAATCGTCACACAAACTCTCCAGCAGGCTGACCACATCGAGCTCGCGGGTGGCCTCTTGCGTGCCCTCTTCGCGGGAAAAGCTCAGCGTGGCCGAGAGCATTTGCTCCATTTGCTGCAAGGTTTGTAGCATGCGCTCTTTATCTTCGCCCTCGGCCAAAAATTCGCAGCGCAAACGCAAACTGGTGATCGGCGTGCGCAGATCGTGGGAAATAGCCGCCAGCATACGCGTGCGGTCTTGCACAAAGCGATCTAGCCGCTGGTGCATGCGGTTAAAGGCCTGAATGGATTCACGAATTTCCGTCGGCCCCTCTTCGGTGAGCGGCTCGACATCCGCCCCTCGCCCCAAACGATCGGCGTTGCGCGCTAATTGCTGCAGCGGGCGGGTGGCGCGGCGAAATAGCCACAGCATCAAGCCCACCACTAAGCTGGCCACCAGCATCAGGTTTAAGGTGGTGCGCCACGACCAATCCAACACTTCGCTATCGACCAAGGAGCTAAATTGCAGCCAACCGCCTTGCGGCAGCTCAATCGAGCCATACAAACGCACTTGCTGCGGCAAGGGGCGCCCGTCACTATCTAAGGCATGATGATGGCGGTTACGCAGCGATTGGCGCAATTGTGCGCCCTCTTGCAATTCGGCACTGACCTGAATGATCTGATCATTGGTGTATTTGAGCCGTTTGCGCACTAAGGCTTCAAACAAGCTGCTGCGCTCTTCGGGCACCAGCGGCATGTCGGCCAGTTGCAGCAATAAAGTTTCACTGCGGCTGGCTTTTAAGATTTCTTGATACAGCGACGGCGGCGAGCGCTCAAGCAAGCGCACCACCGACACCAGCCGCACCATGGCATGGCGGCTGCTGACAAAACCTAAGGTGGTTTCTCGATCGGTGCGATAAATATGCAGCGTTAGCAGCTGAATTAAAATCAGCCCCGCCAACGCCACTAACGTGATCTGCCCCGTCAGCCCTTTAGGCCACAGCCAAGGTTTACTTAACTTCATTGCCTACGACGCCTGCACAACCGGCACGCACAGCATATAGCCGCCGCCCCAAATGGTTTTAATCAGCTCAGGGTTTTTCGGGTCGCGCTCTAATTTACGGCGCAAGCGGCTGACCAAGGTATCAATCGCCCGATCAAACGCCACCGCCTCGCGGCCACGGGCCAGATCCAGCAGTTGATCGCGGCTGAGCACGCGCTGTGGGCGCTCTAAAAAGACTTTCAGCAGATCAAATTCGGCGGTCGACAAACTCAGGCCCACGCCCTCTTCATCCACCAGTTCACGGCGATTGCAATCGAGTAACCAGCGCTCAAAGCGCAAGACCTGCGGCAACTGGGCGCTACTGGCGCCTTGCTCGCCGTGTATGCGGCGCAGCACGGCTTTAATGCGCGCCAGCAACTCGCGGGGATTAAAGGGTTTTGCCAGATAATCATCGGCGCCCATTTCTAAGCCAATGATGCGGTCGGTCTCTTCGCCCATGGCGGTGAGCATAATGATCGGCAAATTGGATTTGGCGCGCAGTTCACGGCACAGAGTTAAGCCATCTTCGCCCGGCAGCATTAAATCCAGCACCAGCAGGTTAAACTCTCGCTCTTCTAGCAAGCGCTTCATCTCTTTACCATCACGGGCGCACGTCACGCGCAGGCCGTGCTGTTCTAAAAAACGCTTTAACAGATCACGAATTTCACTGTGGTCATCAACGACTAAGACATGGGTGTTGGCTGAGTTCATGCGCCTCTCCTTTAATTGACGTCGGCAGTATACGGAAATTCGTCCGGCGGGTTATGTCAAACTTTGCCAGCCCGAAGTCATGCCATACTCTGCAACAAAATAATAAAGCGCTGGCATACTTTACTTAGGCCATTGCGCTTTACTTGGCTAAGCGGCGAGGTTAGCTCTTGCGAGCCAACACACCGCCTTAGGTTAATTACCCCGTTCAAGGAGAATACGATGAAATCACTGCGTTTAGTGCTGCTGACCAGCGCGCTGTTTACCCTACCTTTGGTCGCGCATGCGGCCGCCGATGCGGCATCGGCGGCAGATGCCACCCAAACCATCGATTGCCCGATGCACGATGAAGCGATGGCAAAACACGGCGGCATGCATCACGGTATGCACGGTAGCAAACACCACGGCAAGCCGGGCGGCTTTAAGCACATGACCACCGAGCAATTGCAAGCCCACCTCAAAGAGCGCTTTGAGCGCATCGAAGACCCGGTGAAAAAAGCCGAATTCATCAAGCGCTTAACCGAGCGTTCTGCTGCCATGACCGCGCGCGCCCAAGTGTTAAAAACCTTTGCTGAGGCCAACCAATAAGCCACTCTGGCCGCTTGCCCGCGCGCAAGCGCCGCCATCGCGCTTTATACATACTAAGGAGAGCCTCGCTCTCTTTTTTTTTGCCGGTTAGTTACCCGTTCTTTTAGCGCTATGTATCCGTGCTAGGGGCAGCTAACACAGCCCACCACATTGATCTTCCGCCGATGCCTGCCAGAACAGGCCGGCGTTACCGCGCCAGAAGTTGCCGTGACGCCGGCGCTAATTTATCCGCGCAGAGTAAAAACAATTGCCCTCACTATTTTTTTCTTTATAGTTATACGCTAATTAAACGTGGACTGATGACTGCGCTTAGTTATAACAATTTTTAAAAATACCGCGCTAATTGGCAAGGCCATAGTGCCTCACATAAGGACAGGGAGATAACATGGTAATCAACCGGTTGGGCTAGTCGGCCGCATTTTGCTTGCGGGCATTTACTTCTTATTATTTATTTTTTAATGTTTCATGCTGTAACTCTTACTGTGGAGCGGTTATGCGCAGTTTTTTTAAAATTTATGGATTCTCCAGTTTTTTTCTGGCCGCTATGTTTGTGGCCGGCAGCTTGGGCGCCTATTTTGGCGAAGCCACCATTGCTGTTAAACCCATCGGCGATATGTTCTTAAATTTGATGTTTGTGGTTATTGTGCCGCTCGTGTTTTTCAGCATTGTGAATGCGGTCAGCGGCAATGAGCACGGGCACAAATTAGGCAATATTCTCACCGTCACCGCACTGGTGTTTATCACCACCGCCCTGCTAGCGAGCTTAGTCGGCTACGGCGGCGTGATGCTATTTAACCCCGTGGAAGGCATTGATTCGCAAGCGTTAATGGCCGCATTCCCGCTGAGTAATGAAGCGCCTAAGCCATTAGGCGAAATGTTGGTAAATATGTTCACGGTCAGTGAGTTTTATCAATTATTTACCAAAGCCCATTTATTACCTCTGATTGTTTTTGCCTTTTTATTTGGTATTGCGATTAATTTAAGTGGCTCGGCCGCTACGCCAGTGCGCCATTTTATGCGGGCGATGAATCAAGTCTGTCTAAAATTAGTCAACCTCATCATGTATGCCGCACCGCTGGGCTTAGGTTGCTCGTTTGCCTATACCATTGGCATGCTAGGCGGTTCGATTTTAACCGGCTTTTTTAATGCTTTTGTGCTCTATACCGTATTAGCCCTACTTTATTACGCAATCTTTTATTCCCTATATGCGTTGGTCGCTGGCGGCCGCGCGGGTGTGAAAACTTTTTGGCGCAATATTATTACCCCGTCATTGTCCGCGATTGCCACGGCCTCAAGTGCCGCCTGTATTTCCGTCAATTTAGTGGCGGCAAAAGATATTGGCGTATCAGAAGACGTTGCAGACTTGGTGGTACCGCTCGGCGCCAATACGCATAAAGATGGCTCGGTGATTGGTGGCGCGGTGAAAATCGCTTTTATCATGTCGCTGATGGGCCAATCGCTTGGCGGCGTGGAGATGTTTTTACTGATCATCGGCCTGTCATTTTTAGTCGGCGTGGTCATGGGCTCAATCCCAGGCGGCGGCTTGACCGGCGAAACCTTGATCTGCACCATGCTCGGCTTGCCGGCAGGCATGATCCCCATTTTGGCGGTGATTGGTAACATCATTGATATCCCGGCCACTTTGGTGAACTCCAGCGGTAACGTAGCCTGCGCCATGTTGGTGGAGCGCTTTAGCAAAGGTAAAGTAACCCCAAGCTAAGCTAGCGCCCTTATCGGCTCTCGCGCCAGCGGCGCGGCAAGCTAAATTCGCCGCACAAAAAAGCCCAGCATCTGCTGGGCTTTTTTTATCTGCGCGGTTAACTAGCGCTTGGCCAATAGGCGCTGCGCGCCGCTGGTTTCCAGCCACTTTTTAATCCGCCGCACATCCGCGACCCGCGTTGATGTGGTGTCTGAATCAAGCAAAATCATGATCACCGGCTTGCTGCGCACCTTAGTACCGAGCACCAAACAGCGCCCTGCCTCTTTGATATAACCGGTTTTTGACAAGGTAAAATCCCAATTCACTTCCCGCACCAAGCGATTGGAGTTGCGATACAGCAAGCGGGTTTTATTGGTTTTTACATACTCTTGATCGTCACTGGAATATTGGCGGATCAAAGGATAAGCCACAGCGGCGGCGGCCAATTTAGCCAGATCATGCGCGGTGGACACGTTGCGCGGATTTAAGCCTGTGCTATCGGCAAAGCGGGTATTCCACATGCCAAGCATACGCGCCTTGGCATTCATCGCCGCCACAAAGGCGCGAATACCGCCAGGATAATGGCGCCCCAGCGCCGAGGCGGCGCGGTTTTCCGACGACATCAGCGCAATATGCAGCATGCGGGCGCGGCTTAACTTGGTGCCCATCGCCAAGCGCGAACCGGTGCCTTTGAGGCGATCAATATCCGCGCTGCTGATGGTGAGCTGTTGATTAAGATTTTGTTTGCCATCAAGCACCACCAAGGCGGTCATCAGCTTGGTGATAGAGGCAATCGGCATGACTTTATTGCCATTACGCGACGACAACACCGCGCCCGACTTGTGATCGGCCACTACAAAGGCGGTGGCGTTGAGTTTGGGCGCCGGTAACGGCTTAACCGCCGCCAGCAAGCTACTAGGCGCGCACAGCAGCAATGCGCCGGCTAACAACAAATTGGAGATAGTTCGCATCATCATAGGAGACTCGACGGCAAATTGACGGGTTAGCTAAGTTATATGCGTAGTCAGGCGCGGCTTCAAATGCACCTAAGCGACGTCGCGGCGGGCAATCCGATGCTGCGCAGCCGCGCAGTCTAGCAAAACAGGCTCAAAGCGCCACGGACAAATTACGCCCGTGGCGTTCGGCTTAGTCGAGTCGCACCATCACCGGCAAGCCTTCAATACGCATCGCCGCCGGCAAAGGCTCGGTAAAGTTCAGTTTGACCTTTAGCGAAGCGCGCTGCGCTTCAAATGGCTCGGCTAATTGGCTTGGCAACTTATCGGTTAGCTCCACCTCGCGCGCCACCGTAGCCGCGCGCTTTTCACCACTGCGAAACACCACCGTGGCCGAGGCGCCGGCTTGAATTTTGGCTAAATATTTCGGCGCTATATAGGCCAAAATAAACGGCTGCTGTTGCTTGGCAATCAGCGCCAGCGGCGTGCCAGAAAATACCCAGTCACCGCGCTGCACCAAAATATCCGCCACCACACCGGCACTCGGCGCGCGTGGTTGCTGCTGCACCTGCGTTGCGGTCATGCGAGTCAAGGCCTGGCGCAAGGCATTGCGCGCACTGACCAAGGGGCCGGCGAGCCTATCTTCTTGCCAGGCTTGCTGCTTGACCAGCCGCGCGCCTTTGGCTTCCTCTAGCGCAAGGCGCGCTTGGGTGCGGCTAAGCAGTGCGCTGGCAAACTCGGCACTCGACACCAATTTGCTCTCTTTGTGCGCCACATACTCTTGATAGATTTTTTCCTGCTCGCGCGCGCCTTCGGCCGCAATCGCCACTTGGGTATCTAGCTGCGCTAATTGCGCCTGCTCGGCCGCGTCAGTATCTAGCGCGAGTTGGGCCAATTGCGCTTCTTGCTCAAGAATGCTGGCCAGCAAGATCGGCGATTCAATGCGCAGTAGCGGCTGATCGGCGTTCAGCATTTGCCCTGGCGCAATCAGCACATCACGCACAAAGCCATCACTATTGGCCACCACCAATTGCGGCTCGGTGGTCAAAATGCCCGGCGCTTGGGTGTACCACAGATTGCGCCCCAGATAGAGCAGCAGCAATAGCACGGGGCTAAAGGCCAGCAGCAAAATAGCATACCAACGCAAGCGAAACGCCATACGCTTAGCCGGGGCGTACAGCACGCGCACACCCTGATCTTGGGTCGCATCTTGCTGCTTGGGCGGAGTAAAGGTCACTTTCATCAGGCGTACGTCCTACATCAAAATTTATTGCCACGCTTGAGCACCCACCAAGGCGCCATGCTGCTCTCTTCATGCCCACGGCGAAATAGCTCGTTAAGCAGCGCCACCGCGCACCACAACCGCATCAGCCAGGTGTACAACGGATAGGCCAGCAGCCAAGGCAGGCGGTGAATATCCGTGCGCGGCTGCTCCGACACCATGCATAAAAACAGCACGAAACTGCCGGCGGTTAAGGCCAAATAAATCAAATAGAGAGAGATAAATACCGCGGCAACAAAAGGCGCGGGGTAACTGACCACCAGCCACAGGGTGTAGACCGTCACCAGCAGCGGCAGCAGCACGTTTTGCCCCACACCAAAAATCAAGGTGAACAGAAAGGTTTTCCAGCCCAAGATCCGCGGCGTGAGCGAGTATTTGTGTTTGCGCAAATACAAAAACAATAAATCGCCGTCCCAGCGCAGACGCTGATTGGCCAAGGTAATCACATCGCTCGGCGCATCAGTGTGGCCAATGGCGTGCGGCGCAAAAGCAATACGCAGGTGCGGGTGGCGCTTAAAGTAGTGTTTGATGCGCAAGGTCAGATCTAAATCTTCGGCCGTATGCGTATCCCAGCCGCCAATCTGACGCAAAAAGTCGCGGCGAAAGGCACCAAAGGCGCCGGAGATGTTATTGATAAGGTTCCATTCACTTAAGCCGGTTTTGCCAAATTGCATCGAGATCATGTACTCGATGGCTTGCAAACGCCCGAGCACACCATCCTGCCAGTTGCGCACGCGCAAAGCGCCGCCGGCCGCCGGCACATTGGGGTCATCAAAGCAGGCCACTATTTCATCTACCATGGTGTTATCAAATGAGGTATCACCATCGGCGTTGATCACAATTTCCCCAGTGGCGGCGGCCAGCCCAGCATTTAAGGTCGAAACGCGGCCACCGCGCTGCCATTTGGGCAGCAGCACCAAGCGCCGCTTGGGGCTATCAGCAAAAGCATCCACACAACTAAGCGCCGCTTGATAGGTATGGGCGTTGGCTTTAGCGCCATCAATCACCGCGATGATCTCCATCGGCCCGCGATACAGCTGCTCTTTTAAAGTAAAAATGGTCGATTTAATCGCCTCGCCTTCGCTATAGCAGGTGATGATGCACGACACCTTGGGAAAGCGCTGCGGCAAACGCCGACCGCGCTGGCTATAGCGCTCAAACCAGCGCAACACGCCAGTGACCACCAGCGCCATCAACGGCACTTCGAGCAGCAATAGCACCGGCAGCAGCAAGAAAAATTGCCGCGGCGAGACGCTCGCGGTGTTAAAGATCGCCAACAAAATACCCTGCAGGCGACCCAGCCAATCGAGGATCTCACCAATCATGGCTTAACCACTGCTGCAGCCAGGCTTGCACATCTTCACCCAGCGCTTGTGGCAAGGTACAGCCTTTCATAGCCAAGCTCAGCACATCCAACCCTTCGACTTCATTGAGCGCGGCGACCCGCTCTTGCAGCAAGCGCTGCGCCGGCTCATCGGTGTACGGCAGCAGCAAAACCAAGCCATTTTCGCCGTATTGGCACACCACATCGGTATCGCGAAACAGGGCTTGCAGGCGGGTGAGCAGCGCGGCCAAGCGTTGGCCGGTGGCAATTAAGCCCAGTTGCGCGCGCAACTGGGCCAAGCGCTCGACCTTGATGGCCAGCAAACTGTGCACGCCACCATGGCGCTCAAGCAAACTGTTGGTCCATTGCAATAGCCACGGGAAGTGCTCCATTGGCACATCCCGCCCCCAGGTCAGCGGCACTTGCAACTGCTGGGTGCCTTCTCGGGCGATATGCCGCGCCAGTTGCCCTAAGCTGTATTCATACACCGGCGCCACCAACAAATTATCCGGTTGGTGCGCTTGGCCACAGGCGTGGCAGCGCGCTTCCACCGCTGCCTCCATAAAGCGCGCATGGCAACTTTGGCAGTGGTATTTTTCCAGCGGCCGATCGTAGTCTACCCCGATATGCCGCAGTTGGGTCACGCATTTCGGGCAGCGCAAACTGCCTTGCTGCATAAATTTGTCCTGATCTTCCACATGGCCACAGGTAAAGCAGTGCACCGCCGGCTTGGCCTCAATGGCGATATGCCGGCACGCGGGGCAGACATCAATAAAGTTCAAATGCCCGCCATGGCAATGGCCGCACAAACGCACGCGATCGACAAGGCGGCTAATTTCCAGCACGCGCTCCCCCACCAGTTGCGGTAAAAAGTGGCTGGCATGCACGCCTTGGTTTGGATCACCGCGGCCAATCAGATCAATTTTTTGCGCAAACAAGCAATCGAGCAGCGGATAGCCATAGCCTTGCCGCGCGGCCGGCTGCCATTGTGGCAACAGTTGAAAATGGGGCCGCGGCCAACCAAACCAGGCCAGCTTTTCTAGCTCATCGGGGTGATCATGCACGTTGATCAGCGCCAAGCGCTCTAAAATCACCGGCGCCCGCTCGCTTAACTGCGCGAGCAAGCCATCAGCCAGCATTGGCGCTAACGGGCTGGCATTGACACAAAAAATCGGCTGGCGATAGCGCTTACTATCGGCACGCAGCAGCATCAGCAAGCCATCTTGCTCACGCTCGGGCAAATTTATCAGCAGCACGGGGGCCGAGGTCGTATTCCATTGCTGCCAGCTCACCAGTGCTTGGCAGGTGAGATCAGCCGCCAGTCCAACAGCAGGCGCTGGGCCTAATAAAGCCAGCGTAAAATGCGCAGTGGCGGTTTCCATCAACTCTCCTTACAACGCCGCCTAGCGGCATAGGCTAGGTTCTCGATTGCTGTATTTAGTGGTGCAAAGCGGGAGTTTTCCCTGTTCGCCGAAAAAAGTCATCCCTTTTGCACATTTTGTTACAAGGCCCACCTTTTGTTACAAGGCCCACCTTTCTGCTCATTTAGGTGCGATCGCTGGCTAGACAGACCCCTATGTATCCTATACAATCGCGCCGCTTCGTTAAGCTAAGTTAACTTAACGCGCGCTGGCCCCTTAGCTCAGTTGGTTAGAGCAGGCGACTCATAATCGCTTGGTCGTGGGTTCAAGTCCCCCAGGGGCCACCAAATACGCTTACAAAACAGACGTTTACGTCTGCTCACCCGCAGCCCAACAGGTTTTGCGGGTTTTTTATTGCCCAAAATTGGCGGCCAGCCTGCCCCGCAAAAAAAAGCGCAGCCCGAAGGCTGCGCTAAGCACATTGCATGCCCGTTGGTTTACAGCGCGGCGATTTCCACCTGCTGTGCGGCCAACTTGGCTAACTGCTGGCGATAATCCGCCTGCTTCTCACGCTCTTTGCTAATCACCGCTTCTGGCGCTTTGGCCACAAACGCTTCGTTACCCAGCTTGCTGTCGATGCGCGCGATTTCCCCTTCCAGCTTGGCCACTTCTTTGGCTAACCGCGCCAACTCGGCGTCTTTGTCGATTAAACCGGCCATCGGGATCAGCAGCTCAGAGGTGCCGATCAGTTTTTTCACTGACAACGGTGCCACTTCATCCGCGCCCAGCACGCGGATCGAGGCCAAACGCGCCAACGCGCTTAAGAACGCCTCGTTCTCGGTGGCGCGCGCAGCATCGCTGCTAGCGCATTTGAGCAACACGTTAAGCGGCACGCTCGGCGCCACGTTCATCTCGGCGCGGATGTTACGAATACTGACGATAAATTCCTTCACCCACTCTTGGTCGGCCAAGGCGGTTTCATCCACTTGCGCAGCATCAAAGGCGGGATATGGCTGCAGCATGATGGTGTCGTCGTGGTTACCGGTCAGTGGCGCCACCGATTTCCAAATGGTCTCGGTGATAAACGGAATGATCGGGTGGGCTAAGCGCAGCAAGGTTTCCAGCACTTCCAGCAAGGTGTGGCGCGTGCCACGCTGGGCGGCGGCCGAGCCTTTGGTCAGCACCGGCTTGGTCAGCTCCAAATACCAGTCACAGAACTGGTTCCAGATGAACTCATACAAAATGCCAGCGGCGATATCAAAGCGATAACTATCGAGCGCCGCGCGTAAATCACGGGTAGTGATTTGCAGCTGCGCTTTGATCCAGCGATCAGCCAAGCTCAACTGCATCTCGCCGCCATGCCCTTGCGCAGAGAAGCCGCAATCTTGCTCTTCGGTGTTCATCAGCACATAACGCGAGGCATTCCACAGCTTGTTACAGAAATTGTTGTAACCATCTAAGCGCTTCATATCCCAGTTAATGTCGCGGCCGGTTGAGGCCAGCGCCGCTAGGGTAAAGCGCAGCGCATCGGTGCCGTGGGCGTTGATACCCTCGGGGAACTGCTTAGCGGTGCGCTTGCCAATTTTTTCCGCCATTTGTGGCTGCATCATGTTGCCGGTGCGCTTTTCCAGCAGATCTTGCAAGCTGATGCCATCGATCATATCCAGTGGGTCAAGCACGTTGCCCTTGGACTTGGACATCTTCTGCCCTTCTTCATCGCGGATAAGACCGGTGATGTACACGGTCTTAAACGGCACCTGCGGCTGGCCGTTTTCATCTTTGATAAAGTGCATGGTCATCATGATCATGCGCGCAATCCAGAAGAAAATAATGTCAAAACCACTCATCAACACATCGGTCGGATGGAAGGTTTTTAAGGCCTCGGTGTTGTTTGGCCAGCCCAAGGTAGAGAAAGTCCACAGCGCTGAGCTAAACCAAGTGTCCAGCACGTCTTCATCTTGGCGCAGTACGGTGACCGCGGGAATGTTGTGCTTGGCGCGCACTTCGGCTTCATCACGACCGACATACACTTTGCCACTCTCGTCATACCACGCTGGAATGCGGTGACCCCACCACAACTGGCGCGATACGCACCAATCTTGGATATCGCGCATCCACGAGAAATACATGTTTTCGTATTGCTTAGGTACAAACTGGATGCGGCCATCTTCCACCGCTTCAATCGCGGTTTTGGCCATCGGCGCAACGCGCACATACCACTGGTCGGTGAGCATCGGCTCAATCGGCACACCGCCGCGATCGCCGTACGGCTGCTGCAACACGTGATCTTTAATCTCGACCAACAGACCCAGCGCATCGAGCTTAGCCACAATGGCTTTACGCGCAGCAAAGCGCTCTAAACCGGCAAACTCGGCTGGCAACTCGGTGCTGTAAGCGCGGCAAGGATTGCCATTACTGTCCACCACCTCGGCCTCGGCACGCACATGCGCATCCAAGGTGAAGATGTTAATCATCGGCAGGTTGTGGCGCTTACCGACCAAGTTATCGTTAAAATCGTGCGCCGGGGTGATCTTCACGCAGCCAGTGCCTTTTTCCATATCGGCGTGCTCATCGCCCACGATAGGAATTAAGCGGCCGGTCAGTGGCAGCACAATGTGCTGGCCAATCAAGGCTTGATAGCGTGGATCGTCTGGGTTCACCGCCACCGCGGTATCACCGAGCAGGGTTTCTGGGCGGGTGGTGGCCACAATCAGGTGATCTAAGCCTTCAGCGGTTTTCGCGCCATTGGCCAGCGGATAGCGCAGGTGCCACATGTGGCCCTTCACTTCTTTGTTTTCCACTTCCAGATCAGAAATCGCGGTGCCAAGTTTCGGATCCCAGTTCACCAAACGCTTACCGCGATACATCAAGCCATCTTCGTACAAACGCACGAATACTTCTTGCACCGCGGCCGACAAGCCTTCGTCCATGGTAAAGCGCTCGCGCTCCCAATCCACTGAGTCGCCTAAGCGACGCATTTGACGGGTAATGGTGCCGCCCGATTCCTCTTTCCACTGCCAAATCTTGTCGATAAAGGCGTCACGGCCGTAATCGTGGCGGGTTTTGCCCTCTTCGGCGGCAATTTTGCGCTCCACCACCATCTGGGTGGCGATACCCGCATGGTCAGTACCCGCTTGCCACAGAGTGTTTTTGCCCTGCATACGCTGATAACGGATCAAGGTATCCATTAAGGTTTGCTGGAAGGCATGACCCATGTGCAAGCTACCGGTCACGTTCGGCGGCGGGATCATGATGCAGTAGGACTCTTTTGTGTTGTCGCCGTGCGGCTTGAAATAGCCCTGCGCTTCCCAATGCTGATAAAGGGCCTGCTCGATAGCGTTGTGATTAAAGGTTTTTTCCATGGGTCAACCGTCGTGAAATGGGTGAAAAATAGGTGCCGCAGGCGTTAAGCGCTGGCGGCGGCGTCAAGGAGCGCATCTTGCATCACAAGCGTGTGCCCCGCTTGGCGGTATTGTTTATAGCGCTCGCGCGCTAGCTGCTTTTGCCCTTCATCGCTGGGCACGAAATCTATCACTTCGCCAAAGCCGGCGGCAAATGGCGGCACCTGCGTGGTTAAATTAATTAAGCGCGCATAGCGCCGCGCTGGCGGCCGATGGCCAATTTCCACTGGTGCTTGGCCTTGCTCGCCTTGCAACTGGTGCGGCACAAAGCGCTCGCTGGGCAATTGCCACAACAGCTCATCAATGCGCAGCGCTTGCGGCTCGTCTTGGCAATACACATACACATGGCCGTTGGGCCACTGTTCGGCGCACAGCTGGCACACGGCGCGCTCGAGCGCCGAGGCCTCGGCCGTATCGGCCGCAGTGAGCAAATAAAACACCACATGACTCATGACAGACTCGCGCGTTAACAACAGGGCAGATAAGGCGCCGCTTTGGCGCAGGCAAAGCAAAGCCGGCCGAGGGGAAACTCGGCCGGCCAGCATTTGCGGCGATTACTCTTTTTCTTCGATTTCAATCCCGCTGCGATTGAGCAAATACTGCAACAACAGCGGCACCGGCCGGCCAGTGCTGCCTTTGTCTTTGCCGCTCTTCCACGCGGTACCGGCAATATCTAAATGCGCCCAGTGGTACTTTTTGGTAAAGCGCGACAAAAACGCCGCCGCAGTAATGGCGCCGCCTGGGCGGCCGCCAATATTGGCCATATCGGCAAACGGGCTTTCAATCTGCTCTTGATACTCATCAAACAGCGGCAAGCGCCAAGCGCGGTCACCCGCTTGCTCGGCGGCGCTCAGCAGATCGCTGGCCAGCGGATTGTGCGTGGACAATAAACCGGTGGTGTGATGGCCGAGCGCAATCACGCACGCACCGGTCAAGGTCGCCACATCGATCACCGCATCGGGCTCATAGCGCTCAACGTACGTCAGCGCATCACACAACACCAAGCGCCCTTCGGCATCGGTGTTGAGCACTTCGATGGTCTGGCCGGACATCGAGGTCAAAATATCCCCAGGGCGATAGGCTTTGCCGCCAGGCATGTTTTCACAGCCCGCCAACACGCCCACCACATTGATCGGCAGCTGCAACTCGGCCAGCGCATGCAGCGTGCCAAGCACGGACGCGGCGCCGCCCATGTCGTATTTCATCTCATCCATGCCTTCGCCGGGCTTAAGAGAAATACCGCCGGAATCAAAGGTTAAGCCTTTGCCCACCAGCACAATCGGCTTAGCACTTGCGTCGGGATTGCCAGTATATTCCATCACCGCCATCATCGACTCGTTAGCCGAACCGCGGCCCACCGCCAAATACGCGTGCATGCCCAACTCGGCCAAAGCGGCCTCGCCGAGCACCTTGGTGCGAATGCTGGGATAGTCGGCCGCCAACTGCTCGGCTTGCGCGGCTAAATAAGCCGGATTGCAAATGTTCGGTGGCATATTGGCCACATCGCGGCAAATACGCGTGCCACGCGCCACAGCCAAGCCATGCGCCACACCTTTTTCACCTAACGCGAGTTCACGGCGGGTGGAAACGTTAAACACCAATTTGCGCAGCGGCCGGCGTGGCTCATCTTTGGTGGTTTTGAATTGATCAAAGCTGTACAAACCCGCTTTGGTCGCTTCCACCGCTTGGCGCACCTTCCAGTAGGTATCGCGGCCTTTAACGTGCAGTTCGGTTAAAAAGCACACCGCTTCCATTGAACCGGTATCGTTTAAGGTGGTGATGGTTTTATTGATGATCTGCTTATATTGACGCTCATCGAGCTCACGCTCTTTGCCGCAACCGACCAGCAGCACCCGCTCACTGAGCACGCCGGGCACTTGGTGCAGCATTAACATTTGGCCAACTTTGCCTTCGAGATCGCCACGGCGCAGCAGTGAACTTAAATAACCGTCGCTGATCTTATCGAGTTGTTCCGCCACTGGTGATAACCGCCGTGGTTCAAATACCCCTACCACGACACAGGCACTGCGTTGCTTTTCTGGACTACCGCTCTTGACGCTGAACTCCATGGGATCTCCTACATCTTAAAGACAAAAGGCACTGTTTATTGAATAATGCCGGCGGCGGTCTGACTTTGGCGCTAATCTTGCGGCCAAGCGCAGACAATACTTATGAAAATCCAACTTTGAGCCCTATTTTTCAAGCATTCGGCTAAAAACACAAGTTTACTTGGGAATGACTGTGATCGTTTTCCGCTATTTATTCAGAGAAACTCTGAAAACCCAGCTCGCTGTGCTGCTGGTGCTACTGCTGATCTTCATCAGCCAACAATTTATCAAGATCATTGGCGATGCCGCCGATGGCGAAGTGCCGACGCGCCTCGTTTCCACCTTATTGCTGCTCAACTTGCCAAATATGGCGCTGTTGATGCTGCCGATCAGCCTGTTTTTGGCCATTTTGTTTGCCCACGGCCGCCTGTATGCCGAAAGCGAAATGACCGTGATGCACGCGGTCGGCTTTAGCCAGCATTTTGTGCAGCGCAGCGCCATGCTGCTGGCCCTGCTCACCGCTAGCGTGGCGGCGGTCAACACCGCCTGGTTGGCGCCCAATGCCAAAGAGCGCGAATACCAAGTGATCGACCAATTTAAAGCCGACCCAGGTATCGCCTTTTTACAACCGGGGCGTTTTTTAGAGCTCGACCGCGGCCGCTTAGTGGCTTACATCCAAGACCTAAGCGATAGCGGCAGCGGCTTAAACAAGATCTTCTTACTGCAACGCAGCAAAGGCGGCAAAGCGCCATCGGTGGTGGTCGCCAGCCAAGGTAAAGTCACGGTGGACGACAAAGGTTTGCAATGGCTAACCCTGCTCGATGGCGCCCGCCATGAAGGTCACTTTGGCCAAAAACAGTTTCAAATCTCACGTTTTGGCGAATACAGCGTGATCATTCGCCAGCAAGAAGTGGAGCAAGCCAAACGCAAATCGGCGGCCAAGCCGACCCGCGAACTGTTTGGCACCACCGATAACAGCCTGATGGCCGAATTGCAGTGGCGCCTGTCGTTACCCATCTCGATTTTGGTGCTGTGCTACCTTGTGGTGCCGCTGGCACGGGTTAACCCGCGCCAAGGGCGTTATGCCAAGCTGTTGCCGGCGATTTTGCTCTATTTATCGTATTTCTTGCTGCTCAGTGCGGCGCGCTCGGCGATTGATAGCGGCCGCTTGCCGCACTGGCCAGGCATGTTCTTGGTGCCGCTGGCGTATTTACTGCTGATTGGCTTGCCGCTGAATTTGCAAGGCACACCGTGGTGGAATGGCATTAAGGGCCGCTATCAGGCGCGCCAAGTGAAGGGGTAAACGATGTTTGGCATTATTGACCGTTATATCGGCCGCGTGATTTTTATGTCCATCGTGCTCTGCGAGCTGACTTTGGTCGGCTTGGCGGCGCTGATCAAATATGTGGAACAGCTCAAAGCGGTGGGCGATGGCCATTACGACATGCTCAAAGCACTGTATTTTGTGCTGCTGTCGATGCCCAAAGAAGCGGTGCTGTTTTTCCCGCTCGCAGCGCTGCTCGGCGGCCTGATTGGCTTAGGCCAACTGGCTTCCAGCTCGGAACTGGTGGTGATGCAAGCCGCTGGTCGCTCCAAAATCAGCTTGGTGCTGGCGGCGTTAAAAACCGCCATCCCCTTGATGCTGCTGGTTAGCCTGATGGGCGAGTATGTGGCGCCGGTGGCCAAGCGACTGGCGGATGACATTAAAGCCGGCGCTATGTCGGAAGGGCGCTTAACCATCTCCGCCTATGGCGTGTGGGCGCGCGATGGTGACCATTTCGTTAACATCAACGGCGTGCGCAAAGATGGCGCCCTCACCGGCGTGACCTTATACCGCTTTAGCCGCAACCAAGAGCTAGAAGAAGTGGTGCAGGCCAGCGAAGGGCGTTTTGCCCAAGATCACTGGCAACTGTCCCAAGTCACCCTGACCCAATTTACCGACCCCAACCAGATCCAAACCCAGAGCCAAACCGATTACGCGTGGCGCTCGGATCTCACCCCTAAGCAACTCGGCGTGGTGAGTATCGATCCGGAAAACCTGTCGGTGTCTGGCCTACGCGATTACATCGCCTATCTGGATGCTAACAAGCAAGAGGCGGGGCGCTATCAACTCGAATTGTGGCGCAAGGTACTGGCGCCCTTATCGGTGGTCGCCATGATCCTGCTGGCCTCATCGTTTATCTTCGGCCCGCTGCGCTCGGTGAGCATGGGCGCACGCATGCTGATGGGCATCATGACCGGCTTTGCCGTGTATGTGAGCGACCGCGTGTTTGGCCCTATTAGTTTGGTGTATGCCGTGCCGCCGATCTTGGCTGCGGTTGCTCCTAGCCTGCTGTTTGGCGGCATCTCACTGTATATCCTCGGCCGCAAGCAATAACGCCACAGCGGCTTTATGCACGCAGCACAACGGGCGCCCTCTGGCGCCGTTGTTTTTAGCTCAAATCATCGACCACATAACGCAGCCATAAGTGGTATTATGCAACAATTTGTTGTCAAATAATCCCGCTTACATATACTTCGGCCACACATGCCACTCGTCAGGAGAAAGCACATGGCACAAACGGTTCGCTTAGACGATAGCTTCGTAGCAGAAGCCAAAATATACGCCTCGGCCGCACACCGCTCTTTACCTAAGCAAATTGAATACTGGTCAAAGATTGGTCATCTGGTTGAAGATAACCCCGATTTACCCTTTAGTTTTATTAAAGATGTGCTGCTAGCCGCAGATCAAGTGAAAGAAGGTCAAGTAATCCGCTATGTCAGAACAACAGCCCGAGATTGAAGTTTTTGAATCGCGGCTGTTTAACCAGCAGCTAAAAAAACTGCCCACCGCGCACTTAAAACAGGTGGAGGATGAAATCGATAAAATCATCCAATCCCCCACGCTCGGCGAACAGAAAAAAGGCGATTTAGCCTATCTGCGGGTACACAAGTTCAAACTAAATGGCCAATTAGTTCTGCTCGGTTATGCGTGGAAAGATACCAAGCTACAGCTATTTTTGCTCAGCCTTGGCCCCCATGAAAATTTTTATACTGGCCTAAAAGAGCGCCGCGAAGCTGATTTACGCTTACTCAATTAAGTGTTTGC
The DNA here is from genome assembly GCA_051658125.1 of Aeromonas sp. Classification (GTDB taxonomy): domain Bacteria; phylum Pseudomonadota; class Gammaproteobacteria; order Enterobacterales; family Aeromonadaceae; genus Aeromonas. The sequence continues at coordinate 35,311 of JBOFMA010000218.1, forward strand.
CGGCGGCCGCAAGCAATAACGCCACAGCGGCTTTATGCACGCAGCAAAACGGGCGCCCTCTGGCGCCCGTTGTGTTTAGCTCAAATCATCGGCTGCATTACACCGCGTCAGTACACACCATTTCGCACTCGGCCCAAATATCTTGAAACGCGCGCGGCTCGCGCCAGTTCACCAAGCACAATAAATTGCCCAGACCAAAGGCCGAGGTCGCCAAGCGGATCAGCACTTGCGTCCAATTCATGCGCCCGCCATCCACCCGCTGCAAACGCACGCGCCAAGCACGCATGCCCAAGGTTTGCCCCGCCTGCGTCCAAAACCAGCCATAAAAGCCACACACCACCGCCGCCAGCCACAGGCTATACAACAAGCTCAACGGATGGCGGGTTAACAGCCACAGCGCCGCTTCACCCTGCGGCACGGTGACAAGCCCCAGCGCCAGCAACGCACTGGCCACCGCGTAGCCAATAAAGCCGGCCACCAGTAACAAACCGGCGACCAACAAACTGTCATAGGCCCACGCGCCCAAACGACGCAGCAAACCGGCGCGGGCCAAAGGCTTAGCCTCGGGGGTTGCGCGGGGCGCCGCTTTTGCTGCGCCATGCACGCCCATGCGCGCCGCGGTTGATTTCTTGCCCATAGATGCTCCGAAAACTTAGCTGGAAAAATTGCCGCTAGTGTAAGGAGAAAAGCGCCATAAATGCGCACCACAGCTAAAAAACGCGATCAAGGGCACAGATTGGCACAATACCAGCCAAAAGATATGCCGCATCGTCAATGCACACACAATGACTCATTACCCTCGCACCAATTCATAAATGGACAAAATAAAATTATTTTTGCACTTATGTTAACTTCACCTAAACTATTCACATAAGCGTTATTCCTCACCCATCTATCACCGCATACTGCTTGTATAGCTAAGGGATCTCTATGAAACTAGCTCATCAAAACCGCCATGAAGAAGGCGGTATTGATCTTAGCAAAGCGCTGCCCGTGGTTTTTCGCATCCTCGACAAATGGCAGTGCAACA
>JBOFMA010000219.1:0-3169 GCA_051658125.1 Aeromonas sp.
TTGGTGCGTGAGCCGTCGTTGTTGCCGTACTTATTGAACGCGCTCAAGGAAAATGATCCAGCGCTAAGTCAGCATCATATTCACTACGCCAGTGATTTGGCGCAGAACATAGCTGCGGTGCAAGATGAAGTGAAGTTAAAACAGGTGCTGCGGCAATTTCGCCGGCAAGCGATGGTGGTGATTGCTGCGCGGGAAATGTTAGGTCTGGCATCGGTGGCAGAAAGTTTTGTGCACCTGACGCAATTAGCCGATGCGCTTATTTTGGCCGCGCGCGATTGGTTATATGCCAAGCAATGCACCGAGATGGGCACGCCAACTAATAGCACCGGCGAAGCGCAGCCGTTACTGATTTTAGGCATGGGTAAATTAGGTGGTGGTGAGCTTAATTTTAGTTCGGATATCGATTTAATTTTTACCTATCCTGACAATGGTCAATGTGTGGATGGGCGGCGCGAATGCGATAATCAGGCATTTTTTATTAAATTGGGGCAGCGCTTAATTAATGCGTTGCATCAAATCACGGTCGATGGTTTTGTTTTTCGTGTGGATATGCGCTTGCGTCCGTTTGGCGATGCGGGACCATTAGCGGTATCGTTTGCGGCGTTAGAAGATTATTACCAGCAGCATGGCCGTAATTGGGAACGCTATGCGATGGTAAAAGCGCGAGTATTAGGTGAGGAAACCGCGGCTAGTGCGCAATTAAGCCAATTATTACGGCCGTTTATTTATCGCCGGTATATCGACTTTGGTGTGATCGATGGCTTGCGGCAAATGAAAAGCATGATTGCGGCGGAAGTGCGGCGTAAAGGTTTAGTCGGCAATATTAAATTAGGCGCTGGCGGTATTCGCGAAGTGGAATTTATTGTGCAAGCGCTGCAATTAATTCGTGGTGGCCGGGAAGTGGCGTTACGCACGCGCCATTTGCCGGCGGCCTTGGCGGCATTAGCTGCGGCTGGTGCGCTGCCCACTGCGATTTGCACCGAGTTATTGGCCGCTTATCTATTTTTGCGCCGCACGGAAAATTGCTTACAGCAAATTGCTGATGAGCAGACGCAAACCTTGCCAACTGACACGCTGGATCAAGCGCGCGTGTGCGCCGTGCTTGGATTTGCCGGTTGGGCGGATTTCTTGGCTGAACTAGCGCGGCATGCGGCGCTGGTGCGTGGGCAATTTGCCGCGATTGTGGGCGGTGAAGAGACCAACGTGGCGCCGCAACGTGAGCAACTGCGTGTGTGGCAAGATGCTTGGCAAGCGGAGTTAGACGCGGCGGCTCTGGTGCAATTATTTGCTAGTGAATTGGCTGAAAAGCATGCGGCCGCTGCGCCGCTAGCGCAGCAATTACTGGCGTTTAAGGCACACTATCAGCGCCGGCCGGTCGGGCCGAATGGGCGTAAAGCGCTGGCGGAACTGATGCCCAATTTGCTGGCACAGGTCGCCACGCAAACCGCGCCCGACGAGGTGTTTGCTCGCGTTGCCGCTGTGCTCGTGGCTATTTTTACCCGCAGCGCCTATTTGCAGTTGTTAGTGGAAAATCCTGCCGCGCTTGGGCAATTGGTGCGGCTGTGCGCCGCTAGCCCATTGGTGAGTGAGCAGTTAGCGCGCCATCCTATTTTGCTCGATGAACTACTCGATCCGGTGCATTTGTATCATCCGCCAGCGTTAGATAGTTATGGCGATCAGTTGCGGCAGTTTTTGCTGCGCGTGCCACAAGAAGACAGCGAGCTGCAAATGGAAGCGCTGCGCCAATTTAAGCAAATTGCGCTGCTGCGTATTGTGGCGGCCGACATTGCCGGTGCGCTGCCGCTGATGCGGGTGAGCGATCATTTGACCTTTTTAGCTGAGGCGATCATCGCGCAGGTGGTCACGTTGGCGTGGCAATCACTCACTGCGCGCTATGGCGCGCCGCCGCGTGCCGCCGATGAGTCGGCCGGTGAGGTGCACGGCTTTGCCGTGGTGGCCTATGGCAAGCTAGGCGGTTTGGAGCTGGGTTATGGCTCGGATCTGGATCTGGTATTTTTGCATCGCAATGCCGACAGCGCCGTCACTGATGGCGCTAAGCCTATTGACGCGCGGCAGTTCTATCTGCGTTTAGCGCAGCGCATTTTGCACTTGTTTAGTACCCGCACCGCTTCTGGCCTCTTATATGAGGTGGATATGCGCTTGCGCCCCTCGGGTGAGGCGGGGTTGCTGGTGTCAGCATTCAGTGCTTACCGCGATTATCAATTAAACCAAGCGTGGACGTGGGAGCATCAAGCCTTGGTGCGCGCGCGCTGTATTTTTGCTTCTGCGGATTTGGCTGCGCAATTTAAGGCGCTGCGCAGCGAGGTATTAACAAGGCCGCGCGATAAGGCGCAATTAGCCGCCGAGGTTAGTGCTATGCGGGAAAAAATGCGCACGCATTTATTAACTGTCGATGCAACGGTGTTTGATTTAAAACAATCACCGGGTGGCATGGTGGATATTGAATTTATCGCGCAATTTTTAGTATTAGCGCATAGCCAAGCGCAGCCGCAATTGTGTGTATGGTCAGATAACGTGCGTATTTTTGCCGCCGCCGTTGCTGCCGAGTTATTAACGCCGATGCAGGCCGAGCAATTAACCAAAAGTTATGTGCTCATTCGTGATGCCGCGCACCGCTTAACCTTATCGGCGCATAGCCGCAAAGCTGCGGCGGATGTATTAGCCGAGCAACGAGCGCAAGTGATCGCGCTGTGGCAAGTGTTGTTAGTCAATTAAAATTATTGTAGATAAATCATTTGGCCGAGTTGGCAGACAAATAGGTTTGGTAATTGATTTTTGTTTGCCGCCGGCCGCTGGCTTTATCATTTAATAAAATATGGCGGGCAGAAAGGCGCAAATCACGGCGGCGAATGCGCAGTTCTTTGCTGGTAAAACAGTGTTGGCTTATGCAGCCGTGAGCATTAAATAAAATAATATCACCGCGGGCAAAGGTGCCGCGGGCAAAATTTATTTTGCTCTGCGGTGTGGAAAATTGCCCTCGGGCTAATGTCACACTTTGGCTTTGCAGTCGACTTAAATTAAGCAGTTGCGAAATATGGGCTTTTTTTAAACCGGTAAAATCTTGCGTGTATTCGGCCGCGGTCAAGCGAAAGCGCCACAGTCCATGCTGATCATAATCGGTTTGCGCATAATTTTTGTAGTGCTCAAT
>JBOFMA010000220.1:0-3148 GCA_051658125.1 Aeromonas sp.
GTGGTCATGGCTTCGAGCGCGGCTTTGGCTTGTGCTTTGGTGATATCCGCGCGTTCAGCCATCGCATCGATCAGTTGCGCTTTGTTCATGGCGTTTCCTTATTAGTGAATAATTAACTGCGTAACTGTATGCAAAAACATGGGCCATGCAAAGCATTGCGCGCCATTTCTGGCGCGAAATTTGCGCCCTGATAGCGAAATAGTTGCGCCTGCGCACAATAGCAGCAGTTCACGGATAAATAATGCGCACTTGCGCGGCGCCAATGGGCAGAGTTTGTGTTGCTTAGATGTTAAATGGTTGACGCTGGCCGTTATTTTCCATAGTTATAGAAGGGAGATAGGCGAGGGGTTTGCCATTGAAATGATTTAGGCCACGGCCGTCTGGCTGGGCGAGGGAGGATCTATGTTACACGCGCAAGAACCACGCCCAGCGGCGCTGGTCGGCAAGCACCAAGTCATCGACGATTGGCTTAGCGCACGGCAAAAAGTATTGATTGATTACATGCAACTGGTCGGCACGCCGAATCAGCGCCATAAGTCCCGCCCGCTGCCGAGCCTGCTCGATTTGCAAAGTTTTTGTGATCAGCTGATGGATTATGTTAGCGCCGGCCATTTTGAAATTTATCAGCATATTGCCGCCACCTTTGAACAAGCCAGTGGCGATCAGCAAATGTTAGCCAAGCAGATCTACCCGCATATCAAGCGCAGCACCGCTTTTGTGCTCGAATTTAACGACAAATACAGCGCGCCAGACGAAGCCCAACTGCTGGAACTTGACGCGGATCTTAGCCAACTGGGTAGTCTGCTCGAAGAGCGCTTTGCGCTGGAAGATAAATTGGTGGTCGCCTTGCGGGTCACTGAATGGCTGCTTAGCCCAAGCTAATGCACTGACCCATTCACCTTAAGCGAAGCCCTGTGGCTTCGCTTTTTTTAGGCCTCTGCCGTATGCAGCGCTGCGGTATACACCGGTTCTAGGGCGGCGAAGCGCTCGGCTTGTTCTAAGCGCGTTAAGGTGGTGAGTTTCATCGAGTTGCGTAGTGGCCGATGCGGCACATGGGTCACACTGCGCTGTAAACGCAGTGGGCGCCCCAGCTCAAACAAGTAGTAAGGCTCGCTAGAGTCTGACGCTTTACCCGCCTGCGCGACGCTGATGGCGCGACGCGGCAGCAGGGTCACGTTTTGCACCGGCCACAAATGGTCAATCTGCTTGCTGGTGGGCTCATCGCGCGTGGCCGCGAGGGCCAAATAGCGAATTTCTGCGGCAATGTGCTGCTTAAATTTGGCCAAAAAAGTTTTTTGCGGCAGGTGATAAAAGCGCGCCTGACCTTGGGCAAAGGCTTGAAAATAGGCCGGTGCCCGTCCCGCTTGGCCACTGAGCGCCACCGTCATGGTTAAATCGGAATACAGCACTTGGCGCATCCCGCTATAGGGCACGCGCGCGGCTTCTTGCACCGACAAGCGCTCGGTCAGTGCATTGGTAGGATAAGGCGTCGCTAGGTCGTGGGCATGGGCCAGCGGGCCAATTTGCGCCTGTAAAAACGCCGCTAACCAGTGATGGCCGCTGTCATCGTTGGCGTCAGCGCTTGGCAGCAAGGCAAAGGCACCAATACCAATTTCCTCAATGGCATGGGCATACGGGTTTGGCGTGCTAGTTTGCGCAAAACAGCCCGGATAAAGCGCAAAGGCGCCCAGCACCGGCCGACTTTTTTGCGCCGGCGCGCTGGCACTGGCGCGGGTTAAGCGGATCAGCGCGTCGCGATAGCGGTGCATCTGGTTGAGCGCATCATCCGGCACATAATCGCTGTCAGTCACGTCGGCCGCGGCATCATCAAAGCGGCTGCCATCGGTTTTAATCCGATATTTGGCATCAAACAGCCAAATAAATCGCTGCGCCGCTTGGCCGCGCTGGCTGGCCGGCACGCTGACTTCCAGCACAATATCGGGCTTTTGCGTGACTAAATACGAGCGAATATCCCGCCCTTGTTGGGTGAATTTCGGCTCATGGGCTAAGCGGGCGATCACACCATCGGCGCGCTGAAAACAAAACGCCCCCGCAAAACCGTCTTGCAGTTGGTATTCAAACAGGTCGTTACGGCTTAATTTTCCCGCCGCATGTTCGCTGAGCACAAACCCCAAGGTCTGCTCCAAGATCTGCTTGATGCACAAAAAGCACCACACCTCATAGATCTGCGCCACCGATTTCATAGAAATGCCAGCGCTGTGGCCAAAGGCATCTAAATAAAACTTTAATGCCTGCCAAATGCGAAACACCGCGCTGTAACCGGTTTTTTGTTGCAGCACCAGCGAGGCGCGTAGCGGCTCAGCGCCGGCGCTCACCTCTTTTAAAAACGACTGCTGCAGTGCGCTATCGAGCGGCTGCTGCCAGCGCTGTAATTCCGTTAAAAACGCCTCGGCAAACGGCGGACGGCCAGGCAACTGATTGTTGGCCTGCACGGCGCTGGCAAACGCGGCCAGTTGGCGCTTGCACTGCGTCACCGCGAATTTAATAAAGCGATTTTCCGGGGTGTCCACGCTCAGGCGCTGCTTGGCCACCCGATAACGGCGATCATAACAACTGCTTTGCACATCTTGCCGCAGCTGCTCGGCGTGTTTTGGTGCCAAGCGGCCACGCAGTTGAGCGGCTTTGCGCTGTAAGGGCTGGCTTTGCAAACGACTGTGCGGCGCGGCACAAATCACCTTGAGCCCTTGCGCGAGCTGCTCGCGCAAACTGGCAAAGTTTGCCAGCCACATCAACGGAAAATGACCGCGCTGGCGGCTGCGCGCCGCCATTTGCTCGGTTTTTTCCGCCAAGTTAAACCGCCACAACGGATACACCGCATCAATCGCGCGATACATCGCCGGCACATCCTGATGCAGCGCCATTTTGGTCGGCAACACCTCAAACGCCATTTGCTGGCGCCGCGTGGTGCCGGCGGTGAAGCTCAGCGGCAAGTGCAGCCAGCCCACGTCATTGCCGGTATTTAGGCTACCGGTTAAGCGTGCGGGCATGCGCCCGCGCGCAGGGCTAAAGCGAAAGGCGGCATTAAGCGCTTGCCGGCGATGTTGCAACTCGGCCTGGGTTACTGGGCCGAAAAACACCCATTCAAATTGATACAGCGTGTTTTCAAAAAACAGCGGCGCCGGCAGCG